>JAYZBD010000102.1:0-11592 GCA_036339395.1 Planctomycetota bacterium | reverse complement strand
TGACACCTGGCAGTGCCCGGGCGGCTGAGGCATTTCGACGGATCAACCAGCAGCCCAGCTGGGTAACCAAGACGGCCGCCATCGCATTCCTCCTGGTCATCGGGCTGCCGATCCTCCTGCTCCTCGTGGTGGCAATGATCGCGGCGACCGTGGTCTTCGGAATCCTCGGCCTGCTGAACGCCCTCTCGGGCTTGTTCAAGGGTGGTCGAACCCCCGAGGCAAAGCGAAAGAATGTACGAGTCATCAACAGGGACTGACCTGTCCCCGGGCTGACGAGGGGCGATGTACCCTGTAGGGATGCACTTCGCCCACCTGCACCTGCATACCGAATATTCACTGCTTGACGGCGGCAACCGCATTGACCGGCTCATGGACCGGGTTGCTGAATCGGGCATGACTTCAGTAGCAATCACCGATCATGGAAACCTGTTCGGCTGCATCGAGTTCTACCACGCCGCCCGGAAAAGAAAACTGAAGCCGATTCTCGGCATCGAAGCCTACGTCGCTCGTGGAAGTCGACATGAACGGGGTGGGGGCAACTCAAGCCCCGGAAAGGCCGGGGGGCACCATCTTGTCCTGCTGGCAGAGAACAACACCGGGTGGTCGAACCTGCTGAAACTCAGCAGTGATGCATTTCTCGAAGGCTTCTACTACAAGCCCAGGATGGATCGGGAGACGCTTGAGCAATGGGGCGAAGGCCTCATCGCCATCAACGGGCATCTTGGCAGTTCACTTGCAGATGCCCTGACGAAGTTTCATGAAACAGGCCTTGACCAGTACTGGGACGAAGCCGTCGAGGAGGCGTCGTGGCATGCCGGTGCCTTCGGGACCAACGCTGATGGCGAATCCTGCTTCTTCATCGAGTTGCAGCGAAACGGCGTCAAGGCACAGGAGGACATCAATCCGCTCCTCGTAAAACTTGCAAGGGAACTCGATCTGCCGATCGTCTGTGACAACGACGTGCACTTCCTCGGAGCGGAGGACCATGATGTTCACGACACGCTCTGCTGCATATCAATGCAGAAGATGAAGGACGACGACCAGAGGCTCAGGTACCCGGCCGACCTCTACCTCAAGAGTCCTGAGCAGATGGCATCCCTCTTCGAGGATCTGCCCGAGGCCGTTGAAGCCGCCTCCGGGATCGCGGAACGATGCTGCGTCGAACTCGATTTCGATGCATCGCACGTCCCCCTGGTCCGAGCCAATGGACCGGAGGAGATCCCGCCGTATGACGGGGGCGGTCTGACCGAGTGGTTTTCTTCCTGCTGCAGACTCTTTGAATTGCTTCCATATGACGCGTCAACTGATCCCAACGTGCGCAGAAGTGATGTGCAGCGTGAGTGCGATGTCGTCCTGCGAAAACTCTGTGAAGCAGGCCTTCTCTGGCGATACGGTTCCGACGGCATCACCGATGCCATCCGTGAACGTTGTAATCGAGAATTGGACATCCTCGAGAGCAAGCAGATCAGCGCCTACTTTCTCATCTGCTGGGACTTTGTCACCTGGGCGAGGCAGAGAGGAATTCCCGCCAACGCCAGGGGCAGTGGTGTCGGAACCATGGTCGGCTATGTCCTGGGCCTTTCGAATGCCTGTCCAGTCGAATATGGACTGCTCTTCGAACGCTTCACGGATCCCGATCGAAGTGAATACCCCGACATTGACATCGACATATGCCAGGACGGTCGCGCAGATGTCATCAACTACGTTCGAGACAAGTATGGTCACGTAGCCCAGATCATCACCTTCGGACGGCTCAAGGCCAAGCAGGCCATCAAGGATGTTGCGCGTGTTCATGGGCTCAGTGCACAGGAGGGGCAGCGCCTTGCAAATCTCGTTCCCAGCGAATTGAACATCACGATTGATGACGCTCTCAGTCGCGAGCCCGATCTCGTGACTGAATGCCAGCAGAATCCGGTTGTTCGAAGAATCATCGACCAGGCCCAGTCACTTGAGAACCACGCTCGACATGCGGGAGTGCACGCGGCGGGTGTCGTCATCGCCACGCAGCCGCTCGACACGATAGTTCCCCTTTGCCGCGCAACCGGCAGCGATGATGTCATGACACAGTGGGATGGGCCGACCTGTGAATCCGTCGGCCTCCTGAAGATGGATTTTCTCGGGCTGAGAACTCTCTCCACAATCGAACTTGCACGGAAGCACATCCGTGAACAATTCTCCGACGAAGAAATCTGGATGGCTGTTGGAAGGGAGCCTGGAACGGGCGCCCACCCACTTGATCTCGATCGACTGACGTACGACGACCAGGCGGTCCTCGACATCTTCCGCCGAGGTGACACCTCCGGGATCTTCCAGTTCGAGTCCTCCGGAATGAGAAGGCTGCTTCGCGACGTGGTCCCCGACCGACTGCTCGATCTGATTGCAGCCAACGCCCTCTACAGGCCCGGTCCCATGGCCCTCATGTCTGAGTACTGCGAGAGAAAGCACGGGTCCAAGAAGACGGATTCGATCCATCCCGTCGTGGATGAGTTCACGATGGAAACCTACGGAATCATGATCTACCAGGAGCAGGTCATGCAGATCCTGCACGGCCTGGGGGATGTTCCGTTGCGGGACGCCTATTCCCTCATCAAGGCGATCAGCAAGAAAAAGAAGAAGGTCATCGAGGCGCAGCGAGTGGTCTTCCTCGCCGGGGCGGGAGCGAAGGGCATGGAGCAGACTCGGGCCAACGATCTGTACGATCTCATTCTCAAGTTTGCAGGCTATGGATTCAACAAATCCCACTCGACGAGCTACTCGATCGTCGCGTACCAGACGGCGTACCTGAAAACCTGGTTCCCGGTCCAATACATGGCTGCCGTCCTGACACTTGAAAGCGGTGCGAAGAAGACGGAGGACTGGGCGCCATACCTGGAAGATTGCAGGCGTACGAGGTTCCCGGATCACGTGGATGAGGCGCCCAACATGGGCATTGACATTCATCCACCGGACATCAATGTCTCGCAAGCCGACTTCACCGTTGCCTGGGACGATTCCCAGGCACGGACGAACTGCAATGGGCATATCCGGTTCGGACTCGGGGCCATCAAGGGCGTCGGCAGGGTTGCCATCGATGGCATCCTTGCTGAGCGTGACAAGGGTGGCTCTTTCACGAGCCTGCACGATCTCTGCGCACGGGTTTCTTCTCGAGCCGTGAACCGTGCCACGCTCGAAGCGCTCATTGAATCGGGTGCCCTTGATTCGCTTCATGGAAACGGGAGACGTGCCGCGATGATCGCCTCGGTTGAAGACGCGGTTTCCATCGGGCAGTCCGCTGCTGCCGACCGCGCTGCCGGACAGAACACGATGTTCGACATGTTCCAGGAGAACCAGGCAGCTCCAGAGGTTCGACTCCACGACATCCATCCCTGGGATCAGGCTGAAATGCTCACGCGTGAACGGGCGTGCCTGGGTTTCCATGTTTCCGGCCATCCACTGGACGCCTTCGAGCAGGAAGTCATGACCTACTGCACCACGGGTCCGGGGGGGGTGAAGGATCTCACGCAGGATGAGGGCGTGATCCTGGCTGGTCTCATCACGGATACCAGGACGATCCTGCTGACCAATGGGCGGAATGCCGGACAGAAGATGGCTGTCTTGACACTGCAGGACAGGGTTGGAAGCATCGAGTGCGTCCTGTTCGCAGATGCGTACCGGGAGTTCGGCGGGCTTGTCCAGGCAAATTCCCTGGTCTTCGCCGAAGGCCATGTGGACCACAAGAGAGGCGAGCCGCAGGTAATCCTGGCAAGGCTCTTTTCAACGGAGGAGGCTGCCGAAGGGCTGACAGGTTCCATCGAGATTGATCTCACCACGGCAGTCAGCCCGGGGGGTGGAGGTGTGGAAGCAACGACCCTCGAGGAGATCAAGGGCATTCTTCGAAGCAATACCGATGCATCGCATGCTGGTCGCAAGGCGGGGGTGTCACTCCGGCTCCCTGTCGACGGACACGTAATTCAACTTCAATCGGAATACCGTGTTGTCCTGAGCGAACGCATGGTGGCGGACCTGGCACATGCCCTTGGAAGCAGTGGTGCTGTACGCATACACGGCCGAAGACCTGCATCCGCACCTCCGCGAAAGTCGTGGAAGAAGCGGAAGAGTTCCACCTGATTCACCGGGCCTGCTCAGGCCGCGATGTCCCAATCCGATTCGTCAAAGGATTCATCCGGCCATTCAAGCTCTGAACGCTTGTGCACCCGGAGTATTCTTGCAAGCTGCTCGGCCAGGACCGAACGGAGCGCGTCGAGCATGCCTGCCATCTCGTCCGTGAATGGAGACGTGTCCTTCCGGAAGAAGACGAGGACTGCCAATGGTTCACTGCCGAACATGCACGTGCAGGCGACGACTTCGGAAGACTCGAAGAGTTCAGCTTCCACGCCATCACACGAGGAAAACTCGGCGGCATCATCAAATTTGAGCAGCCCTACGTTGCCTGTCATCTGGTGACAGACGGCCGCGCCGAGTTCCTCCAGCGACTGGAGGATGTTCCTGTCCTGCCACTCGTAGTTGACGTAGGCTCCGATTCCGTAGTCACCTTCCGATTCACGCAGGTAGACCACTCCATTCGTAGGCCCGATCTTCTCAAGCATGTATTCCAGTGATGTCCGAAGCATCTGCTCGACATCGAGTTCCTGCCCAATGAGCGTTCGGAACTCCGTCATCATTTCGACCAGCGAGAGCTGGTCCTTGATGTTCGTATAGGCCGAAGCAAGGTCTCCACACAGCACGTCCACCTGGTTTGACATCTCGTCCTTTGTTTCGCGAAGCTGCTCGCAGGCGTCGGCAAGGCGGGAGAGACGTTCATCCCTGCACTTGTCCGTACGGCTCACTGCAACTGCTCGATCAACACGTTCAGCGAGTTCCTCGAGACGTTCGGGAAGGTGAAGGTAGTCGCATGCCCCAGAACGGACGGCGGAAATGGTTGTTTCTGAATCTGAAGCGGGGGACCAGACGATGACCTGTCGCCACGTGTGTGGTGAACGGGCGTCTTCAACCAGTTCCAGGACGCCCGGGGAAAGACCTGCATCAACAAGAAGCAGGTCAACATCCGGGGTCAGTTGTTCACGTGCCGAACTCTCCGTCGTCGCCTCGATGACTCGATGGCCTGCCTCGGCCAGGATGTCCTTGATGCGGCTTGCCGCTCCAGCATCCGCGGTGGCAAGCAGAACAACCGCCGGACCATGGATCCGTGTTTCCGCAGGTTCACCCAGTGGCCACAGGCTGTCCTGTGTTCCCGGGTCCCTGTCATGATCATGCGATTCCTGTTCCATGGAGAACTCATCGACGTACATGCGATGTGGATTTACCAGCATGCCACGGCAGTCGATATTCCCCGGATTGAACAGGCCGCACAGACGGAACAGGTTGAACTTTCAGGTGCCTTCACGGGCCTCCCAGAGGGATACCGCCTCCGGGGGGCGTGGATACAAGGGGAGCATGGCCATGGGATCGTCGTGAAGTCCCTGCTTGTGACGATCCGAAGTCATTTGCAGACAACATGTTGCGTTGTAACGGGGTTCCATGATCTCGATTGATGCCGCTTCAGCAGCCTCTTTGAAGGAACCTGGGAGGTGTTCATCGGCAATGATTGAAACAACTCCCTCCAGCCATGGCCCAAGATCATCTGCAGTAACCAACTCGCCTGGACCGGCCCACCGGCCTTCGCGTGGATGCTCGATGCGAGTCAGCCATGCTGATTCACCTTTTGATGCCAGTGCCACGATGACCCTTCCTGGAGGAGTTGGAGTGGAGAGAGCAGCGACAACTGCAGATGGAATTCCATACAGGGGAATACGAAGTGCTATCGCCATCGCTCGCGCGATCGCAATGGTGATCCTGAGCCCGGTAAACCCACCTGGCCCAAGCGAGCAACCGCACCCCTCCAGGTCCGGTGGAGCGAGGCCGGCTTGATCAAACAGTGACTCGATGGCGGGCTGGAGAACATCATCCCGGCGGATGCCTGGTTCGAGATCGACGGTGTACACATGACCGCTCCGATCCTGCAATGCAACTCCGCCATGTCGCTGCGAACATTCAATGGCAAGGAGTACCGGTGTATTCATGTTTCACCCACCTGTGGAATCGGTACCGACTGCAACGGGATTGCGGATTCCAGCAACGATTTCGGCGAGGGTGTTCTCCCCAGGTCCCATGGGACGGCAACTCCGCGAGCGTGGTCCGAATTGAGTGCGACCAGTCGTTGTCCCAGCTGGCTGATCCCCTCCGGAACGAATTGGTGGCCGATGCAGAAGGTCGAAACACTCCAGAGTTCTGCAAGCTCCTCGAGCTGGTCATCTTCGTGGTTCCGACCCCACGTCAACATCCATGCAGAACCTTCCATGCCCTCGTAGTCGGTCGATTCAATACGACGATCAAGAATGCAACGATCGAATTGACCCATGCGTGACGTGTCCGGCAACGAGTGGGTGCAGAGCAGGCCGTTCGAGGTTCTGACACACAGTGGCAGAGACGCGAGAAATGCATCGATACTTGCTGTGACTTCATCAGCCCTGTCGTTGAACGTCCAGTCGATTGCATCCTCGAAGAGTGCGACGCTGTTTCCCGCGCCCTTGCTGACCGGACGTCGTGTCAGTTGTGCGAGTTCGTGGTTCCCGAGAATCACGTGCACCTGCCCCGGGTATGCAAGCACGACTTCAGCAACACGCACGAGCATTCGCCAACTGAAATCGAGACCGTTTACAAGCCTGTCGCCATGAATGAGTTCCTGCAGCAGGACATGGTTTCCCGGGTTGGCTTCGAGTGAAGCAAGGTGAAGAATACGATGCCAGTTGTCCAGGTGGTCATGCAGATCGCCCGTGATCAACAGGCGTCCGTCAGCGGGGAGCCTGACGGAAGCCCCTTCGCGACCCGGTTCGGACATGAGCACCCCGGCGGCGTCCCGCATGAGCGCCGAAACGGCATCAGCGTTGTTGTAGTCCAACTGCCGGCCACCGGGGAAATCGTTCACGTGTCGCTCGCAGCCTGCTTGGTACGCCTGTTTCGACGACGTGGAGCGGCGATCGCCGAGGAGCCTCCACGGGCGGCATCCTTCCGAACCATGCCGATGTCGGAGATCCGATCCCACGCGCTGTCTGCGATTGCATTTGAAAACTCGATTCCGATTGATCGCCGACCCGTTGCCCTCGAAACCGTGCACGTCGTCCCGGAGCCCGTAAATGGATCGAGGACGAGGTCGCCCTCGTTGGAGCAGGAGAGAATGACACGTTCCAGGTAAGCCTCTGGAAGCTGGTTCCTGTGGGCGTGCCTTCGTTCCTTGTTGTTTCCCTGGATTCTTCCCCAGTACTTTCCATACCAGACGTCCATTGGAACGCGCATCCCCTTGTTCGTCTCCTTGGCCATCGTCCGGGGATCCCCGTAGATGCTTGCCCGGTCCGACTGCTCAAGCACGGGGTCCGGGTTCCAGGTTCGGTTTGATGGATCCTTGCAGAAATACAACGCATGGACCTTGCTGGTGATGAAGGCTCCCTGGCGACATTGACCGAATCGGAAATGCCAGATGCACCAGTTGACCATGGTCATGCCACGATTCTTCAGGTGCATGACGATTTCTGCCGCATTGTCATCGGGGGTATTTACCCACATGCTCCCATGGGGCGAGAGTACTTCGACGCAGGCATCGAGCCACTCCCTTGTAAACGACTCGTATTCCTCCCGGGGAAGATCGTCGTTCCAGTCGCCATACTTCACGTCCCAGTTGAACGGGGGATCAGCGAAGATCAAGTCGATGGCGCCGGCATCCGGCAGCGCCCGCAGTACCTGGCGACAGTCTCCGACATAGAGCCTGGTGTCAGGATCCTTGGCTGCGTGGGAAGGTTCGAGCAGGGATTCTTTCCCGAACAGTGTTGTCGGCGTGTGGCTGGTCATGGCTCAGACCATGATACGTCGCATCACTGGGTTCCGAAGATACGATCCCCTGCATCTCCGAGCCCGGGCATGATGTAGCCATTTTCATCGAGCCCATCGTCGAGTGATGCCGTGTAGATCGGAACATCGGGGTGCTCCTGCTCCATCCTGCGTATTCCCTCGGGAGCGCAGACAAGGCAGATCAGGCGGAGATCGCTGCAACCATGCTCCTTGAGTCTCGATACTGCGAAACTCGCCGAACCGCCCGTGGCAAGCATCGGGTCGACAATGAATACCGGGCCTTCGGAAATGTCCGGGGGCATCTTTTCGTAGTAGGGCACCGGCTCCATTGTCGCCTCATCCCTGTAGACGCCGATGTGCCCGACCCGGGCTTCGGGAAGCAGTGCGAGAATGCCGTCGATCATGCCGATACCCGCACGGAGGATAGGCACAAGCGTCAGTGGAAGTTTCAGCTGTGCGCCATCCGTCTCCTTCAGGGGTGTAGTGATCTTCAACATCCGGACCTGCAGATCCCTGCTGATCCTGAACGTCATGAGACCGGCAACCTGGTCCAGCAGACGACGAAAGGTCTCCGGAGGAGTTGATGCATCCCTCAGTCGAGACAATCGATCCTGTATCACGGGGTGATCAAGAACGGTCAGGTTTGCGTGTGCTTCGTGGCTGGATGGCATGGGTCGAGTGTACCAGCCTCACCTGGAAACCCTCGAAAGCAGATTGGTTTGGCCGTTTGGGGCTGCATTCAATGATCACATCAAGAATGACCCGCCTTGTGCTCTACAATGTGCAGTCCGACCCGGCAAGCGTTTCCTGAAACAGCCGCCTCCTTGCCGATATGTGGAGAGAGTTCATGCAGTCGAGATCGAACAGGACATTCCATCATCTCCTTGAGCTGGCGGTTGCCGGCTTCCTCGCCACTGCGCCGATCCACCTGGCCGGCTGCTATGCGGGGTTCAGTTCGATTGACGAGGAAGTCGGCTCCATGCTCAAGGGAGCCAGCGGAACACTCGGCGAGGGTGCCCCTCCACCAGTTGCAAGTGGGTGGGCTGCGGTCACGGTCTCGGAAGAAGTCATGGATGACACCAGCCCCACGACCTGGAACCCTGCTGCAGACGAACTTTCATTCATGGCCATCGAGGATACCGACGCCGAGGCCGTCCTTGAACGGCTCAAGGGGTACCAGGGCACCTACGACGATGCTCCGAGGATAGGATTGCAGGATTCGCTGCAATGGGCGTTCGCCAATGCCCAGGAGTTCAAATACGCGCAGGAGGAATACATTCTTTCCTGCCTTGCACTCCTGGTCGAGGAACACCGGTGGGTCCCTCGAGTCAGCGACACCATCAGCCCACGAATCACCGCCGACGCCAACGACCCGACAGATCGCGGTTTCTATGAAACGGCGCTGAACCTCGTGAACGAATGGAACGTGACGCAGAAGCTCCCCTACGGAGGGGAGGTGTCCGCCGGGTGGGTTGCCACTTTTGCAAAGGATCTCCATCGAGATGTCTCGGGGTCGCACGAACAGAGCAACGCGGGCACGCTTGCAAGCGACATCAATGTCCGCGCATCCATTCCCTTCCTTCGCGGAGCCGGTCCTGTTGCACGTGAAAATCTCATCCAGGCTGAACGGAACATCGTCTATGCAGCAAGAACCTTCGAGCGGTTTCGAAGGATCTTCCTGGTTCGAGTGACAACCGAGTTCCTTGGTCTGCAGGTTCAGCGACGCCGGCTTCGCCATGCCGAAGAGAGCATCGAGTACTACGATGCGCTTGCCGCCAGGCAGGAGGCGCTCTACGAAGCCGGACGTACCCAGCTCTTCGAGTCAGCGGATGCCGAGAACAGCGCTCTCCAGGCCAAGGCAGACCTCAGCAGGCAGTGGGAACAATATCGACTTGCCGTCGACCAGTTCAAGCGCCTCATCGGCTACCCGATCGAAGAGCCGATCGTGATCAGTGAAGACGCACTCGCCATTCCACCTCCGTCCACCACCATGGACGGAGCGGTTGGCCTTGCACTTACCAATCGCCTTGATCTCCAGAACGAACGAAACAAGCTCGTGGATCGTCAGCGTGCAATACGAAACGCCCGAAATGCTCTTCTTCCAGACCTGGACCTCGCGCTTTCCGCATCGATACCCAGTGATTCCCAGCTTCCTGATGCAAGGCAGGGATGGAACGGGTTGAACCCGAACTTCCAGGACATCGACTACTCGGCCGGGCTGAGTTTCGGTATTCCACTGGACAGGGAGATTGAACGACTGCAGGTGCGGCAGGCCCAGATCAACCTGGAGCGATCACAGCGGACGTTCATCCTGTTCCGAGACACCATCGTCATCGATGTACGCTCCGCCATTCGGGACATAGACGCCAACCTCTTCGCACTGGATCTCCAGAGGAGAAATGTTGATATTGCCCAACTGGGCATCGAGTCGATAAAGGCGAAGGCAGACCGGGTCTCGGTGCTCAACTCCCTCCAGGCGATTCGGCAACTCGTGTCGGCCCAGGATTCGAGGGATTCCTCCTTCAGGGATGTGCAGGTGTCGATACTTGAATACCTTGATCGTTCCGGTCAGCTCAGGGTGAACACCGACGGAACACTGCAACTTCTTCCCGGCATGGAACTTGTTCCATACGATGATCTGGCCATCCAGGAGCCCTCGGCCTAGACTTGGACCTTCAAACCATGTACCAGAACCCCTCAACACGACGCCACGGACTCAGTTCCACGACCATGGTTGCCCTTGCAGCGGGTGGAGCCATGGTCGGCACGATCGCGTGGCTTGTCGCTGGCGGTGGAAATCCCGTCGATCTCGTCGATGACTCCGACATCTACATTGTCGAATCCGGTGGCTTCGACATATCCATTCCCGCGTCCGGCGACCTGGCCTCCCTTGAAATCGTTTCAATGAGAAACCAGCTCGAGGGAACCTCGACCATCATGGAACTCATTCCAGAGGGGTCCTTCGTTCAGGAAGGGGACCTGCTCCTGAAACTCGACGACGAGACTGTGAAGAAGAACATCGAGAACGCCGAGGAGGCCCTCACGACGGCACGGAACCAGCTTGAAACAACCGAGTCGAATCTCGAGATCACGCAGAAGCGACGTGACACGAACATCGCCCAGGCCCAGTTGAGAATCGACCTTGCGGAACTGGCACTCGAAGCATGGGAAATGGGTGAAGTCGTGAGCAAGCGAAAGAAGCTCGAGCTTGACCTGATGACCGCCGAGAAGGATTACAAGCGACTGAAGGGAAGCTATGAGAAATCACTTGTATTGAAGGAGCGGAACTTCATCAGCCAGAATGAACTCGACCAGGACGAGATCTCGATGATCCGGGCGAAATCGAGCTGGGAGCAGGCGGTCCTGGCAAAGGATGTCTACGAGAACTACACGCACAAGAAGGAAGAGCAGTTGAACAACTCCGAGTTGACGATGGCTCGAGAGGAATACACCCGAATCGTCCGGCGGGAAGATGCCGCCGTGAGGAGTGCTGAAAGCAGCCTCGAGGCGTACAAGGAAGGCTTCCAGAACAGGACCGATCGGCTTGAGAAATACCGATTGCAGGAAACCTTCTGTGAAGTCCGCGCCCCTTCCCCGGGCCTTGTTGTCTTCGGCACGAGTGTCGAGGAATGGAGGGAGGACAATGCTCTCAGGGTTGGAACGAAGGTAAGTCGAAACGAACTCCTCTTCATTCTTCCAGACAATACGAAG
>JAYZBD010000101.1:0-18854 GCA_036339395.1 Planctomycetota bacterium | reverse complement strand
AAGCGCAATCCTTCCTACATCTGGTTCATGGAGGGAGGAAGGGTCCTGGAGCGGGGCGAACTTCCTGCTGAGATGAGCCTCGGGTGGAGGGTCGTGGGTGCCGCTGATTTCGACAATGACGGGGCGGATGAACTTTACTGGTTCAATGAGTTCAACAGGCTTACGCAGATCTGGGATCTTCAGTACGTCCAAGGAGATTCCGATGCCTGGATCAGCGCCAAGACGGATCGATCCCGGCTGTGGAACATGGGTTGGAGTTGGCAGCCGATGGCCATTCTCGAAAGCAGCGAGTCCACCAGTCCAAGTATTTTCTGGTACGCCCATGAGGGGAAAATTGGGTCTGTCAGAAAGCGAAACCCGAACAACATAGATCAAACCACCTATGTTCAGCCTTTGTTTGATGTTGATGGAAACGCAATTATTGCCGGGCCAGCCTTCTGGCCGCGGGTCAGCGGCGATTTCGACGCAGACGGTCTTCGCGATGACATGCTCTGGCAGAGTGTTGAAGATGGCCGTATCGCCATCTGGCTCATGGATGGACCGCTTGTCCTCGATGTGATCATCGTGACCTACCAGGGTGGCGGAGAGCCTGTCATTGCATGGGAGCCTGTTGGAGTCGGCAACTTCTCATCAAATTCTGAATCTGATCACACCAGCATCTTCTGGCAATGTGGCGGCGCAAACAAATCCTGGATCTGGTCAATGGACCAAGCGACGACCAGCAGCGATCTGGGATCCTTCGTCGACCTGTTTCTTGGAAGCAGTACCTCGGGAGGATCTTCTGATGGAGCAACAGACGTTGCCGACGTGTACACCATCAGCATTCGAGGGACAAACTTCCGTTTAGCCAACGTCAGCGTCTTCAACGAAGATGACGGTGGGGATGGCAGTGACAGCGGCGACTACGACATCAACCAGTTCGATCCCAACAACCCGTCTACATGGCCGGATGGCATTACGAATCCAATCGCGATGATCGGGTGGTTGACGGTCAATGTCACGGCCGATGACCCCTCTTCATGGCCGGACAGTGTCAACAGCGAAGAGGAACTCACCGTATGGTTGGCACAGCAGGTTGCGGCCCTGAGTGGTATTTGAGCTGACTTCAGGCTTCCGGGAGCAGTTCGGCTGGATCCTGCAGCAGGTCCGTGACCGTCTGAAGGAACCGTGCGCCTTCGGCTCCATCGACAACCCGGTGATCACAACTGAGACTCAACGGAAGAACAGATCCGGCATAGAAGGTGCCGTCCTTCGTCAGTACACGTTCGCGTGTTCGTCCTGCAGCGAGGATTGCGACCTCCGGGTAGTTGATGATCGGGGTTGCGAACGCGCCTCCGGCGGAACCGACATTCGAAATCGTGAATGTTCCACCCGCAAGGAGTTCACGATCAATCGTCCTGTCCCTGCATCCTGAAGCCAGTTCCGCGACCTGGTCGGCCAGTTGAACGATCGTCAAGGAACCCGCATTCTTGATGACCGGCACCATCAGACCGTGGTCCGTGTCGACTGCGCAGCCCAGGTTGACATGCTTCATGACCTGTATCTCTTCGATGAAATCATCGACGTTCGCGTTGAGCATCGGATGTTCCTGGAGTCCCTTGCACACGGCCGACATGATGAACGGAAGGAGGCTCAATCGACGCCCAAGGAGAGCCTCGAGGCTGCTTCGCCTTTTTTCCAGCTCAGTGACATCCACTTCCTCCACCACGGTGAAATGAACAGCGGTCTGGACGGAGCGAAGAAGAGATTGTGCGATCTTCCGGCGAATGCCCTTGAACGGTATCCGCTGTGCAACTCCCTCCAGGGGGAGTGAAACAGGTGTTGCAAGCGGGGTTGGAGAGTCCGCTTCGTCATGCTGCATGGGCTGGGACGAACCGGCAACAATGGCACGCTCGTGGACATCGCTTGCAGTAACACGCCCACCTCGCCCGGTCCCGCTGACTGAATCGATGTCGATTTCAAGGTCTCGAGCAATCCTCCGGACCGCCGGTGTGGCCCGTGCCTTCTCGACATCTCCTCGTGGCGTATCCGGAGCCTCTCGAGAGAAAGATGCCGGGACGGTCAGTGTTGAATCAACCGTACCAACGACTGTTCCGGCATCATCACCTTCAGCCGGCGGAGCCTGTTCGGGCGGTGCCGGCGGTGGA
Source organism: Planctomycetota bacterium (assembly GCA_036339395.1). Taxonomy (GTDB): domain Bacteria; phylum Planctomycetota; class Phycisphaerae; order Phycisphaerales; family SM1A02; genus SP202. The sequence continues at coordinate 16,707 of JAYZBD010000101.1, read as the reverse complement.
GCGTCCTGCTGAACCTGGGTGTCATAGGACACGAGGGTGTTGCCCACGTTGACGATGTCGCCCTCCTTGCCGTGAAGTTCCTTGATGACGCCGCTCCATGGACTGGGAACTTCGACCAGTGCCTTGTCCGTTTCCATCTCGGCGAGGGTCTGGTGTTCCTTGACAGGATCGCCGGGGGCAACACACCAACGGACGATCTCGGCTTCATGCACACCTTCCCCGAGATCGGGAAGTATGAAGTGCGATTTGTCGTCTGGTTGCTTGATGACCATGGGTTTCGTCGTATCAGGAGTTCAATAAGCGATGACATCCGCAACAGCCTGCTTGATCCTGTCTGCATCGGGCAGGTAATCAAGTTCAAGCTTGTAGTACGGCATGGTGCAGTCGAAGCCTGTAACTCGTTGAACGGGCGCCTCGAGATGAAGGAAGCACTCTTCCATGATTCGAGATGCGATTTCGGCACCGACTCCGCAGGTCATGGGAGCTTCATGTACAACAACAGCACGGCCTGTCTTCTGAACCGATGCCGATATCCGCACCATGTCGATCGGGCTGATGCTGCGCAGATCAATGAGCTCGATGTCTCGCCCCGATGACTCGATGGCATTCATGCACTGGATTACGGAAGCTCCCCAGGAGACCATGGTCAGTTCGCCGCCTTCGCGGACGATGCGTGCCTCACCGATCGGAATCGTGTATTCGTCCTCCGGCACTTCTTCTCGAAAGGCCCTGTATATCCGCTTGGGTTCAAAGAAGATGACGGGATCAGGGTCACGGATGGCACTGATCAGCAGTCCCTTGGCGTCGTAGGGGGAACTTGGCATGACTACCTTGATCCCCGGAATATGCGTGTAGATGGCCTCGGGACTGTCACTGTGCAATTCGGGGGCATGGATTCCTCCACCAACAGGCACTCTCACCGTGAGTGGGACTGTCAACGCCCCCCGGGTTCGTGTCCGCATTCTCGCCGCATGGGTGCAGAGCTGGTCATAGGCCGGTCCAAGAAAGCCCTCGAACTGGATTTCAGGGATGGGCCGCAGGCCCCCCATGGCCAGGCCGATGGAGGCTCCTATGATGCCGGATTCAGCAAGTGGGGAATCGACAACCCGGTCTGCACCGAATCTCTTGTGCAGTCCCTCCGTAACGCGGAACACGCCCCCGTTGAGGCCCACATCCTCTCCAAGGATGAGAACGCGATCATCACGTTCCATTTCCTGGATCAAGGCCAGGTTGATTGCCTGTACGAGTGTCAGATTCGCCATGGTCTCTTGTTCGCCCTTCTCTATGTTGCAGCCTGGTCGACGGTTTCACCGGGAATCCGCCCAAGGCTGCATGTCCTCATGGCACGAGCCTGCTCTTCGAGTCCTGCAGGCATGGCCTTGTACATGTTGGCAAACATGTCGCTGGCCGGGAGTGGTTCGATTTCTACGGCACTCTTGACTACATCCACGACACGGGCTTCCGCCTGTTCAAGCAGTGCACCTTGCCTTGTTTCATCCCACAGGCCCTTGCCATCAAGATGGTTGCGAAGTCGAATGAGTGGGTCCCGGAGTTTCCACATCTCCACTTCTTCCTGGTCGCGATAGCGTCGTGCGTCATCAGCCGTCGTATGGTCCCCGAGTCGATAGGTAATGGCCTCGATGAATGTCGGCCTGTTGGTCGTACGTGCCCGTTCAGCCGCTTCGCGGACAACTTTCACGACGGCAAAGAGATCATTCCCGTCGACCTGGATGCAATCCATGCCATAGCCGACCCCACGTTGGGCGAGTGTCGGAGCAGAGCACTGGATCCTGGTGGGCACCGAGATCGCCCACGAGTTGTTCTGGCAGAAGAAGATCACTGGAAGGTCGAGATTTGCAGAAAAGTTCATGGCCTCGTGGAAGTCGCCTTCGCTGGTTGCCCCATCTCCAAAGAAGGTGCATGCGACAGCGTCATCACCACGGTACTTGTGCGACCAGGCCAGCCCCGCCGCGTGAAGCATCTGGGTGCCGATGGGGATGGCAAGAGGAGTCACATTGACACCGTCTGGAATTTCGTTTCCACGCTCATCGCCCATCCAGTGAAGAAGCACGTATTCCATGGGGAGGCCATGCCAGAACAGGCCTGCATTCTCCCGGTAGCAGGGAACAAGCCAGTCCGTCTTTCGCAATGCATAGGCAGCTCCGAGGGAAGTAACTTCCTGCCCCCGGTTCTCGGGGTAGGTACCCATCCGCCCACTTCGCTGGAGCTTGAAGGCAATCTCATCAAAATGCCTGCAGGTCACCAGGTGGGAGTAGAGCTTGATCAGATCTGCATCCGGGATGAGATCCGCACCAAGCTCCTCGTCGAACCGACCGTGCTCATCAAGGATCGAAACTCGTTCTATCGAGGTTTCAAAGACGGTTTCAACCGGCATGGAGGCGTTCCTCGACGGATCCCGTTTGAATTCGATGCCTGGCAAGTTCCATTGCCGCATGATTGCCGGCGATCATTCGATCGGCGGAGATTTCAAGAATGTGCGAGGTCGTCAGTTCAATCTCGTTGATCTTCGCTTCCAGTTCAGCCTCGGACATCTCCAGGTAGGTTCCTGCAAGGTGGATGAGTCCACCCGCATTGACGATGAAGTCGGGTGCGTACAGGATGCCCCGGTCAAGGAGCAACGTGCCATCGATCGTGGGATTCTCAAGCTGGTTGTTCGCTGCACCGCAGACGATCCTGGCCTGCATCCTGCCGATGACCTCGCTGTCGAGAATGCCGCCAAGCGCGCATGGAGCAAGAATATCGCATGGAAGCAGCAGGATCTCGTCGATGTCCGCCGCCCTGGCTCCGCATGAGTCAACGAGTTCCTGGACCAGGTCCTCGTTGATGTCAGCCACGACCAGCTCGGCACCATGTTCATGCAGGAGCCTGGCGAGGTGTGCGCCAACACTTCCAACACCCTGGATGGCGATGGTCAGCCCGGCGAATTGATCAACGCCGATGTGACGAAGACAGGCCTGCATGCCGCGGAGAACACCCATCGCTGTATGGGGCGAAGGATCGCCGCCCTGCCCGCTCCCCGTGCCTCCCTGGACATGATCGGTTTCCAGGTTCATCCAGTCGATGTACTGCTCGTTGACACCCACATCCTCGGCGGCGATGTACTGGCCATTGAAGGTATTCACGAAGCGGCCCATGGCCCTGGCTTCGGCTTCCGTTCCCGCCAGGCCACGTTCCGGGAGAAGAACGACGCTCTTTGCTCCGCCCATGGGCAGACCTGCGCAGGCAGCCTTGTAGGTCATGCCTTCGGACAGGCGAAGCACATCATGAAGAGCATCGTGCTCATCGGCATAGTGCCACCTGCGAGTTCCACCGAGGGCATTCCCAAGAGCGGTCGAATGGAGAGCGATGATCGCGCGCATTCCAGTTTCAGCGTCGTGCCAGAAGCAGACGCGTTCATGACCGAGTTGTGTCATCAATTCAAGAGTCTTCATGCGAGATCCTTCTCTCTTTCAACCTTCGACTCTATGTTCCTGGGTTCATTTGAATCCCAGGAATCCTTGGAAAGTGAACCGGCCCCGAATTGCTGAATGTGGGACTGGTCTGCCACTCGACCCTGCCCCCGTGCAGACTGGTCGGGCGTCTTCTCGGGAATACTGTAGTCCGAATGTGGAAGAGATTCCCTGAGTGACCAGGCTGCATCGGCTGCGATCCGCATCGTGGCATCTGTATTGTTGTCCAGGTGCCTGGCGGCCTCGCGAAAGCCGTGCTGGGCGAGGCTGCAGATGTGATTTACGATGTCGCGATCCCGGTTCAGATCCTGCCCACCAGGCCCGTTTACGATGGATTGGTTGAACCGGGAAAGGCTGCAGGTCATTGCGTGAATCCAGATGCACATCGCGCTCAGGCGGTATTGGATCATCTGGTTGGTGATCAGGGATTCCTCGTGGACCTTGAACATCCGCTTGACCTGGTGACTGAACTCGCGGGTCATCGCAGCCAGGGCATGCGCATGTTCTCGAAGAGATTCATCAAGCGAAGAAATTGCCGGAGCGGCGGGTCGAACTCCAAGAAAGAGCTCGGCAGCCAGTTTCAGGGCCGACCATGGCTTCTTCCAGGGCTTTGCCCGGATGGCGAGCATGTGTTCGCCCAGTTGCTTCGATCCATATGCAAAGACGAATGCATGCATGACCTCGTTGGCCCCCTCGACGATCGTATTGATCCTGGAGTCTCTCCACAGTCGCTCAAGTTCGTTCTCGGTCATGTATCCCTCGCCACCCATGACCTGCATCGCGGTGTTCGTGCAGCGGAAGCCCATTTCCGAACAGAAGACCTTGCAGATTGCGGTTTCGAGCATGATGTCTTCATCGTTGCGATCAACTATTCCCGTTGTCATGTAGAGCATCGAGTCCATGGCATAGCAGTAGGAGGCCATGGTTGCGAGCTTCTCTCGAACAAGCTCGAACTCACCAATTGGACGATCGAACTGGTGCCTTGTTTCCGCCCATTTCAAGGCCTGCAGGTAGGCGGTCCGCCCGGCCCCGACCATGCCGGCCGAGAGGGTGCAGCGACCCCAGTTCAGGCATGTCAGGGCGACGTTGAGTCCCCGGCCCTCCTCGTGAAGGAGGTTCTCCTTCGGGATCTTGACGTTCGTAAACCGAACCCTCGCCTGCCAGGTTCCTCGAATGCCGCATTTGGCCCTGTTGCGACTGAATATATCGATTCCATCCATGTCTGGAGTGCAGATCAGGGCGGTTATCTTGCTTCGGGACTTGCCCGTGTCGGGATCCAGCAGATCATGTTTGCACATGACCGTGAACATGCCGGAGAGAGCGCCTGACGTAGCCCATTTCTTTTCGCCGTTGATGATGTAGTAGTTTCCGCAATCCGACTCGGTGCAGTAGGTTTCCTGCCCACCTGCATCGCAGCCTACATTCGGTTCCGAGAGGCAGAAGGCGCTGAGCATGCCCTCCGCCATGCGAGGCAGCCAGAGCGACTTCTGCTCCTGGGTTCCGAAGAGGTTGATGGCCCCACATCCTATGGACTGGTGGGCACTGACCATGACGGCAGTGGAGCCGCAGGTCTGGCCGATTCGTTCAAGGACACGGTTGTAGCTGGTGACACTGAATCCACCCCCTCCATACTCCTTGGGGATGATCATTCCCATGACGCCCATCTTGAACAGCCGCACGATCACCCAATCCGGAATGTGCTGGTCCTGGTCGATCTCGATTGCCGGGTGTTCATTTCGAAGATAGGTGTCAAGCGAGTCCAGCAGTTCGTTGCAGCGAGCGTGGTCATCCGGCTCTTCAGAAGGAAAGGGGAAGACCAATTCTTCGCGGAATCGACCCCAGAAGAGATTCTTGATGAATCCCATGGTCGAAGGATCGGGGCCGAGCATCTCCTGCGCCTGCTGAATCTGCTGGCGGTCCTTTTCGGAGACGTTCTTCAGCTTGTCGACGAGATCATTCTGGGACACGGGGTGAGACTCCGTTCGAGGTACTGCTTCTCATGAGCCCTGTTTCTGGAAGAAGGCTTCGAGACGAGCCCTGGTGCTTTCTGTGTTTCGAAGATTCACCAGGTGCTGCTGCTCCCGGGCAATTGCAGATGCCCAACCGTTCTGAAGACCGGTTTCGACGGCATCGAGTACGGCAATGGATTCCGGGCTGCTCATGCCCTCGCTCCGAAGCCGATCAACTGCGCCCTGGATGACGCCGGGATGCTTACCCTCAAGGCACCGTGGGTGCGCGTCTTTGCCTGTTGAATTCCGGTGTCCAGATACCCATGCCGAAGCCGCATCTTCAAGTTCACCAGGAGTTTCAACGGTTGCCTCGACAAGTCCTGCGGGCAGGTCATTGCTCATGGCCGGCTTGCCCTGGATGATCATTCCCAGTGCCGTGGTTGGATTTATCCGTGCCGGAAGCATCTGGGTGCCACCCCATCCCGGCAGCAGGCCGAGGCTGCACTCGGGCAATCCGACCGGGTATGGCTTGCCCGAGGGAGAAGTCCGTGTGCAGATGAGGGCATCACAGTGCATGGCGATTTCCAGACCGCCACCGAGCGCCGCTCCATCGATCAGGGCGACTGTCGGACAGGAAAGCGATGAGATCATGCCAAGCACCCGGGAGCCTTCGGCGAGGTAGTCCAGGAGAGCTTCATCATCGAGTGCATCGATTTCACGGAGATCGGCGCCGGCAACGAAGACCTTGCTGCAGGCACTTCGAAGGAGGAAACCATCCAGATCACCTGACGCTGCTGTTTCGTGGATGACGCCCATCGTTGCTTCCAGCCGACCGAGCAGATCGCGGTCAAGGATGACCAGCGGCCTCTCTGGACTCGACAGTTCCACGGAAACAATTCCGTCCTCGGATCTCCTACAGGTCAGCGGGGTGGTCTCGAGGGCGGTCGTCATGGCTGGATCGCTTCAGTTGCTCCGTGGTCTGTTCAGTGCCATCCAGCCTTGCGAGAACCGGGGGCAGATGAATGAGTAGGGATGGATGTCCACCGCCTGTCGGCGAAGGTCACCATCCTGCCTTGTCCTGGCCGCAGGGAGGTGCCCATCAAGGACACTCGCCGCTCGCGGTGGCCGGCGTATCCGGAGTCCCGTCTTCGTCCGGCCAGTCGTGACGCCCACCATTCTAGCCCATGGGGTCTGGATATGCAGCACCTGCAGCGGGGGAGAAACCGCTTTCAATCTCCATACAGGGCCTTCAGCCGCTCCTGTGCTTCCTGCCCCGCGATCACCTGCGCCGAGAGTTCTGCAGCTTTTTCACAGGCCGCATCCTCGCAGGATCCATCAAGTTCATTCAGCCAATGCTTGGTGACGGCAACCGCTTCACGACCGCCTTTGCAAAGATCACGAGCCAACGCGGCTGCTTCGTCTTCAAGTGAATCTGCCGAGTGCAGTTCATCGACGAGGCCCAGGCTCAGCGCCTCCTGGCCATTCATCGTCCCGCCACGAATCAGGAGCGAACGGGCCTTGCCTGCACCGATCTTCTGGATCAGCCATGGGGCGACGACGGCTGGGCAGACTCCGAGTCCCACCTCCGGGTACCCGAGTTTTGCCTCGGGGTGTGTCATGGCTATATCCGCCACGACACAGAGGCCGCACCCTCCACCTATTGCAGCGCCATTGACCCGGGCAATCACGGGTACGGGAAGGCGGCGAATCCTGCGCATGGCCAGCGACAGACCCCGCAGCATTCCGGCCATGGCCTCGGGATCGCTGAGAACTTCACGCAGATCCATGCCGGCGCAGAATGATTCGCCCTGCCCCCCGAGAACGAGGACACGGAGGGATTCATCGGATTCAAGAACCCCCAGTACGTCGTTCAAGGCCGTGATCAGTTCAGGAGAAAGCGCATTGCGCTTCCGTGGCCTGTTCAGTTCAAGCGTGGCGACGCCATCAGTGCATGTACAGAGGACGAGGTCCTTCATTGTCACAAGGCTACCAGAGAAGGGCACCACACTCCGGGCAACTGGCTGCGAAGTCGAGTCCATCGAGGTTGTATCCACACGAGGGGCATCGACCCTGCATGGAGCGGCGTGCCTCCATTGAACCCGTGTACCGCCGTTGAAGAAGGAAGCCTGCCCGGCTGAACACCATGATCGCTCGAACAGCCAGGAACAATCCAAGCCAGCACAGTGCTGTACCGAAAATAAGGCTTGTCCAATACCCGGCGGTCGGGCCGGGGGAGAGACCGGCCTTGGAAACGACTGGATTGCCGTGGTTCGAGACGATTCGCTGAATCAACGGGCCGATGGGGTGCCCGCCAGGGACAACATCCATCCTCCCGGAACTGCCTTCGCCATCGATCACCCAGTTGGCCCTGATCGGGTCCAACGCTGCCGTGACGAAGTAGGGCCAGCCACACTCCCGCCTGCGCAACTCCCATGTCACGCTTCCGATGCCACTGCCATTTCCGGCCAGGACGTATTCCCCGTCAATACGTCCGATGTTCTCCTGCCCATCGGCGAGAAGTGCATGTCGACAGATGTACTCGGACCCGTACCACTGCATGAACAGGGCAAGTACCAGGGTTCCAAGGAGCGCCAGGTCGGAGACCCTCGCCCAGGTCGATTTTGGCTGTCCGACCGGGCCGAAGATGAACCGGGCAAGGTATCCCAGTCGACCAGCCATGCTTCCACGTCTTCCTGTTCCAGTCACCATGATGCGAGCTCCCCGGGCAGGCGCGTGCCCCTACCTCCAGGGTGTGTCCAGCAGTTCGCGAAGTGCGACTCCGGGATCCTCGTGAACGAGAAGTGATTCGCCGATGAGAAAGCGTCGAATCCCGTGCGAACGGAGTCGGTCCATGTCCTCGCGTGTACGAATGCCGGATTCACAGACAAGTACGTCCATATGTTCTCCAACGAGATCCAGCATGCGAAGCACATGCGAAGGATCGGTTTCCATCGTCGCCAGGTTCCTGTTGTTCACGCCCAGGAGACAATAGCCTGGGTGGGGAAAGCCCAGGTGGGGTTGAACACGGAGCAGGTGTTCCACGTCGTGAACCTCCACGAGCGAGGTCATGCCCAGCTCGTGTGCAAGAATCAGCATGTCCATGAGCTGGCCTTCCGACAGCAGTTCCGCAATCAGCAGTACCGCGTCCGCCCCGGCGACCCGGGCCTCCCACACCTGGTAGGGATCGACCAGGAAGTCCTTCCTGAGTACCGGGAGGCCGGTGCCCTTCCGGATCGCCGCCAGATCTTCCATTGACCCGCCGAAGTACGGTCCATCGGTCAGGCAGGAGATCGCAACAGCCCCGGCATTCTCGTATTGTGAAGCAATGTCCACCGGATCAACATCTTCCCTGATCACCCCGGCCGAAGGACTTCGCCGTTTGAACTCGGCGATGACATTCGTTCCTCCAGGGCCATGTCCATTGACTACGGCCGAGAAGAAATTTCTTGGTGGCGGCGCGCCGGCAACCTGTTCCCGGAGCAACTCGAGGGGGGTTGCTTCCTTGTTCACGGCGATCGTCTCGCGTGTCCTGGCAACAATTTCATCAAGCGTGACTGGCATGATCCTGCTTGTCTTTCTCGTATCGGTTCTCTTTACTACCGAGCCCATCCTAGCCGCCGATTCGATTCAAGTCGGGCAGGCTCCACCACCGGTGGAATCCAGCAGCCTGGCGACATGGTGGCCGCTTCCCGTTGCTGCCCTCGTGCTCTACCTGCTCCTGGCACGGTCCATGCTCGTCCTGAGGCGACTGCCGAGGTTCCCGTGGACCTTTCGGCCCGGGACAGGGCTGACCTTCTTCATCTTCGCCCTTGTAGCGGGTGCCGTCGGCTCTTCAATCGGTCTCTGGTTGTCAGGTCCGTTTCCAGCCGAGGTTACAAGCCCCGGTACTGCTGATGAGAGTCTGAAGGTGACATCAATCGTCCTCTTCACAAGTCTGCTGTTCCAGGGAGTCGTCCTGTTCCTCATGCCAGGATGGCGACAGGGACCCGCACCCGGGCAATCGGACCGACGACCATCCACGGCCTCTTCGATAGGGCTTGGCATGCTTGCGTTTATCTGCGTACTGCCGATCATCTTTACCGTGAACCTGGTCAGCAGTCGGCTCGTCGCCGGTGTTACCGGGGAAGAAGTGATGGAGATCGGTCACCAGACTCTCCAGATGCTCAGCCTGGGCAGGGACTCTTCCTGGTTCTGGCCGACGACCCTGCTGGTCGTGCTGGGTGTTCCACTTGTCGAGGAAATGCTCTACAGGGGGCTTCTCCAGGAATCGCTTCGCCGGCATCGACTCCTGATGGGGGGGTCCCCATGGGGCTCGATCATCGGCGCAAGCATCCTTTTTACGGCCATGCACATCGGATCAACTTCTCCCGAGGGCCTTCCCGGGCTCTTCGTCCTTTCAATGGGCTTTGGATGGGCCTTCGCACGAACGGGCAGGCTTGCCTCGGCGGTCACGATGCACATCCTGTTCAATGGGTTGAACATCATCTTGATGCTACAGATCGTCGAGTCCTGACAAGGCAGGCCCCCAGCCCCGCTACACTGCCACGCATGACGACGTCGACGGATCGAATGCGAGTACTGACGGGGGACACGCCGACGGGGAATCTCCACCTGGGACACTGGGTAGGTTCAGTCAAGCGCCGGGTCGAGATGCAGGATACGCACGACTGCTACTTCCTGATCGCGAACATGCACGCTTTTACATCCCGGGCTGATGAGCCGGGGGAGATACGAACCGATTGCATCGAGTGCGTTCGTGATGCGCTTGCAATGGGAATCGAACCCTCGAAGTGCTCGATCCTCCTCCAGACGGAGGTTCCCGCAATAGCGGAATTGACGTACCTCTTTTCAATGCTCCTGCCATACAACCGGGTCATGCGCAACCCGACCTTGAAGGATGAGTTGAAGGTCAAGGGGATGGAGGACAACCATTCATTCGGATTCCCCCTGTACACGGTCGGGCAGACTGCCGACATCCTGGCATTTCGTGCTCACGCCGTTCCTGTAGGAGAGGACCAGGTTCCCCACATCGAACTGACACGCGAAGTGGCGAGGCGTTTCAACAAGATGTACTGCGGAGTTCCCGACAAGGCTGCGGACGAGGAACACGAATCCCTCGGAGGCGTGTTCCCAATTCCGCATGCTGATGTCGGGCGAGTTGGTCGCCTCGTCGGTATCGATGGGGCGCAGAAGATGAGCAAGTCACTGGGCAACGCCATCTACATCCGTGACACGGCCAAGCAGGTCAAGAAGAAGATCGGCCGCATCTACACCGGCCATGACAGCAGGCAGCCCGACGAGCCGGGTGAGATTGATCCAGAGAAGAACCCCCTCTTCCAGTACGTCGAGACCTTCATCGACGACGAGGACCTTGTCGCGGATTTTCGTGATCGATATGCACAGGGTGCGAACATCGGAGATGGCGAGGTGAAGGTCGCTGTTTCGGATGCGATCAACCAACTCCTCGGGCCGATGCAGGAACGACGTGAACAGTTCTCATCCGACGATGATGTCATCGACATCCTCCGGGAGGGAACAGGGCAGGCAAACACCATCGCGGAGGAAACCCTTGCTCTTGCCAAGGAGGCAGCCTGCCTCAAGTTCTTCAATCGAACAATCTCCCTGCAGGGACCCTGATTCACGGAAGCAGATTCAATCCTTCCGCTGAGTTCTCCTGGCGGACAAGGCAAGGTGGAGTGCAGCTGCGATTCTTGCCTGGCGGAGAATGGCCTCTCCCAGTTCCGTCCCGACACTCTTCACCTGGCTTGGTCGAGCCTCGGCGGTTCGTGTTTGAAGTTCACGGTTCCTCTTGAACACGCTTGAGCCTCCTTGAAGCACCCGCTGAATGGTGCAACCCGCGTGCCATGCTCTCGGGCCACTGCAGAAGCCGATTTTGGCATGATGCCGCCTTCTGGCGCAGGATTTACGGATCATTCCGGCCCATGGATGGGCGAATATGGCTCCAAACGATCGAGAATTCCGATATCGAATGCAAGGATTGGCATGGAGGAACCAAGGATGGTTCGAAATTCCCGGTCAGGTACTCGATCAACTTACCCAGCGGTTTCCACCGAACCCGGGGCATGCCCCTTCGTTGACAGGAATCTCATCTGCTGCCGGGACGCGTTCACGATCGGCCAACTCGGCCGGATGATGGATACCTGCTTCGGGAAGTACGGGTCGTGTCCCCTCCATGCCCGGTTGTCCAGTGAAGGGGAGAAGGTTGAGTCCGCCGGATCGTTCATCGTCATTACTCTCCGTCGGTCCCACATGCATGAAGAACTACGACCAGCCTGTTCGTGAGTTTCTTGCCTACCTGCGTGTTGAAGCAGGACTGTCATCTGCGACGCTGTCCGCCTACGAGTCGGACCTGCGGACCATGGTGGCGTTCCTCCAGCAGCAGGGAGTGAAGGATCCTGTGAAGGTCGATGCACGCCTGCTTGCAGAGCACGTGCAGCAACTCCACAGGGTAAAGGGGCTTCAGCCAAGTTCGATCGCCCGGCATCTTTCAACGATGCGCATGTTCTTCCGCTTCCTGGAAGCCTCTGGCAGTATTGGCACGAATCCAACGACACCGTTGATTACTCCTACACGATGGCGCAGGTTGCCCGGCGTGCTCTCGCCCAACCAGATGAAGAAGCTCATGGAAGCTGCCGACCCGACCTCCGGTCGGCTCTGGCAACGTGATCGAGCGCTGCTCGAACTCATGTATGCAGCAGGGCTTCGCGCGTCGGAGGTCGCCGGCCTTCTGCTCGCCGGATATGACGAACGAATCGGTATTCTCCGAGTGCTTGGCAAGGGCGAACGGGAGCGACTGGTCCCTGTCGGGGAACCGGCGCAACGAGCAGTTCGAGTCTATCTCGAGGAACTGCGACCAACCCTGTCCAGGTTCGATGATGCTCGTGATGCGGGGAGGATTCTCCTCTCCAATACGGGACGTCCTCTTGAACGAGTAGCGGTCTGGCAGATCGTGCGTCGACTGGCCGACCGCGCCGGCATGCCCGATGTGCACCCGCACATGCTTCGGCACAGTTTTGCCACGCACATGCTTACCGGCGGCGCAGACCTGCGTGTCGTCCAGGAACTTCTTGGCCATGCGGATATCGGAACGACCCAGATCTATACCCACGTCGACCAGGCGCGGCTCCGGGACGTGGTCATGACCCATCACCCCCGCGCCTGAAGAGAATGTGCAGTTGCCTGAACACGCCGACCTCCTCCTTGGTAGGCTGAGGCTTCATGTTCGCATTGAATTCAGCAATCCTGCTCATGGTCACGGCAATGCAGTTGCCCCTCGACCCGTCGCATCGGATCGAGCCTGTTGCAACCAGGGACGCCTACATGGACTTCTGCCGAAGCATTGGAGTCCAGTCCGAACAGATCCAGATTGCCGAGTTCCTCTACGAGGATTACATCGACGGCCTCATCCAGATCCAGGCGAACTCCACCGAGCGGGCCTCGGCGGCTGGCCTGGAACAACTTGAAGCCGTGCTCCAGGGGCGGAGCTCGATGTCTCCAGTGCAACTTTCAGAACTTCGGCTCGCAGTACTGCGAACACGGGAAGCGAATGGACACGCAGCTGATCGACAGCTGAAAAGCCTCATAGACGGCACGGAGTCACTTTCCAGCGATGCTGCAAGCGAGTCCAGCCCAAGCCCCGCTGATGATTTTCGCCGGAGAGTATTCCTTGAACATGCTCGCCACCGATCTTCCGACCCAAGCTATGCGGGTGAGGGCGTCGACATGGCCTTCCTTGTCGAGGGCGAGAAGGATTCATTGCTGGCCGGAACCAGGGCCAGGATGCTCGAATCGACCATCCAGACCTGGCGGGAACGAGCGGCCGGGATCGTCGCCCTGCATGGTGCAGGTTCACGAAAGGCATCCCTGGAACGCAGGGCAGCATCGATTGCCGGCAGTGGCGAGGATGCCGGACGCCTGATGCAGGAACAGGTTGCACGGTGGAGAGCACTGCACGAACTCAACCAGTGGGCTGCAGAATCGATTGCATCGTTATTTTCAGGGCCAGAGGGTGATTCAGCAGCCGAGCTTGCATGGAAGAACAGGATTCGCGCTTCTGTCTTTCCATGGCTTCATGAACAGGATTCCGCCGAGTTGGTCGCCCTCTGGGCTTCGAAGAACGGCCAGGCTGAACAGCAGGCCAAGGTTGCCGACATCCTCGATACCTACCTTGAAGAACGAGATGAAGTTCGTCGTCGGGCGGAGGAGCTGCTTATCACGACGAGATTGGATGAAGGCATCGTGCTTGGCTCGAGATTGGCCGAGCAGGATCCAGCGGCAGCAGAGTCCCGGCGAAAGTGGCTCCAGTTGTCGGGTGAGCTTGAATCGCTCAAGGAACGAACTGGTGGCAGGATCGAGGCGCTCCTGACGCCCGGCCAGCGTGCGGCCGCCTGGCGATCAATCAGGGAACGCTGATCCGTGATTCCTCATGAGTGGGGTAGTACTCATCGAGTACTCCATGCCATTCCACGATGGTCGACGCTCGTATGAACCTGCTCTTCACTTCCTCGGGCGCAGGGTGATGTGTTGAAAACTTGATCCCGAATTTCCGCATCATCCTCGAGGCCGGTAGTTCTCCATGCAATGCAACCGACAGGGTGTAATGCTCGAGCAGGGCGTTTCGTTGCTCGAGCAGTGTCGGTGCAGTGGGCTCCTTCCCTTCCATCAACTCTCGTGCCTGCCTGAATATCCAGGGATTGCCGATGCATCCCCTCGCCACTGAAACCCCATGCACGCCCGTGATTTCCAACATGAGAAATATGTCCTCGACCGTCCACACATCCCCGCTCCCCAGGACGGGTCGATCGGGGTATCGCTGCATGAGTTCCTTGAGAAAGGACCACCGCCCAGGCCCCTTGTATTTCTGCTGGACCGTCCGGCAATGTACCGTCGCCCAGGAACACCCCAGTTCATAGATCCCATCGAAGATGCGATCAAAGCTGGAGGTCATTTCCTTTGAATCATCGAAACTCCGACGCATCTTGACGGTGACGGGAATCGAACTTGGTACGGCATCCCGAACGGCTGATACGACGGCCAGTGCCTCTTGCGGATTCACGAGCAGGTGACCGCCACGCTTTCGGCGCCGAATCTTCTTTACGGGACAGGCGAGGTTGATGTCAATGACGTCGTAGTTCATGTCTGCAAGCATCGAGGATGCAATCGCCATCTCCTCCGGGTCGGTTCCCATCACCTGTCCGGCAATGGGGTGGTCATCGAGGCCGGCGAGACGATTGGCTCCTGGATCCCCAAGGCCACACTCGGATGCCAGGAGATCGGGATCCTCCCGGACACGGCCCTTGCCACCATTGATGAGGGTCTGGTCAAGCAGTGCTTCGGTGATGCAGTAGGGACACCCGTGGCGGCGAGCCATGAGCCGCATGGCCCCATCCGAATAGCCAGCCAGCCCGGCTTGGAAGAAGGGCGCATCAAAGCCCGGCACCGCCTCCGGGAGCCTTGGATCGACACGCGTCGTACGAGCGATCTCCGCTGTTGTCCTCTCAGCGGTTCTTTCTGGAAGGACAGATGATTCCATTTCAACAGACATCAGGGGTTCAGTGTCCCACGATGGATCAACTCGTACAATGCCCGCAATGTCATTTCCACCGATCCATGCCCCATGCCTGCTCCTTGCCCTTCTCCTGGGGGGATGCAATCACCAGAACTTTGATCCAGCGAAGGCGAATAAACCCTATCCATTCGAGTTGCACACGACCAATACGTTTCCAGTCCAGGTATTCCGGGACGGAACTTCCATTGAGATCGTCAACTCGACCGACCAGCACTGGGAAGGCGCCACGGTCTGGTTGAACCAGCAGTTCAGTCATCCGTTGCCTGTTCTCAAGGCAGGGGACCGCGCCATCCTCGATTTGAAGAGCTTTCGCGATGACATTGGACAGGAGTTCAACGCTGGCGGCTTCTTCCGCCTCCGGCAACCGACCGAGGTGGCTCTTGTCGAGATCCAGAACGGAGAGGGGCAACCTCTTGTCGGCTTCATTGCCATCGGCGGCAGGGTCCGCGAGTAGGCGGTCAATCGAGGGACACCGTTGCCATGAGATTCGATCCCATGTAGATCTCGACACTGTTCCTGCCTGGAACAAGCCTGCACATGCAGTCGATTCCGCCCAGGGCCAGGTGAAGTTCGAAGAATCCAGCCTCTGCAAGCCATCGACTGACCGACGTGAGATCTCCGCGAATGCGGACGCTCCAGCATTCGATCCCTGTTTCCACATCCTTCCTTGAGTACCACTGTTAACTCATTTCCAACGGCTTGATCTCGGGGAGTTTCAACCTTGATGAACTCATGACAGTGACATCAGCTGTCCATGCATCGATCGAGTATTCATCGATGTGAATGACCTGCTCCAACAGGTCCCCCTCATGGAGTTCAAGCAGTCCCTGTTCATGGAGCCATCGATGGGGATCGATCCATTGAAACGGAGAAGGCCTTCCATCATCAATGATGGCATTCCAGAGAATGTCAGTCTCGGGATTGAACTCAAGCCATTCTTCTTCACCGGGCCTGGATCGACTTGAAGGCCGTTCATGTTCAATGGGGGGCAGAACCATGATGACGAGCCCGTCATCTCGCAGTACGTAGTCGATTCTCCTGTCACATTGCAGATCGATGACCTGGTACAGGTGGCCATCAAGTTTGAATCCACATACGACGCTGTCGACGCAGTCGTAGTCATACAGGGGTTGCAGCACGGCAACCCTTCTCGCGCTTCCGCCGAGTCCAAACCCGCTTCCGTGGACATCCTCCGCTTCGCATCGACCGGGAATCAGGGCCGAACATCCGACCATGGCCAGGATCAGCACGGTATTCATCGCCATCACGATCTCCTTTCAGTGCACGTACCAGGCAGCAGGACAAAGCATCCCGTCACCGGGGCATCAAGCCGCCAACAACTGCTGGAATTCTTCAGGTTGCCTCAGCGCCGTATCCATGTCTCGAAAGTGCAGGCGTGGCAGTTCTTGGCATCCGACTCATGCCGTCTGGATTCGGTCATGGTCCAGTCGTCTGCATCGATCTCGGGGAAACTGGCGTCCCCCTCGACTTCGACATGAACACGTGTCATGAGAATGCGATCCGCAAGGGGCAGTGCCATGGAGTAGATTTCACCACCTCCGGCGATGAAGACATCGCCTTCTCCCGCCATCGCCAGCGCCGAGTTCAGTGAGGTGGCGACCTCCGCACCCTCGAGCAGAAGATCATCGTTCCTTGAAAGAACGATCGTACGGCGACCTGGCAGGCTGCCACTGAACGA
>JAYZBD010000100.1:0-11876 GCA_036339395.1 Planctomycetota bacterium | reverse complement strand
GCGGCTTCAGATGCCTTCTGCAGGTTCGCGATCACGTTGTCCAGGATCGAATCTTCACTGGTTTCCCGCCAGCAGTCCCAGTCGGTCGGAAGTGCAACCAGGGCATAGGCCAGTTCGGCTTCCCGCGCAAGGCGGGCTTCCGGCATGGCGGTCATGCCGATGAGGTCCGCGCCTGCAAGCCGGTGCATGTTCGATTCGGCCCGGGTTGAAAAAGCGGGGCCTTCCATGCACAGGTAGGTCGCCTTGTCGTGGAAGGTCGTCTCCGAAGAGGCGGCGGCATCATGGAGCCAGTTCCGCAGTACCGGGCAGCATGGATCAGCGAGTTCGACATGAACGGCCGCATGGTCGTAGAACGTCCGTGGGCGGTGGATGGTTCGATCGATCAACTGGTCGCAGGACACCAGGTCCCCCGGCGAAATGGATTCCCTGAGGGAACCGGTTGCTCCCGATGCAACAAGGTGCGTACAGCCCAGTGCCTTCAGGGCGAAGATGTTGGCCCTGTAGGGCACGCGAGTGGGATTGAATTGATGGGCATTGCCGTGCCGTGCAAGGAGTGCAACTTCGAGTTCACCGAGACGACCTGTCGTGATGGTGTCGCTGGGGGGTCCAAAGGGAGTCTCGACATCGTGTTGTTCCACGCTTGCAGGGGCAAGGCGTTCCTTCAGCTGCGTGCCCAGTCCAGTTCCCCCCAGGATGGCAACTCGTGTGTCCTGGTTCGGTCCTCGACCTTCCATCAGTAGTTCACTTGTCCCAGTTGTGCACCAACCCGTGTTTCGCCTCGAACCTGGTCGTACCCGATGTAGAACATGAAATCGAAATCCGGGAAGGAACGAACAACACTTGCCCTGATCGAACGGAAGTCGTCCTCGACGAAATCCCACTGTGGCGTGAATCCGATCGTGTACTTGTCCGACACCTCGTAGATGCCGCCGAAGGACAGCAGCTTGGAATCGGTGATGTGGATGAACCTGTATTCCGCGTAGGTGAAGAATTGAGGCGAATGATCGAGCCTGAACCCGGTGGATGCTCGATCGAAACGGGACTCGTCGAAGTCATAGATGCCTTCGCCGACGAAGGAAAGGCTGTCACTGAATTGCCACGTGTAGGAACCCTCGGCAAAATTCCCAAGCTGGGAATATCCAGGCTCCCAGGAGAAGTACTGCGGGGTAGGCCAGCGGTTGGTCGCACTGTCCGTACTCAGCACGATGGCCGCATCGACGGTCAGCCAGTCGACTTCGTACCAGCGGCCAGGGCCTCCACGGTGGGTCTGCAGCGTATTGGTGACTCCGAACCGGGCAAGACCGCCGGTCGACAATGCATCGACGACCGGATCGTAGAGCGCGTTGCGATCCGCGTCGTAGTTCGAGGTTCCATACCAGAGCGTGACGTACGGTTCGATGAGATGTCGCAGGCGGTGCATGTCCAGGAGTTCGTTGTCGACGCCGTCGTAGATCCGCTGCAGCATCGTGTTGATCCGGACTCCGCCGCTTCCATAGAGTTGGTGCTTCTCATCATCAAGCACACGGGCACCGGCAGCGTTGGGTATTGTCGGATCTTCGAAATAGGCGACGGACTGTGCCATTGCAAACGGGGTGATGTTGAAGGCGCCCCATTGAAGCGGCATCGCCAGTTCCTGCCGTGTCGAGATCCGGTTGACCCATGACTGGCGAAGACCCGCGTACCTGGCCGCTTCCGAGATGGGCTGGTTATCCCTGAACTGGACACCGGGGCTGTCGAACATTTGTGCGCGAAGCCCGTTATTTTCAGAAGTGCCATCCGGGATGACGATCTGCATTCGCGAGGCCCTGTAGTCGGAGGACCACGTGAACATGTCCCCGAACAGGGAATCGCCAAATCGCTGGTAGGTCAGTTCGGGAAGCTTGTTGACCTGGTATCCCTGCGATCCCATCAGCCAACTGTTGGAGATGAAGTCGTTGAGCGAATACGTGCCCAGTGCAGTGAAGGCCGTATTTCGATGCTCTCTCTTGAGGTAGAGACTGGTCTCGTATTCCCGTCGTTCCCTGTAGTCCTCTTCACGCCAGGCGCTGACGAAGGTTGAATCGGAGAAGTACGAAAGTTGCCCCTGCATTGTCCATTGCGAACTGAGCTTCATCGTCTGTTCCCAGAGCGCCGCGTAGCGGTACTCCTTGGGCACATCCATCGTGAGGCCGGTGTCGACTCGTTGTTCCCCACTGTCCTTCAGTCCATAGAGGTCGAGGTCCATCTGGTTGTCGGGCTGATCGATGGTGAAGTCGTATCCGAGCCCGACACCTCGCTTGGTATATCCATCGATATCGATGGTCATGTCCCAGCCAGAGGGTGGCTCCTGGCCAATCAGCGAGTAGAGATCCCAGGTAGTTTCAACGATGGCCCCTTCGTATTCGTCCCATCCACTTCGTACTCCCCTGAGCGGAATCTTGTGAGCAGGGCCGACGTAGCGAGGCCACCAGAGGATGGGAGTGCCACCGGCCTGGAGGGTCGTGTGCATGCTGTCGATCATCAGTTCGCCCCGTTCCTCCTGCTCGATCTGTCCCAGTCCGGAAGGGGCCCTGCTGACGACGACGGACCGGGCCCCGATGGCGAGTGTGGGGGTATGGAAGGATGAGGAGGAGACCGTGGCGTGTTCTGCTGTCCACTGGTCGGTTGCAAGTTGTCGCATTTCCTCGGCACGCGCATAGACCGGAAGGTTTCGCTTCCGGTCATAGGTTCGAAGCACGGCATCCAGCATGATGGCTCGGTCGGATTTGAAGTCGTAGTACATGCGGGGGGCACGAACGACGTAGTTGTCCTTGTCGGACTCGGCGAGGACAGCTCCTTCGAGGTAGACACCGCGAACGTCCTTGGAATCAAGTGATCGGGATGCAAGCTCCTTGACGGATCCGGGTTCGAGGAATACGACGGCTCGCTCTGCAGAAAGTCGCAGGTTGTTTCCTGAGCCTGATCCGGCAGGTCTGTAGTCAAGTACCACGGCGCCGTCTGCGACCAGGACGTTCTCCTCGTCTCCCGGGTCAAGCTTGACCGTTCGTGCAGAAAAGGAAACCACGCCGCCTGGAGTGTTCAACCATGGCCTCTGGTCGCGTGCCAACTGGCCCTCGGGCATGCGGTTCGACGGCAGCGTTCCACCGGGAGTCGGGATGTAGTCGGGTTCATCTGCAGCCCCGAGCACCTGTGGATACACGGCCAGGGCGGGAGCGCCGACCTGGAGATCCTGGAGGTACTGGGCAAGTCGCTGTTCCGCTTTCCGGTTGAGTCCATTCGAGACGCGGGAGTCCTTGTTGAGCAGGGCGACGTTGAGCCTGACTGAACCGCGGGCGCTGCCGACGACAAGCAGGTTGCGTCCCTGTGGTCCCCGGCCGGCTTCACTCGTCCGGTTCCATGCTTCCGGGAAGTACACGGCAACCTGGTTGACGAGGCCCTCGGCACTGTGGATCCGGTTCAACCACACGACGGCGTCTTCGCCCTCGAAGGTCCATCCAGCGATCTGAACCGTGATGTCGCCTGTCAGAACAAGTCGCTTCGTATCCTCGACGGTCCAGATGTCGGCCTTCATCGCATTGAGATTGATGTTTCCGTTTCGGGCTTCAACCGGCAGTACAACCCCACTGAGGCGGTCGCCGTCAAGTGGGATCCCGGGATCATGCGAGACATCGACCGTGGCAACTGCAGGTGCCATGACTGCAGAGAGAAGGCAGATGAGAAGGATGACGCGGTGGGGGAGAGCCATCTGGCCGCTGATGATACGGGCAAGCCGGGGACGAGTGGGATCAGTCCTCGGTCGCGAACATGGCATCTATGAAAAGGTCGGGTTCGAAGGCGGCAAGGTCCTCCGGTCGTTCTCCGAGTCCGACGAATTTGACCGGGATTCCCAGCTCATCCCGTATCGCAAGAACAATTCCGCCTCGAGCTGTTCCATCGAGCTTGGAGAGCACGATTCCGGTCGCATCGATCGCTTCCTGGAAATGGCGAGCCTGGACCAGCGCATTCTGCCCCTGCGTCGCATCAAGGACCAGGAGCACTTCGTGGGGGGCCCCCTCGATCTTCCTGGCAAGGACCCCGTGGATCTTCCCCAGTTGACGCATGAGCCCCTTCTCGGTGTGCATTCGGCCAGCTGTGTCGACGATGAGCACATCGATGTCGCGGGCATCGGCTGCATCCACGGCGTCGTAGACCACCGAGGCAGGATCGGCACCGGCTTCGCCGCGGACGACGTCGATGCCCAGGCGGGTTCCCCAGGTTTCAAGTTGTTCCGCCGCCCCTGCCCGGAAGGTGTCGCCGGCTGCCAGGAGCACCTTCTTGCCTTCGTCGGCGAAGGCCGCCGCAAGTTTCGCGATACTCGTTGTCTTGCCGACGCCGTTGACACCGGCAACAAGAATGACGGTCGGTCCATCTGCAGCCATTGCCACTGATGTATCGACTCCTTCAAGTCGTCTTGTCATCTGGGCCTTCAGGAAGTTGACGGCGTCTTCACCCTTGCTCATGGATCCGCTTGCAACGCCTTTCCCAAGTTCACTGATGATCTCCCCGGCCGTCTTGACGCCCACATCGGACCTGAGGAGATGGTCATGAATCTCGTCGACGAGTTCATCGTCGAGCACTCTTCCACGAAGCCGGTTGACCAGCTCGCCACCGAGCAGGCGACGTGTCTGTCCAAGGCCCCGCTTGAAGATGCCCAACGTGCCGCGAAGGAGTCCCATTGTCAGGCACCGGTCCCTTCCGTTCCAACGGCATCCTTCTGCTGCTGCCAGAGCGAGTCGAGTACACCGTTGATGAAGGAGGGAGACTGCTGGGTGCTGAACTCCCTGGCCAGTTCAATGGCCTCATCAATGACGACCTTCGGGGGGGTCTGTCCGCACTGAAGTTCATACCAGCCAAGCCGAAGGACGTTCCTGTCGATCATGGGCTGGCGATGCGTCGGCCATTCAGGAGTGAGGAGGGCGACCGCGGCATCAGCGTCTTCACGTCGCTGCCAGACCTGCCGGGCAAGTTCAAGACCATCATCGATGCTGGAGGACTCTTCCCGACCTTCAACGAGTGATTCCCGGATCATGTCGAGGTGATCTTCCCCGTTGCTGTCCAGTTGGTAGAGGGCCTGCAGTGCAGCACGCCTGGTATCCCGTTGCATGTTCATGCCGGTTTGTCCGCCTGTACACCGAGAGATTTCATCGACGCGATGGTCTGCAGGACTGCATGCATCGCCTCGACACCCTTGTTTCCCTTGTCACCGCCAGCCCTGGCCATGGCCTGTTCCATGGATTCGCAGGTCAGTACTCCAAGACCGAGGGGTATTCCGGTTTCCATGGCCAACGCGGCCAACTGGTTCGAGACTGCCTGGTTGATGTGCTGATCATGCGTGGTTTCCCCGCGAATGACGCATCCGATCGCGACGATTCCATCAGGCCTGTCAATCGCTTCTCCAAGGCAGCAATACCGACACAGCACTGGAAGTTCGAATGCGCCTGGTGCGACTACATGGACCAGGGAACCGGGGTCTCCTCCTGCACTGGTGAATGCCTCGACGGCTCCATCACGCAGGGCCTCTGTCACGTTTCCGTGATAGCGGCTCGTGACAATGGCAATCGTCAGATCACGCGTGTCAATGGGGATGTCATCTGGCTGTTGTGGTTGCATGGTCGAAGGTCCGGACCGGGGATGGTACAAGGGGCATGAGGGGTCCTGCAATTGAGGCCCTGGAAGAGGCAGGAACCATGAACAGCATGCTCGGCAGGCTCTTGACGATGTTGCAGCTGACACGGGTCAGTATTGCATTCGGTGCCGTCAGCGACCTCTGGTTCGCCGTCGTCCTTGCCTGGAGCATCCACGTGATTCCAGGTATGCCTGATTCAAGAACCTGGTGGACAGATGAATCGCTGGGGAGCCTTGGAGTGGCGCTCGGGGCTGCATTGGTCACGGCACTGGGGCTCTTCGGATGTGGCGCTGCATTCAACGATGTTCTTGATGCACGGCATGATGCAGCCTTCCGCCCGGGACGCCCGATTCCTGCAGGTCGCATCCGCCCGACACAGGCACTGGTGATCGCCATCCTTGCGCTGGTCTGTGCAGTCATCGGCGCTTCCATCCTCGGAGTCGCTTTCGGAGGGGGGCCATGGTCGATCTGGTTGACATTGCTTACAGCTTCACTCCTGCTGTTCTACAACTCGGCTGCCAAGTTCGTTCCTGCCGTTGGTGTTGTCACGATCGGGGTCATTCATGCCGTGCACATGCTCATTCCCAGTTGGACGCTGCCGATCCTGCTGCCAGTCTGGTGGTCCATGACGCACGCCATGATGGTTGCTGCAACCGTGCATGTACTCGAAGAGAAGCGACCGGTACTGACAAGGCAGGCCTGGCTTGGTATTGCAATGGGTTGGATCTTCTGGAGCGTGCTGTTGTTCCTTCTCGTGTCGGGAAGGGGATTGGAAATCTGGCCGGGAAGTCTTCCATGGTGGGGCCCCATCTGGCCTGCGATGGCGATGTTGCTCTTCGTCGTCTTCGCGAGGTGGAAGATCATGACCGCGCCGTCCCTGCATTCCGGTGCTGAGAAAGTGAAACGCTACGGGGCGATGTGGCAGGCGTTGTACGGCGCAACGTGGTTTCTTGCGATCGGCCTGTACACCCAGGCCGCATGTTTCGGAGTGCTCGCATGCACCGGGATCATCGTCATGACGATTCTTCGGGAGGTGCTGGGCCTCTCCGGTCGCCCCCTGGGCTACAGGTGAATGCCTCCCGGTAATCGATGGTTGAGGGTCAATTGAAACATCGCCGAAAAGGTCTCTCCTCCAGAACCTCTCCGGCGATGTTGTTGCACTCAAACTACCCCTCCGGGGAGGGGATTCCAAGCACAAGTTTCGTGTTTTCAACACCTTTTGCACGTTCTGCCTTCATCCATTCATTCAATGGATGAAGGCTTTCGTGAAATCTCCGGATCGCCCTTCAGGAGGCTTCCAGGGGCGACGATGGAGGGGGAGCATGACCCAGGAACAGACATCATGGCACCAGGCATCCTTGCCTTCCAGGGAGGGATGGCTGGCAGAGGCGACGATACGGTCCCTTGAGGCCCTTGAGGACTCGATTCGTCGGCATGGAGGAAGCCTGCCTGATTCAACCCTGTGTCATCTGAACAGCCTTCGTGGCTCCCTGCAACTCCTCCTGGCATCGTCTGAAGACCATCGCCAGGGCCCTGCCGAGGATGACATGGATGTCGAAGCCGGTAGTTTCAGCCAGGTCGCCGTCTCGACGATCAGGCAACTGGGCAAGGATGCCATGGAACAGGGTGTTCGATTGCGACACGAGTTTTCTCCTTCACTCCGACAGGTCGAGTTCGCTCCAGGCGGAGCCGTGCTTCTTGGACTGGTTCGACAGGCGATCGCCTCAGTTCCACGATCAGGAAGTGATCGTTGCATCACGGTTTCTGCACGAGTCGATGGACGATCTCGCATCTTCATCGGCATCGAGGATTCAGCACGGCATGAACAGGAAGCGATCTCGATCCAGGAGTTCAGCCGGTGGCGTCGACGAATAGCGGTTCTTGGAGGTGAGTTGCGATTGCGCAACGTTCCCTTCGGAACTGGTACGACGATCGAAGCGAGCGTGCCTGCACGGCAACTGGCAGCCTGACTCGTTCCTATCTTTTCTTGTCATCGAACGGACTTGATCCGGCCAGCCTGGGCATGGTCTCGACGCCTTCAACATCGGGTGGCACACCCATGTAGGACAGTGACTGATCCAGGACATCTCGGACAACCGGACCGGCAACCCGCCCACCGTAGTACTGGCCTATTCGCTTGTCCGGATCCTCGATGACGCACAAGGCCACGAGCCGCGGTGTTTCCAGTGGGGCTCCGGCGATGAAGCTCGAAACATACCTGTCCTCGTGGTATCCACCACCTTCCGCAATGGGCAGTTGGGCCGTTCCCGACTTGCCGAAGAGTTGGTAATAGTCGGACTGGGAGGCGCGACCGGTTCCCTCGGTCATCACGCTTCGCATGGTGTCTCGAGTCATTCTCGCAATCGTGGAGTCGATGACGCGATGTTCGACGGAAACGTGTTCTGTTCCCGGTGAAAGGATCTTGAGGGTCGGGAGGCGACCATCCGTGCAGAAGACGCTGAAGGCACGGACCATCTGCAGCGGAGTGACTGCGATTTCATGTCCCATGGCAACGGATACCTGGGTGTAGTCCGTCCACTGCTCCGGTGGTGTGACGATGCCGGCTGTTTCGCCGGGAATACCACACCGGGTACGTGTTCCAAACCCGAATCGTTCGACGGCCTGCTGCATCTGTCGATGGTCCATTCGCTCGGCAACGATCGCCATGCCACTGTTCATGGATTTGACGAGCACCTTCCGCCATGACGATGGCCCGTAGTAATGAACATCCCGGATGCGTCTCTTTCCACGTGTTCGATGCGGCTGCGAGGAGGGAGTTGGCAGTATTTCCTCCGGATCTGCTGCACCCACTTCTGTTGCAGTGGCCCAGACGAAGGGCTTGAAGGTTGATCCTGGTTCGTATGGATCCGTGCCGCATCGAGGCCGGGCAAGACGGGGGTTTGCCGGGGCTTCGCCTGGTTCAACCTCATTCCGATTCCGCTGTTCATGGTTGACGACATCGGCCAGGGCCAGGATGTCGCCCGTCAACGGATCAGCGATGATCAGTCGTCCGCCGGCTGCGTTGCGTTCAAGAACTTCACGGGCCAGGCGTTCCTCGGCGATCTCCTGTATGAAGACATCGATCGTGAGCGTGCGATCGATGCCATCGCGATGCGGTACGAAGTCACCGTCCTCGATCCAGAGAATTCGGTTGCGTACATCCCGGACCACGATCACATGGCCGTCCTGTCCCTGGAGGGTCGTGTCGAGCGCATGTTCAAGCCCGCCAAGACCGGTATGCTCGAACCCGACTGCGCCGACAAGCTGTTGGGCAACACCTCCATATGGATAGTGACGGACAAGTCTTGGTTCAAGACCGACTCCAGGAAGTCGTGCCCGCTTGAGGCGGTCAACCTGCCAGGCCTCGAGGATGTCACTGATGGGGACGAAGCGCGTGTTGAATCGTCGAGCAAGTGCCCGGTCAATGCTGATGGCATCAAGACCGATCAGCGATTTCAACTCGATGCCAATGGTTGCAAGATCGTCAACCTCCCTTGGATCAAGAAAGGCGCGATGACCAAGGGTCGTCGTTGCGAGAATCCGTCCCCTGCGATCGAGCAGGTCTCCTCGTCGACCCGGTTCACGGAGCGTTGATTCCGTGGTTCCTGCGGCATCGGCAAGCCGTGCATCAGGGTGCAGCTTCAACTGAACGACACGGAGTACGGTTCCTGCGAGCAGGAGCGAGATGAGCGTAAGGCAGATGGTTGCCCAGCTCTGGAGTCGACGACATTGCCACTGCTCTGCATGCGATCCTTCAACCACGTCCAGCTCCCCCGGCTTTCTCTTCAGGTGGAATGTCCACGATCATCCACGGCCTGGTGATCCGGGCCCAGTCCTCCTCGTCTTCGGCAATGAGCATCCGCAGTTGATCGCTCCCGAGGGTTTCAGCCAGTTGACATCGGATCTGCCAGACGACCCTCCGCTGCGAGAGCATGTTGCGGTGTGCGGCGGTCATTGCATTGATGGTTTCGATCCGTGACTGTCTGCAGGCAAGGACGGCCAGCGAAGTGGCTGCAGCGACAAGGATGATGGACATCAGTTTCGCAAACATGGCCCGGGTCAGCTCGAGGGGAGGGGGTATTGGAGGACCATGCCGACCCGCAGCGCATTCATGTCGGGCAGGACACCGCGGTTCAACTCGTACAGGGATGCCGTGGCTCGAGCCGTACCCATGAGTTTCTGGGCGATCTCGGAGAGCGTGTCACCGGGTTGAACGGTATAGGTCCCCATGACCATCGTTGCGTTCGATTCGATGGGAGCCCCCATGGTGACCACGGGTTCGGCCGATACGCCGAGTTCGCCGGCATTGGGCATGATCAACCGTATGCCGGGGGCAAGTCGGTCAGGATCAGGAAGGTTGTTGTATGTTGCAAGTGCATTCGCAAGAGCAGGATTTCCATACCAGCTGCGGCAGATTGATCGGAGTGTTTCCCCTTCTGCGACCGTACGCATCGGGTCCGGTGTCGAGAGTGTGGGGGAGAGTGGTGATGCAATCGTGTTCGAAGGGAGACTGTTCGTGTCTTCATCCGGTTCGGAGATTTCGGTCCCGAACTCGACGAGCACGCTGCCTGGAACATGATCCAGCAGGCTCGTATCGATGCTCGTGTGGAGGTTGGATGTGAGTTCGCGTTGATTCGCCGACAGGTGGTCGGATACCAGTACGCCAACGAAGAGGACGAGTCCGAATCCGATGATCAACGCCAACTTGTTCTCACGGCTCATGGCCTGCAGCATCCTTGCCGACCGCACATGCGGTACCTGTTCCTGCCCACCCTGCTGCATCCATGCATTCCGGGAGTTCGGGCTCTTCAGGACAGCGTGATGACTCGAAGCTTGGCGGATCGACTCCGTCGATTCTCCTGCTGCTCGGCCTCCGAGGCCGTCACCGGTCGTCGTGTGACCAGTGTCGCAAGTGCCCGCCGCGACAGGTCCGCGAAGGCATGCTTCACCGGGCGGTCCTCGAGGCTGTGGAAACTGATGATCCCGGCTCGGGCGCCAGGTTTCAGCCATCCTCCGGAGGCCGTGGCCTCCGCGCCCCGGGCGATGGCGGCAAGCAATGCATCCAGTGCCGCCAGTTCGTCATTCACCGCAATCCGAAGCCCCATGAAGGTGCGGGTTGCAGGATCCTGACGTGAGGTCGCTGCCCGGCGACCATACGCATCTCGGACAAGTCGTGCCAACTGTCCCGTCATCTCAATCGGCCTCTGGGCACGCTCTCGTACAACTTTTTGGGCGATCTTGGCCGCCAGGGGCTCCTCGCCGAAGCTTGAGATGATCTCGGTCAACTCCTCCTCACTGCAGGTTGCGAGCAATTCCGAGGCTGTACGGCCCCTTGACTGGTCAAATCGCATGTCCAGGGGCCCATCCTGCCTGAAACCCATGCCCCGATCGGGGTCATCCATCTGGTTCGAGGCGAAGCCAAGGTCGGCAAGGAGCACATCGGCCCTGAGACCCAGGTCCTCCAGGTGGTGATGGACCCTGCCGAAGGAACCATGCACCACATGGATGCTGCAGTCGGCCTCCTCCATTCGTTTCGCTGCCCTTGCCAGGTTCCCGGGGTCCAGGTCGATGAGTACCACGGTCCCTTCGGGTCCGACCGCCTCGGCCAACATGGAGGCGTGGCCGCCCAGTCCCGCCGTCGCATCGACCACGACCTCACCAGGCGCTGGAGCGAGCAGTTGCTGGAGTTCCCCGGGAAGGACTGGGACGTGATCGTTCATGCACTACAGACTACACAGATGCTCCACCTTCTTCTGGATAGACTGAAGGAATGGATGCTCCTCATGCTGCCGCAGAGCCTTCAGAGCACGCGACCCCCACGCTTGTCCTTGGGATCCTGAGCATCGTGCTCTCCGGGTGTTTTCCCGTTGGTCTTGTTCTTGGGTTCATCGGTATCGCGCGGGCACGAGCGGGATTCCGCGAGTTGGAGTCGAGTCCAGGGTTGCAGGGTCGTGGTCTTCTGGAAGCGGGGAGAATCTGCAGCATCTTTGGGACGGTCATCGCCTCGATCCAGGCTGCGTTCTGGATGATCGTCATCCTGCGGTTCATCTACATGAGCCTGTTCTCGATCGTCCCGCCGGGGGCAACGGGATCATGATTCCAGCAGGAGTCGCTCCGGGCTCTCGATGCATTCCTTGACGTGCACGAGGAAGCCGACTGCTTCTGCACCATCGACGATGCGATGGTCGTAGCTGGTGGCCAGGTACATCATGGGTCGCAACGCCACGGTTCC
>JAYZBD010000099.1:0-59245 GCA_036339395.1 Planctomycetota bacterium | reverse complement strand
GCTGGAAAGCCCATAAGAAATTACTCGTCAGCCATATCGCAGAACATGTGAACAAGGATCAAACATGGACTCCCTGTGGGGGCGAAGGCTATGGAGCCATGGCGTTCCTGAACGCAGCCAAGGCGTGGACCCATGCAGAGGTGAACTTTGACAGGCGAACAGGCCTTATTCAATCCATCAAGAACAACGTGGATGATGCGCAGGCAAGCGATCCTGATCGCCAAAGTTACAGTTTCGATACTATTGCAAATCATCGCTATAACTCGAATGGAGAGTACGTTTCAACGACCTATAGCGAGCAGCCAACACGGTCCTCATGGGACAAGTGGTATGGGAGCACAGACAAGTCGGCCTATCTCTGGCAATTGATTATTCAGGAAATTGATGAACTGTTCGCCATTGAAGAACTAGGGTCAAAATACTATGTGAAACCGATATCGCACATGGATGAACTCAGAAACGTGCGGAGCCTCGGAGAACGAGAGATACAGCGACTCCTTAAAAATCGAGGCCGAGGCCCTCAGGGGTAGGACGACCAACTGCTGTACACTTCCACCACCGGGCTGGTAGCTCAGTGGTCAGAGCAAGCGACTCATAATCGCCGGGTCGCAGGTTCGAATCCTGCCCAGCCTATTTCTTAAGCATGTGATTGCCCGGCGGAGCGCACCCTTCAATCCCACTGCAACGTGACACCGTCCTCGTCGATCGACTCGGAGAAACCCAGGACCGCATCGGCCCCGTTCCGCTCATCGTCGATCCTGAAGAGGTTGTCCGCACGACCGTTCCACTGCCTGTTGAATGAACCGATCGAGGACAGGAAATCCACGTGCCCGTCCGCGAAGACGACCCGGCCACTCCAGCCTCCATCCAGGCATGTCACCGAGTTCAACGAGTCGATTCCATCCTCCGGGCCACGACTGCCAAAGAGCGGGTAGTCCGTCGAGAAGGATGCACGCCAGTAGTCATCGACCCGACGGCCTGTCAATGGCATGTGCGCATAGGAGACATTTGACAGCACATCCAGGTCGGCGACGAAGGATGGATCCCAGTACACGCCGTTCCTCGGACTGTACGCCGCCCAGCTGTAGTCATCGTCGATTTCCACGTAGCCACGATCACCCTTGCGCACCAACTGCTTGGGCACGGTGAAGCGCTCCATGATCAGCAGGGAATAGAGATTCGCCGTCGTGTCCAGCGTTCGGTCCCCGGTTCCCGAGGCATCGCTTGGCCTGGAATACATGCTGTCGCCAAGGATGTTCTGGGTCAGGACCGACTGACCAAGGGCCTGCAGTTGCAGCATTTCGGCCGCTCCCCAGGCGCTGTTGGGTGCCTGCGTACCCTGTGGCGTTATGCCCGTTGTCGCAGTTCGAAGCGCAGGCAATGTGAACGACAGGAGCAGTACGATGCACACGAGCGTGACAAGAATCCCTATGAGACTCAACCCTCGGGATTTCATGGTTGCTGATCCTGCTCGGCTGGAGTCGATTTCCTGTTCAGGGATTCGATGCCCGGCTTGGGCAATGCCTCAATGACATGTTTGAAGCGGCGGGATGATGCCGATTGCAGGATGCTCCAGAGTTCATCGACACGCATCGCGTGTCCGTGCACCGTGAAGTCCCGGCGGCGACCAGGCTCGATCACCGTGATGATCCATGTCTGGTTCCCCTTGCGATCGCCCGTCGGCGGAGACTCGAACCAGTCCCCCTCACGCACGAGCTTGTCGATCGACTGGCCTTCGGGGTTGTTGATGGTGCCACGCCAGGTCACATGGTCGAAGACCGCGTTTGCCCCTCCCCAGAACGTGATCACCCCATCAGGCTCCACCCTGTACCGGGCATATTGGGACTCCTCGTGATCCGTCAGGTCCAGTTCCAAGCCGAGATTGTTCGTCGGGCTGGAGCCATCCTCCGGGTGATACCAGTTGGGCCAGGTATTGCACCCGGCAAACATCAGCACCGACAAGAGGAGCAGGTGAACTCGGACGTTCGACATCATGGCCCCTCGCCTGCTCGATACGCTGCCCACGGATCAGGACCGAAGTCATAGCGCAGGGGTTCGGCTCGCAGACGATCATCAAGCCCATCCTCGGCCCAGGCAAGCATCGCCAGTTCCCGGATCATCTCGGTCAACGCCGGCTCAAGACGTTCACCCTCTGGAACACCACGTGTGAAATTCCAGTAGTCACCATCGGCAGTGAAAGCGACCAGGTAGGCATGACCCGAGGAGGGATGCACCACCCGGCGAAAGTTCTCGACCTGGTCGGCTTTCGACACATCAACCAGGCCAAGTTCCCTTGCCTTCGCCCACAATGCGGCCATCTGTGCCTTGCTGAGTCGACGCGACAGTGGCGGAAGCGTATTCGGCCCGGCACCGGGCTTGGCCTCATGGTGCAATGACCCATCCGGGAAGACGACGTAGCGAGCCGTGCGACGATGGGCCTCGGGCTCATCCTCGGCAGCCAGGATGGTCACATCGATCGAGAAATTCTCGGGCACATCGGCGTAGTAATCACGCGAAGAGCCTGCAGGGTGCGTACTGGCACACCCCAGGGGCAACAGGAGGCAGATCAAGACCAGGGCAGGGGACCGTGGCAGCATGGAGGCAGTGTACTGCGCCCGCCTTGGCAGCCCTCGCCAGCTCGACGACTACCCAAGGACCCCCCTCCCCCGGTACCCTGCCACCATGTTGACGTCCGTCCGATGGATGAATGACTACCTCGACCCCCAGGCGACCGATGCCGAGCAGGGAGACCTGCTGACAGCAGCCGGATTCCCGCTGGAGGAACGCATCGAGCGAGATGATGACATCGCGCTGGACTTCGAGATGATGTCCAACCGGGGTGACTGCACCTGCCACCTGGGACTTGCCCGGGAAATCGCCGCAATCAGTGGCCGAAGCCTCGTCCTGCCCGACAGCACGGTGACGGAATCGGATGACCCCATCGGTGATCATGTCACGGTGGTCAACGAGGAACCCGCCGCCTGCCCCCTCTATACCGCTCGTGTCATTCGTGGCGTGAACGTGACACCCTCCCCGAAGGACATCGCCCAGCGACTGGAGACACGTGGTGACATCCCCAGGAATGTCATCGTGGACGCAAGCAACTTCGTCCTCTTTGAAATGGGACAGCCCACCCATGCCTTCGACCTGGACACCCTCGCTGGAGAGACCATCATCATTCGAATGGCACGAAAGGGTGAAACCTTCCTGCCACTGGGCGAAGGCGCCACCCCCATCACCCTGACCGGCGAGGAACTGGTCATCGCCGATGCGGAAAAACCCGTCGCCCTCGCGGGCGTCAAGGGTGGGGCCGCCTCGGCCGTTACGGAGAAGACAACCAACATCCTGCTCGAAGCGGCGACATTCGACCCGGTACGCGTTCGCAGGACGAGTCGACTGCACGGGATCAGCAGCGATTCATCCTTCAGGTTCGAGCGGGGAGTCTCCCCGCTGCAGGTTGATGCCTGCGCCCAGCGACTTGCTTCCCTTGTCCTTGAACATGCAGGTGGCACCCTCTGCAAGGGTGTCCTCTCGGCGGGAGCCGACCTGCCTCCCCTGCGAGAAGTCTCGATGCGAATGGATCGGTGCAGATCGATCCTCGGGCGGGACATTCCCGCTGAAGAGATGGTCCAGGTGCTCGACACGCTGGGTTTCAATCCCACGCTCGAGGGGGATTCCATCAATGTCACCGTGCCATGTGAGCGAGGCGACATCGAGCGGGAAATCGACCTTGTCGAAGAGGTTGCCAGGATGCAGGGCTACAACGACCTGCCCGTGAACGAGGTCATCAGTACCAGGCCGGCCAGTGCCCAGCCCAGGGTCCTGGGCAGGCGAGCCCTCGACGCCCACCTTGTCGCCGAAGGCTTCATGGAAACAGTCACCCACTCGCTCATCAACGAAACTGCTGCAACACCATTCCTGCCCGGAGGTACCTCGCTCCTGGGCACCATCGATGAACGCGAGGGTGGGGATACGATCCTCCGGCCATCCCTGCTGCCAAGCCTCTTGCGGGTCCGCGCACACAACCAGGACCAGGGAGCAGGAACGATGCGGCTCTTCGAAGGTGGCTCGGTCTTTCATGCCACGAAGAAGGGACATGATGAGTCACTTCACCTTGGCCTCCTGATGGATTTCGTCGAGCCGGCGGATGGCCTTCGTCCCCTGCTGGGCGTCATTGAACGACTTGCGTGCAGGTTGCAGGGTTCCAGTGCGACAATCGAGTCCACGCCGTCAACCGATGCACCTTGGTTCGAGCCCGGTGCCCTGCTGAGACTCGGTGGTTCTCCCATCGGTCGCATGGGACTGCTCGCCGGGTCGATCCGGAATGCCCATGGTCTCGAGCATGATGTCATGGGCGCCGAACTGTGTCTTCGTGGATTGCTTGCCGGGTATCCACCCGTGGCAGATCTCAAGCCGCTGCCTGCATTCCCGGCCATCGAGCGGGATATCTCCGCCATCGTCCAGGAAACCGCCACCTGGCAAGAGCTCGCCATGTGCATCAACGGACTGGACCTTGCCTTGCTTGAATCAGTCGACTTCGTCACCACCTGGCGTGGAGAACAGGTCGGCTCGGACAGGAAGTCGATCACGCTGCGACTCTGCTTCCGCGATGCCAAGCGAACGCTCACCCATGACGAGGTCGATGGACCTGTCCAGCAGGCCATCGATGCACTTGAATCGACGTTCCAGGCGGAGATCCGGAACTGATCATGGGCCTGCCGGATTCCACAATCACCCAGTTGCTGGAGGCTCTCGGCGAGAAGACGCCGATCCCCGGTGGTGGAGCACTGGCATCCACCACGCTTGCACTTTCAGCATCACTGGCACGCATGGTCCTCGCCTACTCCATCGACAAGAAGTCGCTGGCTGAGTTCCAGGCAGGCAATGAAGACGCGCTGCTGCAACTTCGAGCCTGTGAACGCTCTGCACTGGACCTTGCAGATGCTGATGCAACTGCCTACGCACATCTCAATGAACTGATGAAACTCCCGGCAGATGACGAAAAACGACTCGCCGAGTGGGACCAGGCACTTGAAGGCGCCATGAAGCCCCCCCAGGAAACCATCGATGCCTGTGAAGCCATGCTTGCCCTCCTCGCCAGCCTCGTGAAAACGACGAATCGACTCCTGGCAAGCGATCTTGCCGTTGCAGCCGTGCTGGCAGGAGCTGCTGCTCGTGCCGCGGCCTGGAATCTCAAGGCCAACCTGTCGCAACTCGCCGACCAGGAACACGCTGGACACCTCCGGGACGAGGTGGATGCCAGGACAGTGAACCTTGATGGCCTTGTCCGCTCGATCGAGGATGGCTGCTCCGGTTGAGACCCACGGGCAACCTCCGGGTACCATGGGCGGTCCGATGGCCAGTTCGCCACCAATCCAGCCAGCCGCCGATGTGCTCGACCCAGCCGTCCTGCAGGACATCGTCACGGGAAGCCTCCGCCTCGGTGGAGAACAGGCCATGCAGCTCTTCCACGAGATGCCCCTGCAGGAACTGGGCCGCTGGGCCGACGCCCGCTGTCGCCACCTCCATGGTGAGCAGCTGCGGACCTACGTCATCGACCGGAACATCAACTACACGAATGTCTGTACGGCCAAGTGCACCTTCTGTGCCTTCCGACGCGATGGTGACGAGGAGGACGCCTACACCCTCGAGGTTGAACAGATCCTCGAGAAGATCCAGGCACTCGTCGATATCGGCGGCACGCAGATTCTCATGCAGGGCGGCATGAACCCGGAACTGCCTCTCGAGTGGTACGTGGACCTGCTGCAGGCCATTGGTGATCGGTTCCCGGACATCCATGTGCATGCCTTCAGTCCACCGGAGTTCATCGAATTCATCGAGTTCTTCGATCCACCCGGTACGACACTCGCCGAGAAACTCCGTGGCGTCATGAAGACGCTGGCAGAGGCCGGACTTCGATCCGTACCTGGAGGAGGTGGAGAGATCTTCGCGGATGCGGTCAGGCGCAAGATCGGCCTGGGCAAATGCGATGCCGAGGCCTGGCTGACCGTCATGCAGGTCGCTCATGAACTTGGCATGAATACCTCGGCCACGATGATGTTCGGGCACATCGAGGGAATCGCCGATCGCATTCACCACATGGAACTGGTCCGGCAATGGCAGGAGAAGAGCATCAACGACTATGCCAGCGATGATGGTGGACGATACATGGCCTTCATCTCATGGCCCTTCCAGAGAGAGAACACCCCGCTGGGTCGCTGCCGGGAATGGGGAGAAGATGGCGAACACGATGCTCCCTTCCCTGGTGATGTCGTGTCGAGGCTCGATGGGGGCGGAACGAAGGAGGCCCATTCCGAGTTCGGCCGACGCATCCGCATGTCAGGCGCTACCGACTACCTCCGCACGCAGGCGATCAGCCGCCTCTACCTCGACAACATCTACTCCATCGGCGCAAGCTGGGTCACCATGGGCCCGCACATCGGGCAGACGGCGCTGGCCTGGGGTGCCAACGACATGGGCTCGGTCATGATGGAGGAGAACGTCGTCAGTGCAGCTGGAACCACCTACTGCCTGAGTGAACCCCTCATCTGCCACCTCATCCGCGAGGCAGGGTTCACACCAGCCCAGCGTGACAATGCGTATCGGATGCTCCGGGTCCATGGAAACGGCGAGTCCCCGGACACACGGGTAGAAGACTGGTCGACCCTTCGTGCCCAGTCACTTCATGTGGAGACCGCCTGCGCAGGCAACAACAACCAGGATGTCGCCCTGACTGTCGGTGGTGGGGACTGAGAAGCCCGGTGCAGGTCAATCCTCAGGCGCACGTTCCTCGCGGACGAGCCGGGTGAACTCTGCAGCCAGGGCTGCTGTGACGGGTCCAACCACGCCACTGCCGACCTGGTCACCATCGATCGAGGACACCCCGATGATCTCGGCGGCCGTTCCCGTGAGGAAGACCTCGTCAGCCCCCTTCACATCCTCGACCTGGTGGCTTCGCTCCTCGATGGTGTACCCAAGAGCAGGGGCAACCGTGTCGATGACGTACTGCCTGGTGATGCCATGCAGCATGCCGGCCTCGGTATCGGGGGTCGAGATGACCCCATCCTTGATGATGAAGATGTTGTCACCGGTGCACTCGGCGACCAGGCCCTCGGTGTTGAGCATGATGGCCTCGAGAACACCGGCATCGATGGCCTCGATCTTCGCGAGGATGTTGTTCAGGTAGTTGAGGCTCTTGATCCGTGGATCAAGACATGCCACCGGCAGGCGTGGTCGCTTGGCGACGATGACCGACATGCCCTCGGTGTACATCGAATCCGGGTAGAGGCTGATGACATCGGCGATGATGATGACGGAAGAACGTTCGCATTTGAACGGGTGCAGTCCAAGCGAACCGATGCCACGGGTGATGACGATCCTGATGTAGCCGTCCTTGAGACCGTTTCGTTCAACCACTTCCCTCGTCACCTGTTCGATGGTCTCGATGTCATACGAGGGCTCAAGTCTGATCGATTCGGCGGACGCAAAGAGGCGTTCAAGGTGCGTGCCGAGCTTGAAGATCCGGCCGTTGTAGATGCGAATCCCCTCGAAGCAGCCATCCCCGTAGAGCAGGCCATGATCGAAGACACTGATCCTGGCCTCCGACTGGTCCACGAAAGAACCATCGATCCAGACATCCCGTGTCGTGGAACCAGGCGTTGTTTCCCGTGGCGTACCCTCGGTCATCATCGCTGTCCGGGTTTCATCTTCCTGGCCTGTCATATCTTCTCCATTCCATGGGGTCTTGGACGAAGCCATCGTTCCATCGCTTCCACGATTCCGTCGGTGCCCGGCGAGCGAGTTGTTGCATCCGCCAGACCTTGAATGGTAGCGGAAGCACCCTTGAGGGCAACCGAGAAGCCACTCCACTCCGCCAGGCCTGCACTGCGATCACCCCTGACTACCGCTGCAACACGTTCACGAGGTACATGGAGCCGACGGGCAATTTCCTGGATGGCAACTCCACGGTCAGCCAACGGGTCGAGGACTTCCAGCCTGCCATCCTCGGCCAGTTGGCATGCAACCTGCCGCTGTTTCCAGAATCGTTCTCGAACAAGATGCTCTGACTGGGCGCATACCGCCTCGGTTCCCCCGACGTGCACGCGGTAGATACCGGACAGTGATTCAACCGGGGGCAGTGGATCCGATGAGCTCCAGGATGCACACTCTCCATCCTGTCGCTCAAATTCCACCTCGACGACTCCGTTGATCTCTCCCAGGGCTGCAAGGATCGTGTACAGCAGAACATCGCCAAGCGGGCGGGAAGCGTGAACGGATGTTCCTCCCCTGCCGAGGATGAGCGCACCATCGGCTGCAATCGTCGTCGAAGATCGATCAAGGTCATGCAGCAGCTGGATTGCTTCCTTGAGTCCATGGCTGGTTGCAAGAATGATTTCACACCCTGTTCGATCAAGCAGTCGCATCGCCGACTTCAAGCTGGAGGATTCCCCGGTGAATCCATCGATGTCGACCACGATGATGCCCGGGGGCTCGGATGGCCCGGGAACTTCGATTGCCGGATCCTCGCCGGGTGTTGCGTTGAGCACCGCTGCAAGGGCGCCCTCCAGCACGGGATGCCTGAACTCGTATCCAGACTCGAGTACTCGGGCCGGATAGGCACGCTGCCCCATGAGCAGGTACCTGGCCAGCTTTCCCATGACGAGCCTCAGGACTGGACCAGGAACTGGAAGGAACGCAGGGCGGCCAAGCACGGCGGCAAGCGTCTTCGTGAACTCCCTGTTCGTCACCGAGGTCGGCGAGGCGAGGTTGTAGGCCCCCGAAGCGGAGTCGATCCCGATGAGATGGTCGATGATCCCGACCACGTCATGCCATGAAATCCACGACATGTACTGCCGACCGGAGCCCAACCGCCCACCCAGGCCCTTCCTGAACACCGGGAGCATCTTCCTGATCGCTCCGCCACTGGCATCGAGTACGACACCCAGTCGCAGGCGGATCACGCGGCAGAGTCGTTCTGCACGGATTGCCTGGTTCTCCCAGTCCAGGCACAGGCTGGCCAACGCGTCACTGCCAGCAGGAGTGAACTCGTCATCGAGCACTCGACCCGTGTCACCGTAGTACCCCACGGCGGAAGCCACGATCAGAACCGCCGGCGGCTGCTGGGCGATGTCGATTGCCCGGACAACCTGGTAGACCCCATCGACCCGGCTCGTCCGGATCTGCTTCAAACGCCGCTTTGACCATCGCTTGTCTGCAATCCCGGCACCACCGAGGACGATGACGACGTCCTGCCCGTCAACTGCAGCCTGCCAGGGTCCGGGCGTCGATGTATCTCCCTCGATGGTCGGAACGCCGACATGCCCCATCGCCGCAAGGAGCCGACGTGTACGACCCGCATCCCGAGTCATCACCGTCACGGAGTCGCCCTTTGACAGCCGGTGCAGGAGGACCCGGCGACCGATCGTTCCAGTTGCCCCGATGATCAGCGTCCGCATGCGGATGCCTTTCCTGGAAGGCTCGATGATCGCGGGACGTCTGCCCCCGTTTCCGAGAGCGAACGAACACGCTGGAGAATCTCGTCGAACATGCCTGGAGTCAGCCGGCCAGTAAAGGTATTCAACTGGCTGACATGGTAGGAACCCAGGAGCACACGCTCACCGATCCTGCACTCGACACCATGGCCGAATCGCGGACGAGGCCGTGGAACAGGCTCGCCCAGGTCGACAAGGGTCCGGAGGCAGGCCGCCCAGGCGATGCCTCCAAGGGCCAGGATCACGCGGGGCTGGAGCAACTCCATTTCCCCGCCAAGCCAGGGTCGACAGGCAGCCAACTGCTTTGAAGTCGGCTTGTTCGATGGTGGTGCACAACGACAGGCGGCACCGATCCAGATTCCATCGAGCCTCAAGCCATCTTCTTTCGAGGAGGATTCGGCCTGGCTGGCATATCCGGCCCGATGCAGGGCAGCAAAGAGAAAGTCGCCTGAGCGATCACCGGTGAACATGCGACCTGTTCGATTCGCCCCATGTGCCCCGGGAGCAAGCCCGACAAGAAGGACCCCGGCCCCCGGATCGCCGAATCCCGGAACGGGGCGGGACCAGTAGTCCCAGTCTGCATAGGCACGCCGACGAGTACGACCGACACCTGCACAATAGTCTCGCAGGGCAGGACATTTCGTGCAGGCGATGGTGTCTGCTTCAAGAATTGCCATCGACATTTTCATGCTGGAACCATGCGGAGGTCAGTTCGGGGTCATGCCCCGTTCCAGGTCATCTCGTTTCTGGGCTGCCGCCTTGCCAAGCATCGTGTCGAGACGAATCAGTTCCACCCTGATGAGATCGGATCGACGCCCCATGGCCGGTTCGGCGAGCAACTGGTACCGGAGTTCCTCATCATGAACGAGCGTGCTCCCGATGAGTTCGAGCAGGGCGTGCGTACTCACGTCCTCGCGTTCAAACCACTGGATGATGCTCTCGACCGGTCTCATTGAACTCAGGTGGTTGCTGACCAGGAGTGAATGCAGTTCATCACGAACTTCGATCATCGAGGGAGGTTCCTCGTCGAGCGTCTCCAGTGGTCGAAGCTTCGCGTCACACCAGGGTCGCTCTTCAGTCGGATCGAAGACTTCCATGATCGTTGCCCTGCAGACTCCATGAAGCAGGACCTCGTATCCCCCGGGAACCGATTCATGGTGTGCGACCTGCCCGAGGCAGACCGCGGGGCGGACGGCCGTCACCGGCTGCTCTTCATCAACCGGACCTTCGTGCATGGCGACGGCGATCTGGCCTGAACCATCGAGGGCGGCGTCGATCATCGAGCGGTACCTCGGTTCCGTGACATGCATCGGTTGCACTGCGTGCGGCAGGAGCACGGCACCGGGCAGTGGAAAGACGGGGAAACGATGCTTGAAATTGACACGGATCGAGGTCATGGCACACCAGCTCACAGCCTAGCACGCCGATGGGATCTGGACCCGGGTTCTACCCGAATTGTCTGTTGGAACGAGCAGACACCATGAACGCCTGGAGACTCCGCCCCGGGCAGGCCGTGGGAGCGAGTTCCTGGTGGGTATGCAACCTTGAAGCAGGAACGCCATACGCCCGCATACGGCCCGAGACGAACTGGAGCACGGCCCGCTTCTGTACCAGCGTCAATGACTGGTCGTCGTAGTTGCCCATGACGAGAATGCCCAGGTTCCCGGGGTTCTGGTTCTTCACGTGTGCACCCTGCCACGACAGCGGCCTGCATTCCCATGTTCGACCCGAGGGGTCGATTGCATAGTGATAGCCGATGTCTCCCCAGCGTTGAGGTCCACGTGCCAGGTGTCCTCGGCGAATCCGTTCAAGGCGGGCAGCAGCACTCGACCGTGATGTCGTGGTGAATGCAGTCATGCCATCGTGGTGAATGGTGATGCGCTGAACCGGTGTCATCCGATTCATGTTTCCCGGGATCGGCATGCCACGCGCCCAGGTCGACCTGGAAATCACGTCCAGGTTGCTGGGAACAGCCAGCGAGGGGGAGACCGGTTTCGAGGGGGTTACCGGTTCCGACCAGATCATGGAAGGAAGACCATCGGTTGATCCCGTCGATGCACAGCCTGCAAGAAAGGCCATCGAACCGAGGATGAAGGTTCGACGTGTTGCGGTGAAGAGTGGAACGTGTCCGTCCTCGAACACATCTCCCGGGACATGTTCGATGTGTTCTTGGCTGCTCACTTCGTTCTCCAGGGTTGCAGCCAAGGGCTGTCCAGACTCACACTATCGACCCCCAGTGGGCTCCTCCATCAGTATCCCCGGATTGACTCTTGTCGGGACCACGAAGGGAAAAGAAGGCACGATTCCCATGCCCCGATCGATGCCCCGAAATGCTTCCACCAATGGCCTGTAAACACCCTGTTTCAAGGCAGTTTCGAGGCGGTCTCGAGACGGCTTGAAAGGGACTGGAAAGGGCATTTTCGGATATAATACGGGGCCCCCCACGACACCCCAGGAACGAGCCTGAACACCACATGGCAAAGCAACCAGCACAGCTTCCAGACGTCAACCAAGAAGCGTATACATCTGATTCAATCCAGGTCCTTGAAGGGCTTGAAGCGATTCGAAAACGGCCTGGCATGTACGTCGGCGGCATCGGCTCCGGCGCACTGCACCACCTCGTCTACGAAGCAGTCGACAACGCCATCGATGAAGTCATGGCGGGATTTGCGAACCTGATCAACGTAACAATCGGGGTCGATGGTTCCTGTACGGTGACCGACGATGGCCGAGGCATGCCGATCGATCCAATGAAACATGAGAATCCGGCGATCGACGGACGCCCTGCCGTCGAAGTCATTCTCACGGAAGTTCATGCCGGCGGAAAATTCGACGCCAGTGCCTACAAGGTCTCTGGTGGACTTCATGGTGTCGGGGTCAAGTGTGTCAACGCACTCTCTGAATGGACCGAGGTCGAGATCGTCAAGGATGGAAAGACGTACCTGATCGCCTTCGAACGTGGTGATGTGGTTCGACCACTCCATGTCATGCAAAGCGAGAAGTCGAAGAACTCCTCGGGAACCCGGGTCCGATTCAAGCCGGATTCGGAGATCTTTCCTGATACGGACTTCCGATACGAGACGCTCCAGCATCGTCTCCGGGAACTGGCCTACCTGAACACGGGCGTGACAATCCAACTCGTCGACGAACGGGTCGATGCACACGGCAAGATCCGGAAGGACACCTTCTCCTTCGACGATGGAATCGCCGGCTACGTTCTGCACCTGAACAGGTCCAAGGTCGAAGTCAGCCCTGTCATCCACGTCGTCGAATTCGACGAGGAAACCAGCATCGGCTGTGACATCGCGATGCAGTACACCGAGGCGACGAACGAGACGATGCTGGCGTTCGCCAACAACATCCTCAATGGAGATGGGGGAACACACGCCTCGGGGTTCAAGGTATCCCTGACTCGAGTCATCAATGCCTACGCAAAAAAGAAGAACCTCCTGAAGGGGATTTCCCCTACTGGTGACGACCTTCGCGAAGGGCTCACGTCCATCGTCTCGGTGAAACTGCCCGAACCGCAGTTCAACAACCAGACGAAGGAAAAACTGCTGAGCCCCGAAATCGAAAAGTTCGTCAGCCGTACCGTCAGCAAGCACCTGGGTGCCTGGCTCGAGGAACACCCGACGGAGGCGAAGAACATCTGCATGAAGGCGATCCTGGCTGCCCAGGCACGTGAAGCTGCTCGAAAGGCCCGCGAACTCATCAAGCGAAAGGGTGCTCTCGAATCCGGTGGCATGCCACAGAAACTCGCCGACTGCATGACCAACGATGTTGAACGCTCCGAACTCTTCATCGTCGAAGGTGATTCCGCCGGCGGATCAGCCAAGGGCGGTCGCGACCATGACACCCAGGCCATCCTGCCGCTGAAGGGCAAGATCCTCAACGTGGAGAAGGCGAGGATCGACAAGGTGCTGGCCTTCGAAGAGATCCGAACGCTCATCCAGGCGCTCCAATGCGGCATCGATGACGACTTCGACATCTCGAAACTCCGCTACGGGCGGGTCATCATCATGACGGATGCAGACGTGGACGGCTCGCACATCCGGACCCTCCTGCTGACCTTCTTCTTCAGGAAGATGCGGGAACTCATCCGGCAGGGAAAGATCTACATAGCCCAGCCCCCGCTCTTCCAGGTTACACGGAACAAGAAGGCGCACTATGTCCTGAATGAACTGGCCATGAACAAGCAACTCGTGGAACTGGCACTTGATCACTCCGAACTGGTCATTCGTGACCAGGACGCGACCAGGGAAGTCCATCGATTCAGTGGGACCGAACTGGGTCACATCGTAAAACTGCTGAATCGAGTCGATGAACTCGTCTCGATTTCTCGGCAGCGGGGACTTGCGTTCATGCACCTGCTTTCCATGCGAGGGGATGACCCTGATGGCATGCAGCGACTCCCGAGCTGGAGGATGAGCTGGGCTGGTGGCGAGGAACTCTGCTGGTCTGAATCGGAAGCTGCCAGCCTCCTGGATAAGAAAGGGCTGGTCCTGGAGGATCTCTCGGGGAATGACGAAAATGCTGCTGCCGATGAACAGGTGCAAGCCACCATGCGCGAACTTCATGAGAACCGTGAGCTTGATGAACTCATCAGGCAACTGGAGAAGGACGGTTTCAACTTCGAATACTGGGGCCTTGTCCAGGAGGAAACGGTAACAGGTGAATGCCTTGCAACCCGCTTCGCGTGGGTGATCGATCCGGGCACGGACAAGGAAGTATCCATTGACGTGGCGAACATCCCGGCGATTCTCGACACGCTTCGAAATGTCGGCCGCCGGAACATCGAGCTGAAACGCTTCAAGGGACTGGGTGAAATGAACCCGGAAGAACTCTGGGACACCACCATGGACCCGTCATCGAGAACCATCCTCAAGGTGACGATGAACGAGGCGTCGAAGGCTGATGAACTCTTCTCCACCCTGATGGGCGAGGACGTCGAAATCAGGCGAACGTACATCGAGGACCATGCCCTCGACGTCACGAACATCGACGTGTAAGCGGATCCTCGATTCCCGCCTCGGCAAATCCCCGGGCTCGCAGGATGCATGAATCACATTCCCCACAGGGCGTCCCGTCCACTCCAGGCGCGTAGCAACTGACCGTCAAGCCGTAGTCGACTCCCAGTTCCAACCCACGTCGAATGATGTCACCCTTGCCGAGATCCTGGAGGGGGGCGTGAACCCTGATCGAGCCGGTCTCAATCCCGATGCGGGTAGCCAGGTTGGCCATCGTGCGGAATGACTCGATGAAGGCGGGGCGGCAATCGGGGTATCCCGAATAGTCAACGGCATTGACCCCGATGAAGAGATCCGTCGAACCGATTCCCTCGGCAATTCCAAGTGCATAGGAAAGGAAGACGAGATTCCGTGCAGGTACATAGGTCGAGGGAATGCCCTCGCCGAGTTCCTCGATACTGCGGCCCCGGGGAATCTCGCCGCTGCCTGTCAACGAAGATCCTGCAAAGGCGGCCGTGTCAAGATCGATGACACGATGAGACGCCGCCTGCAAGGACCGACAGACCCGGATTGCAGCATCAAGTTCCAACTCGTGCCGCTGTCCATAGCGGAAACTGACCGCATGGCATTCGAATCCCTCGCTGGCGGCAATGGCAAGAATCGTCGCCGAGTCGAGGCCTCCCGATACAAGGATGACTGCAGGGCCTGGCATCAGGGCTCGATGCTCTCGACGCCCGGGGCATCGCTGCGTGGATCAGGCAACTCCTGTTCGAGCTGCGAAAGAAGTTCACGGGCATGATCGGACATCGACTCGGGTGCAGCGATCCTGATCACGGCGAAGAAATCACCGCGTTGACCATCGGCGTCTTCGATGCCGTGATCCTGCACACGCAACTTGCGCCCACTGCCTGTTCCCGGAGGAACCTTCAGGTCGAGGGAGCCATCCAGCAAACTCACCCTGACCCGTGTACCAAGGGCTGCTTCCGCGATCGTCACCGGAACATCCATGTACAGGTCACGCCCAAGTCGACGAAGCGCCGGGTGGTTTCCGACACGTACCTGCAGCAGCAGGTCGCCTGCTTCTCCTCCATCCATTCCCGGCCGACCACGCCCCTTCAGTCGCAGCGTTCCGCCATCATCGATGCCTGGAGGAATCTTCACTTCGAACGATGTCCCATCCTGCAACCGGACCTGTTCCGTTCCACCCTTCGCCGCCGTCACGAATGTCACCGAAAGATCCATCCGGATATCCTGGCCAGCCCGTGGACCTTGACGAGCAGCAGCCCCGGATCTGAATCCACCGAAGCCTGCACCACCGGTTCCGAAGACCTCCGAGAAGATGTCCTCGTAGCGACTCGGGTCGACGGACGCCCCGCCTGCCCCGCCCCAGCCGGCTCCCTCGACATGTCCGAATCGATCGTAGCTGGCTCTTTTCTCATCATCGGACAGCACGTCATACGCTTCCTGGACCTCGTTGAAGCGGTCCTCCGCATCCGGCTCATCCGAGACATCCGGGTGATACTGGCGAAC
This sequence comes from Planctomycetota bacterium, assembly GCA_036339395.1. Lineage (GTDB taxonomy): Bacteria > Planctomycetota > Phycisphaerae > Phycisphaerales > SM1A02 > SP202. The sequence goes on along the minus strand of JAYZBD010000099.1, from coordinate 43,257 downwards.
CAATGTCCGCCAGGCACCCCGGATTTCATCCGTTGATGCCGTGCGAGGAACACCCAGTACGTCGTAGTAGTCCTTTCCCTTGGCCATGAAGGCTCTCATTCTACTACCCTGTTCGATCAAGAAGCAGGCCTACCTCCATGGCGACCATGCCTCCCAACCCGGATCTCTTCCGCATGTCCTTCGGGGATCACCTCGAGGAACTGCGTCGACGTGTCATTTTCGGGCTTGCTGCACCGATCCCGATTGCATTCCTGATGTTCATCTTCGGAGATGCACTGCTGGAATGGCTCCTGTTTCCCCTGCAGAACGTCCAGGAAGCGCATGGCTTCCCTCGACAACTCCAGGTGCTCAGCCCACCGGAATTTCTCATTCTCAAGATCAAGGTCTCGATCATCGCCGCCGTCGTCGTCAGTCTTCCCTGGCTGCTCTGGCAACTCTGGCTCTTCATCGGACCCGGCCTCTACCCGCGTGAACGACGCTACGTGTATTTCCTGATACCCGGCAGTGCCATCCTCATCACGGCAGGGATCTGCCTCATGTACTTCTTCATGCTTCCGCTGATGCTGGAAGTCCTCATGACCATAGGTGGCTCACTGCCGGTGTCTGCCATGACACTCGAATCCAGTGGGAATCCCTCGGGGACCGGCCTGGGATCACTGCCCCTGCTCGAAGCACTGCCAACTGCAGCCGCTGCGGGTGATGCGTGGATTCTCATGCCACAGGGACTTCTCCAGGTTGCTGTTCCCGAGAGCGATGGAGTGCTCCGCATACTGCAACTTCCAATGGAAGGAAACAGCGCCATCTGGCAGGTCTTCCGCCTGACCAGCTACGTCAACTTCGTCCTGGTCCTGCTTCTTGGCATCGCGGTTGCATTCCAGATGCCGTTGGCCATTCTCCTGCTCGGTTGGATGAACATCGTCGATGTTCCAATGCTCAAGACCAAGCGAAGATGGGCACTGCTGATCTGCGGCGTCCTTGCCGCGGTAACGACTCCAGCCGACGTCGTCTCGATGATCCTCATGCTTGTCCCCCTCTACCTGCTCTACGAATTTGGAATAGTACTCCTTCAGGTCGTTCCGGCTTCACGCCTGGCTGGCACGGATGACGCATGACAAGCCCGACACCACGAGACTTCGAGATGATGCAGCGAGCCATCGACTTGGCTGGTGAAGCAGCCGAACGTGGTGAGATCCCGGTGGGAGCAGTCATCTATGACGACGAGGAGATCGTCGCAGAAGGTTGCAATCGCAGGGAAGAGGATTCAGATCCGACAGGACACGCTGAAATCGTGGCACTCCGGGCTGCAGGGCTGGATCGATCCTCGTGGCGACTGGCTGACTGCTCGATGGCCGTCACCCTCGAGCCATGCCCGATGTGCGCCGGGGCCCTTGTCAATGCCAGGCTCGGTCGCCTGGTCTTCGGAGCATGGGATGAGAAAGCCGGAGCATGCGCCTCTCTCTACGTGATTACGGAGGATGAACGCCTCAATCACTGCGTCGAGACGATCGGCGGAGTCCTGGAGACTGAATGTGCGTCACTGCTCTCGACGTTCTTCCAGGCCAGGCGAAGCAGTTGATCAGAAGCCCATGATGGCGTGCATGACCGTCGTGGCGTAGGCCCCGGGCGGAAGTTCAAACGAAACCTGGATGTACGAACCATGTTCATCGACTCCCGATTCCGAATGGGGATTGCCCAATGGGGACACGAGTGGACGCCGGGCACCTGGCGCTGCCCCCGGCTCTTGGAGGCTGGCTGGCAGTGATGGGTCGATTTCGTTTGCCACTCGTTCCTCGAGGGTTTTCACGGTTTCACCCGGCGTACGCATGGAACGACCCCACATCGGGCCTGTTGGAACAAGCTCGTGGCTCGAAACACGTTCCATGGTCGATGGATCCACAAGGTCCTCCGACTTCACCATGAACGTCCGACGTGTGCGATGCGAATAGGCCAGATCATCGGGCAGAAGGACATTCCATGTTTCCGATCCAAGCCTGTGATGCAACAGGGCATTGAAGATCGCCGACTGCATCGCATCATTCCAGAGTCGCCTGACATGCCCCGGAACGAGCCCGATCGCACTTCGCGCATCCTTGCCTTGTTCGATGGCTGCACGAACGTTTGATTCAACTCTGCCCGTCGCCCCTTCTTCAAGGAGAACCCCGGCGGCTCCTTCGAAGTCCCCTTTTGAAAGGAACAACCCCAGCAGATGGTTGTTGCCACGCCGTCCGAATCGCTGTGGTCCGAATGCATTTGGAACACCGGTCCGGGCAAGTGACTGGAGCGTCGACCACGCCTGGGTCACCTTCAGTGGATCGACGTCACGTATTCGTATGATGAACCGGTTCCCTGCAAGATGCCCCCGCTTGAGCTTGTTGCGGTGCCAATCGGACCAGATCAGCTCGACTCGGTCATCTCCAAATGAACGCACTTCACCACCCCCGGGCAGGTGTACCGAGATCGTCTGTTCGGTGATGGCCCGGGCATCCTTCATGCCGGCAAACCCGATCGACTTTCGTGATACTTCACACGTCCTGGCAACCAGGCCCAGGAGGTCGTCGTGCGGCATGCCGTTCTTCCGAAGCCGCAGGTAGAGGTGCTCCCCCTCTCCCCCAGGCTCGTACATCGGCAACTCGTACACGAGAAAGTCCTCGACTCGTTGACGCAGCAATCCCCCGATACCCGGAGATGCGGAGCCTGGGATGCTCGAGAGCATCTCGAGTGGTTGGGGAACATTCATGCTGGATGGACTCATTCCCAGTCGAAGGTCGGGCCGGGATCGATCTCGGAAGAATCGGCCTCCTCCTTGTCAAGTGTCTCGATCACCTGTTCGCTTACAAGGATCGGCACCTGTTCACTGACACTCAGTGCAATGGCATCGGAGGGCCTGCAGTCAATCTCGATTTCCCGTCCATCCTGGTCAATGCAGAGCATTGCATAGAAGGTGCCCTCGAAGAGTTCGTGGATGTGGATGCTCTTGAGTTTCCCGGAGAGTTGGTTGATGACGGAGGAGAGGAGATCGTGCGTCTGGGGCCGTGGCACCTCGAGGCCCTTGAGGCCTCGTTCGATGGCAAATGCCTCGGGCAGACCGATCACGATGGGGAACGTCCGTTCACCCTCGAGTTCCTTCAACTCGATGATCTGCATATCCGTCATTTCACGGATGAACAACCTCGATAATTCCATGTGAATAGCCACGTCGCATTTCCTTGCTGCTGGTATCGCTCCACCATCCTCCACCCAGCAAGGTCTGCAGGCAAGTGCCTTGGGGAATTTTTCAACATTGCCGTTGTGTTGAGGATCTCGCATGAGGCGGCTACCATGCCCGTTTCTGCCGTATCTACAGCAGTACCCTGTTACTGACCCGGCCAACGGCCCATTGATCGAGTACAACCATGTCTGCCAGCGATTACCTTTTTACCTCTGAATCAGTCTCAATGGGCCACCCCGACAAGATGGCTGACCAGATCTCCGATGCGATCCTGGACGCGATGCTCGCGGAGGATCCGGCATCCCGGGTCGCCTGTGAAACAATGGTCACGACCGGCATGGCCATCGTTGCAGGTGAGATCACCTGCGATGGATACGTCGATATTCCGAAGATCGTCCGGGACACGGTCCGGACCATCGGCTACACCGATTCAAACATGGGATTCGATGCAGACAGCTGCGCAGTCATTGTCTCGCTCGACAAGCAGTCTCCGGACATTGCCCAGGGGGTCAATGAAGGAGACGGGCTCCATGCCCAGCAGGGTGCCGGAGACCAGGGACTCATGTTCGGCTACGCATGCAATGAAACGGATTCATTGATGCCACTGCCCATCGACCTGAGCCACCGGCTGGTAGCCCGCCATGCAGAGACCCGCAACACGGACACCATCCCGCATCTCCGCCCTGATGCCAAGAGCCAGGTCACCGTGCTCTACGCAGATGGAAGACCTTCACGGATCGATACGGTCGTTCTCTCGACGCAGCATGGACCTGAATGGAACGAGAACCAGTCCGCCCTCCATGAAGCAGTCACCGAACACATCATCAAGCCGGTGCTCGGTGACTGGTGGGAAGATGACATCACCGTCCATGTCAACCCAACTGGCAAGTTCGAGGTCGGTGGACCTCTTGGTGACTGTGGTTTGACCGGCCGGAAGATCATCGTCGACACCTATGGCGGACGTGGCCGTCACGGAGGCGGCGCCTTTTCCGGCAAGGATCCCTCGAAGGTCGACCGCTCGGCTGCATACATGGCTCGCTACATAGCCAAGAACATCGTCGCTGCCGGGCTCGCCGCGGAGTGCGAGGTCCAGTTGTCCTACGCCATCGGCGTGCCGGAACCGACCTCGGTGCATATCGACTGCCAGGGAACTGCGACGGTCGACGAATCCGCGATCATTGCTGCCGTTTCGCAGGTCTTCGATCTCACTCCGAAGGGGATCATCACGACGCTCGATCTCCTGCGACCCATCTACCTCCCGACCGCAGCCCATGGTCACTTCGGCCGTGCCCCCGGGGAAGCAGGAGAAGGATCCTTCTCCTGGGAAAAGACTGACAGGGTTGATGACCTGAAGGCCGCAGTTGGAAACTGATGGCTGATCCTCGCCCGCGTGATGCAGCCTGTCGGTTCCTGGGTGAGTCGGCTCGCGACTACCCCAACCTCTTTCCCAGGCCTGTTGATACACGGGGGCTTGATGACCGGGACAGGCGCCTTGCCGAGGCGATCGTCCGGGTTTCAATGGTCCGCTGGTCAACGCTTACGACACTCGTCGATCATGTACTTGATCGACATTGGGACAACGTTGATCCGAGGGTACAGGGCGGACTGCTTGCAGGAACTGCCCAGCTCTTCCTCCTGGACAAGATTCCTGATCACGCGGCCGTCGCGGACACCGTCGAATGGATGAAACAAAACGGGCATCACCGCGGGACTGCGGGCATGGTCAATGCCGTACTCCGTCGCCTCATCGATCTTCGAGGCAGTCGAATTGAGCGTGCTGATGGCACGGCTCGTGACCAACTCCTCCTTTCCAATGGATCGGGATGGCAGTTGGCCGAAGACGTCTTCGCGGAAGATCACGTCCGTCGCATCGCACAGCAGGCGGGGCATTGCGAGTTTCTCGTGAGAAGATGGTTCGTTGCGGTTGGGAAACAGGAGGCAACGAAACTTGCACTGCACGGCCTCTGCGAAGCGCCGATCATCATGCATGGAGCTGCAACGGAACCTGGACTCGTTCCACACGATGAAGTCGGATACCACGTTCTTGCAGATGGCCAATCGCCTGCCGACGTTCTTGCCCGGCATGCATCGGCTGTCATCCAGGATCCTGCAGCCTCGGAAGCGGGCAGGAGAACGATCGGGCTTCAGCCCGGTGTGATTCTCGACTACTGTGCAGGGCGGGGAACAAAGACACTGCAACTGGCATCACTGCATCCCGGAAGCAGGGTGCTTGCAACGGAGGTCAACCAGTCTCGTTTCAACGACCTGGTCAGTGTTGGAGAACAGCACGATCGCATCGAGGTCATCGAACCCGGGGCTCTCAGGGAACTTGATGAGAAAGTCGACCTCCTGGTGCTTGATGTGCCCTGCTCGAATACAGGTGTTCTTGCAAGAAGGCCTGAGGCTCGATCTCGATTTTCATCCACAGGACTCGAGAAACTCGTGGGCATCCAGAGGCAGATCGTCGCGGACTCCATCCCCTGCCTGTCCCCCGGCGCACACGTGCTCTACACCACCTGCAGCCTCGAACCCGAAGAGAACCAGTCGATGCCTCGCTGGTTGGAGAAGTGGCATGGGTGGAAATTGGTCGACGAATCCCTCGTCCCCCCTGCTGGTCAACCCGGCGATCCTCCATCCTCCTATCACGACGGTGGCTACTCCGCACTGCTTCAAGCACGCTGACGGCATCGTATTCGAGTTGGATTCTGCTATCCTCCCCCCCTTTCCCACTGTTCCACGACACCTCCTGCATCGATCTCGACATGATTACATTGAACAGTCTTCTGCAACTTGACTGCATCAAGCACCCGCTGGAATCGACCGATCCTCGCGGAGCGATCAGCGAACTGGTCAACCTTCTCCATGAACAGGGACATGTCCAGGATCCGGAGGACGTCGCCGATGCCGTCTGGAAACGTGAGTTGCAGCGAACAACGGGAATCGGTGAAGGCCTCGCCGTACCACACGGCCGGTGTCCATCCCTGGAGAACGTTGTTGCTGCTGTCGGGTACGCAGCCGTACCCATCGACTTCAAGTCGAACGATGGTAAACCCGTCGAAATGATTGTCCTGATCGTCTCACCCCCTGACAACACGACCGAACATGTCCAGGCGCTCAGTGCCATCAGCCGTGTACTGGGAAATCCAGTCACAAGGAAAGAGGCGTTCGAGTCGGATTCCGCCAGGTCCCTGCACGATGTACTCTGCAGCAGCAACGGCGACTGAAGCACCACCTTACTGCCCGGGATCCTCGAGCATCTGGAGACGTGCCGCAAGTTGTTCCGCGATGAGGCTCCGCCCGGTCGCCTGGTAGTACCCGATCGCTTCAACCAGCAGTCCTGGATCATCTTCCGCAAGACTCAGCGCCCGTTCGATCGATGCATCGGCCTCGGCCAGCCTGCCATCTCTTGCGAGTGCCTGTCCCTGGGTAAACCATGCAAAGTAATCACTTGGTGCCAGTTCAAGATATCGACGCAGGAGCTCCCGTCCCTCCGCAGTCCTGTCATCTCCACCATTCAAGAGAATCACCGAGAGCATCTTCATGGCCCCGAGGTCATGTTCATCCTCCAGGAGCGACTCTCTTGCCATCGACTCTGCAACGTCCTCTCTTCCGTTGACCAGGTGCCACTGGATGACATCAAGTCGAATCTGCTGCACGACATGGGGCTCAGCTTCGAACGCCTCAAGGTACTGGCGAGCCTCCTCCCGGTTGGCACCGAGCAGAAGCAGTTGAAGCTCGAATCGGCGTACTCCCAGGTCTGATGGGAAGCCCCTGACAACGGGTGCCAATCGCTCCCGTGCAGCTTCGACGTCACCCATGAACATGAGGAGCCGAGCCGCCTCAAGGTCATGGTTGGGATCCGTGGCAAGACCGATACCACCCCTGTTCATGCCGGATACAAGATCGAGCCAGCCAAGAACCGATCCTGCACGGGCTCGCTGAGCCTCTGAGGGCCCGCCCTGGCCTCCCTGGTGAACAATGACATCGCGGGACATTCGCTGTGCATTCCATCCAATCCAGTTCACCGCCCCTGTCTGGAGGGTCAGGATCGCCAGGATCCCGGCCAACGTGAGCATGACGAGGCCCGGCAACTGCAACGATCCGCGGTACTTCAATCGCCATCGGTGCAGGTGAACATTTTCGTCCTGGATCACTCGCCAGGATTTCCAGGCAAGGAAGGTGAATATCGATGCGATGCCGATCGCCATCAGCAGTGGGATTGATGCATAGGCTCCCCTGAAGGACAGGAAGACGAGCAGGCAGATCAGGCCGAAGCACCATTCTTCCCTTGAAGTGAGATCCCATTTCCTCTGCACGGGCTCGACCCGTGGAGCAGTCTTCGCAGCCGATGGCCCGAATCCGAAGTACAGGGCGTCGTTCGGACACGTATCGATGCAGTCCATGGTCTTCATGCAGCCGGGGTCCGTCACCATGCCCCAGGTCCGAACTTCATCATGAACCCGTACATTCGATGTACATACCGCCGTGCAGTGTCCACACTGCCTGCACGCATCCGTCACTCGAATGCTGCCGGGGGCGAACCTGTCAAGTGGTGCAAAGAACCCTCCGTACGGACACCCGTATGTGCAGAATCCCTTTGCACCGAGAAAGTAGACCGTTGCGAAGCCGCAGACAAGGAGAAAGACGATTGCAACCCACAGACCGGGAAACGTCGCCCAGAAGTCCCGCGTCGTCAGGTGCAGGCTGAATCCGGACCATTCAAGATCAGGCTGGAGGAACGGTGCAAGGGCGAAACGGTAGAAGAGCGGCCAGATGAACATGTACACGGCCAGGACAAGTGGAGCCCAGAGCAGCAGTCTCGAACGAAAGGGTCGTGGCCTGAGATGCATCTTGCGAAGCATCCACAGGCACAGGTCCTGGAGCATGACGATATGACACCCCCAGCCGCAGAACCATCGGCCCAGCAGGAGTGTCGAAAGCAATGCCAGCAGGAAGAAGATGAGACCGGCATTCACGACACCGTTCTTGCTGAACTCCATGCTCTCGCTCGGCTCGACCGGGGTGATGGTCGCGCCACCAAACCAGCCGTACTCGCGGCTGAGCAGCCAGATCACGATGTGAAGAATGATCAGGAGTTGTACAAGGCCCAGGACGATGGCCCTTCGACGACCCATCCTTGATCGCTTCATCGGCTGTCCGCGCGTATCCACCACCGTGAGCGGGACATCCCGCGACTGGTTCCCACCGCACTGGTCTCCGGGAAGAGTTGGAATCGTGGGCTTGCTGATCGTTGGCCTCCACTCCCCATCATTCATCGGATCCATCGGCCCGTCGAGGCCTCAGTGGTGAAAACGACAACCCGACCCTGCTGCAGGGTCGGGTTGCGTTGAAAGAGGGGTTTCCGGGGAGAAGAAGAGGTTCAGTTGATCGAAAAGCCGATTCCACCTTGATGATCGCGTTCAGTACGGGGGAGGCATCGCTGCTCGACTGCCTCACGCAGCTTGCCGAGAGCCTTGTTCTGGATCTGCCTGACCCGTTCCTTGGTGACACCGATGAGTTTTCCCACCTGGGCAAGGGTCAGCGGGCGACCACTCCGGCCCGGCTCGAAACCGAATCGATGCTGGAGAACAACCAGTTCGATGGAGGAGAGATCGGCCTTGTTCTCCTGCATGAGTTGCTTGACCTCGCGTGCCGAATCGAATTGATCCTCACGCCTTCGATTCTCACAGGGATCACCCGCTTCCATGGCCGGGTCGAACGTCGTCGGAAATCGCTGGCGATGCCGCGTGTCCTTCATTCCCTGGCGATAGAAACCCTTGAGGATCGCTCGGCAGGCATAGGTTGAGAACTTGAATCCTCGACCAACATCAAACTTGTCGACGCTTCGAAGAAGTGCCATGTTGCCTTCACTGATCTGGTCGGAAAAGTCGACTGCGTTGATCCGTGCTCGCTTCGCCATCGCAAGAACAAGCGCGAGATTCGACTCGGCGATCTGATCACGGAGTTGGCGTGAAAGTCTATACCAGTACAGCAACTCGGTTGACTGCCTGGGTGTCGGCTTCCTGTTCCCAAGCCGCTTCTGCATGGAAGCGACCTTGAAACGGGCATAATTGTATTGAAGGAAGATCGTTCGCTCTTCATCCCTGGTCAGGACGATCGAATCCTTGGTCGATTTTGATTCAGGACGTGTTCCAACGACATCATCTATAAGGGGCCGATACCAGGCCACGTCGGCTCGGCGGACGGGGTCTGCCTTGTCGAACAGCGTCTGTTTCGCACGTGGCTTGTGAAAGGTTTCACTGTCGACAAAATCGACCGGATGGTCGAGGATTGCCTGTACGAGTGACTTGTCAGACCTGGAAAGTCGCCTGCACGAGGCAACTGCGCGACCCTTCCTGGTCAACGAACGTCTTTTTGCATCCCGCTTGCCTGTTGCAGTCCTGTTTCGGAGTGCGCTCATCGTGTCAACTGATCCCTTCACCGGATTCCTGAATACCTGGGGGATCCTCCAGCCGGCAACCAACCTGCCCCCCTGTACATACGGACACCAGGGGACTTGCAGTGCAGATTTGTTACTGGACCACCTCCAGGAGGCCATGGCCCGGCCGGTCATCCGGAACATGCCCTCTTACAAGACGATTCCCACGGCGATTTGTTCGTGGGTAGGTGCGAAATTGTCGCAGAAGAACGGCGTGGCACGTGATTTACAGCCTTTTGGCAGTACATCCGTGGGTACGGTGCGTGAAATACCCGTTTCCGGGCTTATTCAGGGGTATCGCCAGAGCAATCGTAGACCCAGCCCTCGATTGCTCGAGACCACTCCTGGATCTCTCCTGAAGCGAAAAAGAGCCCTAACTCACGCTCGGCTGCTTCAGGGCTGTCGCTGCCATGAATGAGGTTGAAGGAGTTTGAGACTCCGAAATCCCCTCGAATCGTTCCAGGTTCAGCCTTTGAACCAAAGGTAGCGCCCATCATTCCCCTGCTGATGGTGATTGCGTCAATCCCCCTCAAGGCAAGTACGAGGACCGGTGAGGAGGTCATGAAGGAAACAAGGCCGTCGTAGAAGGGCTTTCCCTCATGTGATTCGTAGTGCCGAGCAGCCAGTTCCTGGCTGATCTTCATGAGCTTGGCTGCCACCACCTGGAGTCCCTTGTCCTCGAAGCGGCTGATGATGCGACCCATGAGCCCCCTCTGGAGGGCGTCTGGCTTCAGGATGATCAATGTAGTTTCCATATGGAATCTCCAGGCTCGATTGCCACGAGCGGGCGAAGGATACCCATACCCCGGCCGGGTGTCGAGCCGGCAGATACACCGGACCTGGGCGACCCGCGTGCACAAACTAGCGTGGAAACCCTTGCTGGGCCGATGGTTCTGCATGTGATCGACGTCGTGACGACGGCTTGCAGTACCAGGATTCCCTTCTCCCACCACCATGCCCAGCGCCAAGACCAGGAAGAAACCGGCACGCTCGAAGAAGACCACGACCAGGTCGGTCGCCACCGCCGAATCCATGGCGGAGAAGCAGCGCGAAATTTCCGTCAGCGAGTTCTTTGCCAAGAACCGCCATCTCCTGGGCTTTGACAATCCACGCAAGGCCTTGCTGACAGCCGTGAAGGAAGCTGTCGACAATGCCCTTGATGCCTGTGAAGAAGCAGGCATTCTCCCTGACATCCATGTACGACTTCTGCAACTGGATGAGTCACGATTCAAGTTGACGGTCCGTGACAATGGACCGGGCATCGTCCGGGCACAGATCGAATCCATCTTCGGAAAGCTGCTCTATGGATCGAAGTTCCATCGGATGAAGATGTCCCGAGGACAGCAGGGCATCGGCATCTCGGCAGCCGGCATGTACGGATTGATGACGACAGGCAAACCTGTACACATCATCTCGAAGACTTCACGCCGGAAACCCGCACATGATGTCACCCTGAAGATCGATACTTCGAAGAACCGCGCCGAGGTTGTTACTGACAAGGAGTCTCCGAAGAGTGATGCCCTGTTTCCCGGTGGGAACGGAACACAGGTCGTCATCGAACTTGAGGGTCGGTACCAGAAAGGACGCCAATCGATCGACGAATACCTCGAGCAGACGGCCATCGCGAATCCGCATGCCGAGTTGACCTGGATCTCCCCGACGAATGAAACCATCGTCTTTCCACGGGCGGTCGATGAACTTCCAGACGAACCCAAGGAGATCAAGCCGCATCCGAAGGGGATTGAACTTGGAACGCTGATCCAGATGCTCGAACGGACCGATGCCGGCAGCCTCAGCGCATTCCTCCAGAGCGAGTTCTGCCGTGTCGGACAACGCAAGGCCAGTGAACTTGCGAAGAAGGCGGACAAGCTCTCAAGCAAGACCATCACACCCCGGACACGCGTCAGCCAACTGGGACATGCAGAGGCCAACTGCCTCTACCAGGCGATCCAGGAAGCCTCGATCATGTCGCCACCGACGGATTGCCTCGTTCCAATCGGATCGAGGGCACTGTTGGCAGGCCTGCTCAAGGAAGTCCAGGCCGAGTTCTTCGCTGCTGCGACCCGGCCCCCATCCGTCTATCGAGGAAATCCCTTCCAGATGGAGGTCGCCATCGCCTATGGAGGCTCGCTTGGTTCGGAGGAGACCGCGCGGATCCTGCGATTCGCCAATCGTGTCCCACTGCTCTACCAGCAGTCCGCCTGCAGTTCGTTCAAGGCCGTGGCGGAAACATCCTGGAAGAATTACGGCCTGTCTCAGCCCAGGGGGTCACTCCCAACGGGTCCACTTGTCGTTCTCGTGCACATGGCCAGTGTCTGGGTGCCCTTTACGAGCGAATCCAAGGAAGCGATCGCCGACTACGACGAGATCCGGAAGGAGATGAAACTTGCCCTCCAGGAATGTGGCAGGAAACTGGGGACCTACCTCAGGCGGCGCAAGCAGATGAGAAAACAAGCTGAGCGGCGTGACATCTTCGAGCGATACATCGGAGAGATCGCCGTCTGCTGCGAAGCCCTCGTCGGTACAGATCCGAAGAAGCTCTATGCAGCGCTTCGAAAGCAGGCTGCGAAGAAGACTCGTGAAGCAGATCAGAAACTGGACCTTGACGGGAAGGTCGTGAGCAACAAGCGACTTCAACAGGACGAAGATGTGATCATCCTGCCCGACCGCCAGTTCCTGTCCGGCGACGAGGCTGATTCCCTGTTCGAAGGTGATGAGCCGCCCGTCATGAAGAAGAAATCTGCGAGGAAGTCCACGAAGAAGAAATCTGCGAGGAAGTCCACGAAGAAGAAATCATCGAACAGGAAGAAGTCCTCAAGCAAGGCCCGCTGAACGGAACCATTTCCATGGCAAAGAAGACCCGCAAGAAGACCAAGAAGAAATCCACTTCCCGGAAGAAGGCGGCCGGGAGCTCAAGACGACGAGGCGTCGTGAGCAAGGAACGAGACCGGGAGACAACGTCGAAGATCACGTCAATGACGAATGCAATCGTCAAATCGAGTCTCGCCCAGAGAGAGCCCTTCGTCGAAATTCCCATCCGCAGCGTCAACAACATGAAGTACAACGTGAAGAAGCGAATCCTTGAAATGGGTTCAAGCAAGCAGCGGCGGGAACTGTTCAACGCTGGACAGGCCCGCAAGTTCATGCAGATGATGCTGGTTTCCAGGGGTTGCAAGGACCTCATCGAAGCTGAGAAGACCCTGAGCCTCCGTGGCATGTATTACATGTCCCTTCATACGATCGAGGGGACGAATGAAAAGACCTTCGATGAACAGTCGGAATCCGATGGCATCCTCGAGGATCTCGAGGTCACGATCGACGGACTGCGGGAAGAACTTCATGTCTTTGCGAAGAAGCGTGGAACGATGGTCGGAAACATCACGATCATCGACAACGGTGATGAAATCGATTGCCGTCGAATGGGTACGGGGGGATACGCCATTCCAAGCATCTGCGAGCCGAGCGTGATCCAGTTCAAGAACTCCGAGGCTGATTTCATCCTGCATGTCGAGAAGGACACCGTCTGGAGCAGGTTCAACGAGGACCGGTTCTGGGAAACACACAACTGCATCCTGACCGAAGGATCGGGACAGCCTCCCCGAGGCGTACGGCGCATGCTGCACCGCCTGCACAAGGAACTGAAGATTCCCGTCTACTGCCTTCTCGATTGCGATCCGTGGGGCCACTACATCTACAGCGTGATCAAGCAGGGTTCGATCAACCTGGCGTTCGAGAGCCAGCGAATGGCCATCCCGGACGCGAAGTTCCTCGGCATCCGCGCTGGAGACTTCGATCGATGTGATCTCAGCAATGATGTCAAGATCGATCTCAACGATCGGGACATCACGCGGGCGAAGCAGATCATGAACTACCCTTGGTTTGAAAAGAAGAAACCGTGGCAGAAGGAGATCAAGACGATGCTTCGCAACGGGTTCAAGATGGAAGTTGAATCGCTCATAACCAAGGATATTTCATACGTTTCCGAGGTCTATGTGCCCGAAAGGCTCAAGGAAGCCGACTTTCTCGACTGAGACAACTTCAACGAAGATACCCCGGCAAGACTCCTGCCATTGATACAATGCAGTACCGGCAAGGCCCACGATTCGACCTTGCGGAACGTTGCAATGATGCAGGAACCATGTCCATGACGACACAAGACGATGCGACATCCGGTACCACGGATGACCAGTTCGAACGGCCCACTACGATCCTCGTAGCTGATGACGAGCACCTCGTTGCAACGGGCATGAAGAACAACCTCGAGGAACTCGGGTATACCGTCATCGGTCCAGCCAGCAACGGGGCCGAGGCCATGGATCTGTGCAGGGAAATCCAGCCGGATCTTGCACTCCTTGATATCCAGATGCCGGGGATGAATGGTATCGAAGCCGCCAATACGATCTTCAATGAAATCAATATTCCCGTCGTCATCATCTCGGCCTATTCGGACCAGGATTTCGTCGAGTCCAGCACCGAGGCCGGAGTCTTCGGATACATACTCAAGCCCCTGAGCCGGGATCAACTTCGCGTCGGGATTGATATCGCCTGGAGCAGGTACCTGGACTGGATCCGGCAGAATGAACACATTCAGCAACTCAATGAGCGGCTGGAACAACGGAAGATCATTGAACGGGCGAAGTGGATTCTCGTGAAGCGCAAGGAAATCGAAGAACCGGAAGCCATGAAACTTCTCCAGAAGCAGGCACGAAACAACCGGAAGACACTTGTTGAAGTTGCATCGGCCATCGTCGAATCCGACGATCTGCTGGGCGATTGACCTGTCAGGCCCGCGGCAGGGAAATCATGAAATCACTCCCTCGTCCAGCCATGGAGTCCACCTCGAGGCGGCCACCATGTTCCTCGATGATTCGACGTGCAGTTGGAAGACCCAGCCCGGTACCGCCCTTCCTGCCGGAGACATATGGGTGGAAGATGGACTCCCGATCTGCTTCCGGCACGCCCGGCCCCGTATCGATGACATGTATTCGGGCCGTTGTTTCATCCTGCTCGACCTTCAGGATCAACTCGTCATCGAGCCGCTCGGACGTCGCACCGACACGCTGAGCTTCCAGGACCTGGGTGGCGTTGATCATCAGGTTCAGCAGTGACTGCTTCAGCAGGCTTTCATCAACTCGCACCGAGACCGGTTCTGGAGGTAGCTGGACTCGCAGGATGACTCCTGCTTTTTCACATTGGGGATGATAGAAATCACTGAGTTCCTCGACGATCGCGGAGAGATCGTGCTCCTGCGGATCCAGCCTGATCCGACCCGCGAAATCGAGAAAGTCAGACAGGATCGAGCCGAGTCGATCCACTTCCCTCGCCAATGCATCTACCCGGTCCGTAAGACGACTTCGATCGCTGCTGGATACTTCGAGATCGACGAGATCCTCTCTGAGCAGTTGTGCGTTGAGACCGACCGTCGAAAGCGGGTTCTTGATCTCGTGGGCAAGCCCGCTTGTCATCGATCCAAGTTCAGCGAGCCGTTGGGCATGACGAGCCTCACGCTCGGCTTCGCGTGCACGGTGGGTTGCACGGCGAAGCAGCACGATGAGCCCTGGCATCGAGATGACGATACCGAGAACGACGCCAATGCCCAACCACAGCGGGATCATTGGTCTGCTCCATCTCTGCTTCGGGTCACCGAACCAGGGCCAATCAGGCCTCGACGGTTTCCTCCGCGTTCTCCTCGCTGTCGGCAGCTTCTTCCTTCAGGAGTACCTTCCGGGAAAGCTTGATCCGACCGCTGTCATCGACATTGATGACCTTGACACGGATGGTGTCCCCGACCTTGACAACGTCCTCGACATTCTTGACGAAGCCATCATCAAGTTCGGAAATGTGACACATGCCGTCCGTACCTGGAACAAGTTCGACGAAGGCACCGAAGTCCTTCGTTGAAACAACCTTGCCATCGAAGATGGTTCCGACCCGGATCTCGGCACAGAGTGCTTCGACCTCGGCCAATGCAGCACGACCAGGCGTGCCACCGATGGCGGCGATGGTGACCGTGCCGTCGTTGTCGACATCGACCGTCGCACCAGTTCGTTCCTGGATGCTTCGAATCGTCTTGCCACCAGGCCCGATGAGCTTGCCGATCTTGTCTGGATCGATCTGGATCTGCAGGAGCTTCGGAGCATACTCGGAGGTTTCCTCGCGTGGCTTCGCGATGATGCTCTCCATCCTCTCGATGATCTGGAGGCGACCTTCACGAGCCTGGGCAAAGATCGTCTTGATCTCATCGAACCAGAGTCCGCGAGCCTTCAGGTCGAGCTGGATGCCCGTGATGCCATCGCGTGTTCCGGACACCTTGAAGTCCATGTCGCCGAAGAAATCCTCTTCACCGATGATGTCCGTTACATGGACGATCTTGCCTGAGTCGTTGCTGAATCGACCGACCGAGATGCCGGCACACGTGTCCTTGATCGGAACACCTGCATCCATCAGGGCCAGGCAACCACCGCAGACCGAGGCCATCGAGGATGACCCGTTGGATTCGGTGATGTCGCTCACGAGGCGGATGGTGTATGGGAAATCCTCGATATCAGGAAGGATGCCCATGAGTGATCGCTCTGCAAGAGCACCATGACCGATCTCACGTCGACCCGGTCCCATGATGCGACCGGCTTCACCGACGCAGAACGGCGGGAAGTTGTAGTGAAGATAGAACTTCTTGGCATACTCGGGCATCAGGCCATCGACGATCTGCTCGTCTCTGCCCGTCCCCAGTGCACAGGAAACGATGCTCTGCGTCTCGCCTCGCTGGAAGAGGCATGAACCATGCGACCGGGCGAACATCTTCACCTCGGCGTCGATCGGACGGATCTCCTTGTACTCCCGACCATCCGCTCGAATGCCGTCATCGACGATCAGGGAGCGGGTGACCTTCTTCTCAAGCGTTCGGAAGGCCTCTTTGGCAGCGGATCGATCCGCGTCTGACTGCTTGTGAGCGGAGTAGGACGCGTCATCACCCGGTACGGGGAAGACTTCATCCATCATGCGTTGACGCAGTTCGCCAACCTTGTCGCCTCGGTCGTGCTTGCCCTTGATCTGTCGGGCGGTCTTCATCTCGTCCTTCGCGAATGCAATGACCTTCTCCATGACCTCATCCGAGGGCAGCGAACTGGAACCAGGACGCTTCTCGGTGGCCCCGACCTTCTCCATGAGTTCATTCTGCATTTCGAGAATGAGCTTGATGCCTTCCTCGTAGCCGAACTCGATGGCCTTGAGCATCGAGTCCTCGTCGATCTCGGCCGCTCCCACTTCAATCATGTTCACGCCGTCGGCGTGACCTGAAAGCACCAGGTCCAGGTCGGAATACTCCATCTGGGCGTGGGTGGGGTTCAGCACGAACTGTTCACCACTCTCGGTGACAATTCGGCCGACACGAACTGTTGCAACCGGACCCTCGAAGGGTGCATCCGTGCAGCACAGTGCGGCTGATGCTCCTGTGCAGGCCAGTACGTCCGTGTCATTCTGCCCGTCATGACTCATGACCCAGCATTGAAGCTGAACTTCGTCGATGAATCCGTCGGGAAACAGGGGGCGAATCGGTCGATCGATCATCCGCATGGTGAGAATTTCCTTCTCACCCGGAGCGCCTTCACGCTTCCTGAAACCACCTGGGAACTTGCCTGACGCAGTCAGTCGTTCGCGGTAATCGCACTGAAGCGGGAAGAAATCCAGTCCGGGGCGGGGATCCGCACGCATCGCGGTGCAGAGCACCGCGGATTCCGCATAGCGGGCAATGATTGCACCACTCGCCAGTTTCGCGACCTTCCCGGTCTCGAAACGAAGCATGCGTCCACCGATTTCACGTTCTACAAATATGTCTTTCATTGTTTCTGCCTTCATTCTGTTGAGGACGCCCCACCCATTCCGGGTGTGCAGGTCAGTCCTGGAGTTGGATCCGGCATCTCCTGGATCCAGAGGCAGAAGACGGGGCACAGTACTGGTCCGTACTGTCTCTCGTCTGCTGCCGCCCGATCGTGCGGAGCCCGGGGAATGTCTGTGCGATTACTTCCTGAGACCAAGTCGCTTGATCGTGTCCCGGTAGGCATCTGGATTCGTACGGGACAGGTAGCGAAGCAGCCTGTTTCGCCGCCCCACCATCTGCAAGAGACCACGCCTCGAAGCATGGTCCTTCCTGCTGCCCTTCAGATGCTCGTTGAGTTCCTCGATCCTGTTCGTCAGGATCGCAATTTGGACCTCGGGCGACCCGGTGTCGGAATCACTCCGACGGAAATCGCTGATGATCTGGCCCTTTCGTTCGGCCGTACTACTCATGGGGTACATCCCCTCACTTGTTGTTTCTGGCATTTCATTTCTGGAAACGAGGATTGTACCCCGCTGCAGACACCCTGTCCACGCATGAACGGGTGTGCGGCACACATGAAGTGGCCTTGAATGCCGGAAAAACGGGCTTTGAACCTCAAGAGACCGAACTGGATGGACTCGACTCGACGGCTTCGCCTGGAACGAGTTGGCCAAGCCACTCCCGAATACGGCCACAGCCCTCGACGATCTGTTCCTCGTCCGTGGCGAAACTCATGCGAATGTGCCGTGGGCCTGGACCGAGGAAATCCTCACCCGGGACGACTGCCACCCCTGTTTCATCCAGCAAGGCGTCGGCAAAGTCCAGTGCCGAATCGATCCGCCGCCCCCCTGGACTCATGGATCCAAACGTGGAACTGATGTCGGGGAAGATGTAGAAGGCACCCGTGGGCCTTGGACAGGAAACGCCCTTCCACTGCTTGACGAGTTTGTGAATCAAGCTTGCCCTTCCTGCAAAGATACGCCGCATGCGTTCGACTTCCTCGCCACCCTCGGTCAATGCAGCCACGACAGCGGGCATCGTGAACGAGGTGATCGACGAAGTCATCTGGCTCTGGAGCTTGTTCATCGCCTTGATGACCGATCCATCACCACCTGGCGCACAGGCATAGCCGATTCTCCATCCCGTCATCGCATACGCCTTGCTCAGTCCATTGATGGTCACGACCCGCTCCCGCATGGAAGGGAGGGAACCCATCGACAGGTTCGGTTCATCACCATAGACGAGGCGCTCGTAGATCTCGTCACTGACAACCACGACCTGTTCATGGCCTTCCAGGACTGCTGCGAATGCTCGAACTTCCGATTGTGAGTACATCGTTCCGCAGGGATTCGATGGACTGTTCATGAGAAGAACACGGGTATCCGGGGTGATGGCCGCTTCAAGCTGGTCCGGAGTCATCTTGAAATCGTGCGCACCTTCGCAAGGTATTTCAACAAGCCTGCCCTGGGCAAGATCGATCATCGGCTTGTACGACACCCATGCAGGTGTCGGCAGGATGACCTCCTGTCCGGGGTCAAGCAAGGCCTGCAATGCAAGGAAGACGGTGAACTTCGCCCCGTTGTTGACGGTGATGTGAGAAGAATCGCAGTCGATACCGTTCTCATCACGAAGCTTTGCAGCGATTGCTTCCCTGACCTCCGGGGTTCCCGGCGTCGGCACGTAGTGGGTCATGCCATCATGCAACGCATCCATGGCCGCTTCGCAGATGAATCCCGGTGTCGTGAAATCAGGTTCACCAGCACCAAAACCGATCACATCCTTGCCCTCGGCCTTCATCGCCCTGACCTTCGCAGTGATGGCGAGGGTCGACGAGGGAGGAATATCCTTGGCACGTCTGGAGATGTCCATGGCGAGGAAGTGTACCCCCATCCGCGACGAAGGCCCACGCAGCCTCGCCCACTGCGGATGGCCGGTGGATGACTGCACCGCTACACTGCCCGGACACGAAAGGGCTCAATGCACTACGAAACCCACCAACCGGTGATAGACGATCTCGAGGCGCGGATCTTGACCATCCGCGACTCTCTTTGACTACGACGAGAAGATCAGGCAGCGAGACGCCCTCCAGGACCGGATGAACGAAGTCGAGTTCTGGAATGACCAGGACGCGGCGCAGAAGACCATCGCCAATTTCAAGCTCCTCAAGGCCCAGACTGATTCCCTGGGAACCGTCATCCGGGAATTCGAGGATGCACAGGTGGGCTATGAACTTGCCCGGGAAGAAAACGATTCAGAGTTGCTCAGCGAAGTTGATGGCCAACTCCACGATCTCGTCAATCGAATGGACAAGGTGGAACTGCAGTCGCTGTTGAGCGGGCCACATGATCACCGAGATTGCTTCGTATCGATCCAGTCGGGTGACGGCGGTACGGAAGCCGATGACTGGGCGGCGATGCTGGATCGCATGTACAGGGCGTTCTGGGAAAAGCGGGGATGGAAATATGAGCAGTTGTCACAGGTTCACGGAACAGAGGTGGGTATCAACCAGGTCAGTTATCACCTCAAGGGCCCCCTGACCTACGGCTACATGAACTGCGAACGTGGAACCCACCGACTTGCCCGGGTCAGCCCGTTCAACTCGCAGGGAAAACGCCAGACCAGTTTCGCAACGATCGACGTCATTCCGGAATTCGATGAAACGAACCTGGAAATCGACGAGAACGACCTCGAGGTCACCCCCTTTGCCCGTTCATCGGGACCCGGTGGACAGAATGTCAACAAGGTCGCCTCAGCCATACGCATCGTCCACAAGCCGACCGGCATCATGGTGGTCTCCTCGACCTACCGTGAACAACCCCAGAATCGTCGACAGGCCATGACCGTCCTGCAGGCAAAGCTGGAACAACTCGAAGAAGAGAAACGCCAGGCTGAACTTGACGAAGCCACCGGCGGAAAGGTCGACCGTGGATGGGGTTCACAGATCCGCAGCTACGTCTTCTACGACAACAGGGTGAAGGATCACAGGACCGGGCACGAGAACGGCAATCCACAGAACGTTCTGGATGGTGACCTGGACGCCTTCATCGATGCGGAACTCGTCCGCCGACGCACGGAAAGTGACTGATCAGACAAAGGGCAGTTGTGCCAGGTCGACGTTGCCGCCCGTGAAGATGATGCCCACCCGTTCTCCCTCAACGCTTGAGAACTCGCTTGAGAGAACTGCTGCCAGTGCGATGGCGCTGCTCGGCTCGATGATGATCTTCATGCGTTCCCAGGCCAGCCGCATGGCCTCGATGACTTCCGAGTCGTCAACCGTGATGATCTGCTGGAGATGATCTCGAAGTATCGGCCACGTAAGATCACCCAGGCTGGTCAGCAGGCCGTCACAGATCGTGTCGGGCCCGGTCTGTGGAATCAACTCCCCCGCTGCCAGCGACCTCGTGGCATCATCGGCTCCCACGGGTTCAGCACCGACCAGGGCCGCGCCAGGAAGCATGGCCCGCGTCGTGATGCATGATCCACTCAGCAGGCCGCCCCCGCCCACGGGCGCCACGATGACATCCAGTTCGCCGACCTCCTCGATCAACTCGCGTGCCGCTGTTCCCTGCCCGGCAATCACTCGTGGATCGTCATACGGGTGAACAAGGGTCGCCCCGGTATCGTCCATGACTCCTGCGCACGTCGTCTCACGGGCTTCCAATGTCGGCTCGCATGGAACGATGGTCGCCCCGTAGCCCTCGACGGCCCTGCGTTTCACCCCTGGTGCGCTCGTAGGCATGACGATCCAGGCTGGGATGCCTCGTTGCCGTGCAGCGAGGGCCAGGGCCTGTGCGTGGTTGCCGCTGGAATGGGTGCAGACACCACGGGAGGCGATCTCATCCTCCAGCGAGAGGACCGCATTGGTTGCGCCTCGGAACTTGAATGCCCCGACCCGCTGCATGTTCTCGCATTTGAAGAAGAGCGAGCGGCCGCTCAACTCGTCCAGCGTGCTGCAGGTCAGGACAGGCGTCCGATGGACGTGTCCCGCAATCCGCTCATGAGCGGTGAGAACATCATCGAAGGATGCAGCGTACATGCTCATTCTTCACCGAAGACCCGACGATAGGCAAGCAGCAATGCGGCCCGTGCCGGATCTACGCCTGCAGAGTCTGCAAGTTCGAGCACGGCCCGGACATTGGCAGCGACCTTCTCCTCGGTGTATTGCTTCGCCTCCGCCACCTTTGCGCGCGTCGATGCGTTTTCCTCGTTGGAGATTTCACTCGTCAACTCGATATAGGCCGCGATCGCTCCACCGGGATTGGCGATTATGTCGGGAATGACCGTGATACCTCGAGCATGCAGTTCACGGCGTGCATCCGTTGAGCAGGGATTGTTGGCGCCTTCCACGACTACCGAGGCGCTGATCAGGTCGACGTTGTCGGACGTGATCACATCATGCACGGCACAGGGGAACAACACGTCCACCGCCTGCTCGAGAACATCGTCAAGCTCCATGCAGATGTGCGGTCCCTCTTCGAGGGCTTTGCTCGCTCCCTCGATGTCCATGCTGATGACTGCCTCCCGAAGTTCCCCCTCGAACTCGGACTCCAGTCGCCAGCAACCGCCGATGCGCGGGTCGGCTATGAATCGAACCGTCATGCCCTGCTCGGATGCATACCTGCACACCGCAGCCCCCATTGCGCCGATGCCCTGGACGGCGATCGTCGCCGAGGAGGGGCTCCGGCCCGTTTCCTCGAGCAGTGTTCGTGCAGCGACGGCGACACCCAGCCCTGCAATGCCTTCGACGTCATAGTCCGTACCACCCAACTCGACCGGCTTCCCGGTGAAACAGGTCGTCGAACCAAGTTCATCACAGGCCCATGTGCAGTGGTCGGGATGCGCACCGATGTCGTACCCGAGGCCTCCCCATGATCCTCCATTTTCACTCAGGGCCGGCGAAACCAGTCGAACGAAACGCCTGTACCTGGATTCAAATCCCTGTGATTGCGGATCATCCTTCATTCCGGATTTTGCTCCACCTGTACCGATGCCTGCCGCAGCATTCTTGAGAGACTGCGTTCGAGCAAGCATCCGCAGCTCGTCGAGGCTCATGTCCTCATGAATGCGAGTACCGCCCTTGCCGACTCGCCCGAGCGGACTGTCCATGCAGTTGAGCGTACTCCAGACCACCACCCAGCCCTCGATGCCAAGTTCCGGATCACGGACCGTGAGTTCCATTTCCGGCTGCATCGTGTTGAAACGATCCTCGTAGTCCTTGAGCGTGTCTTCGAATTCAACGCGATCCATCAGTCCATCCTCATCAAGTCGCCATTGCCTGCAGGTGTACCGACCACGCCGGTGGGATATTCCCGATGATCAAGCGCCTCTGTCCATTGAGTTGTCCTTCAAGTTCCCCAAGATAACTCCCATGTGCCTGGAGAACTGACCGCCCGATTCTGCCCACGAAGGGTGCCTTCAGTGGCCGCATTGCGAGGTATTCAAAGTAGGACAACCAGCCGCCTGGCTCCATGGAACCGAGCATGATGGAAAAGATCCGCCTGGTCATCTCCAGTGGGAAGTTGTTGAAGGGAAGCCCGCAGACCACCACGTGGTACGGACCTTCCAGTGCTGCATCTTCAATCGCGCATGCATGGACACGAACCACATGTTCGGGATTTGCCGCACGATGCGGTTCAAGAATCGTCGAATCGAGCGTGTCTGCAAAGGGAGCGTTGATCTCGACTGCATCGAGTCGGTCACCAGGTGACATCTGCTCGAGAATGTGACGGGTGAACGCCCCGGTACCGGATCCAACCTCGAGAATGCGACGAGGACCCTTGAACTGGGACAGCTTGGACACCATTGAACATGCAAGTGCACGGGAAGAGGGTGCAACAGCACCTGTCTGCCTGTAATTCCTGATTGCTTCACCGAGAAAGCCGAGCATGGGTATCTCCACTGGAGACGCTCTGTCAATTGGCAGCAGGTGCGGTCGTTGCGGCCTCGGACTTCTCCACAAGCGAATCAAAGGTCAGAGGATCCTCAATTGCAATCTGGCTGAGCATCTTCCGGTTGAGTCCAACACCCGCTTGTGAAAGACCATTCATGAATCGGCTGTATCGCGTACCCCGCATGCGGCAGGCTGCCGAGATGCGAACGATCCAGAGACGCCGAAAATCACGTCGACGTGCCCGGCGATCACGATAGGCGAACTGTCCGGCCCGGAGGAGAGCGACCTTGGCTTGCTGCTTGTGACGATTCTTGGTGCCCCAGTAGCCTCGTGCGGCCCTGAGAATACGGCGCCTCGCCCTTGTCCTGGCTGCGCCCTTGCGTACGCGTGGCATTGGTCCACTCCGTTCTCGTGTCCTGGTCGGGGCCCCGGTGCAGCCGAGGACTTGTGCCCGCCAGGAACATCCTTGTTCAGTCTTCCGAGCCCGCCGGAGCAGAGCCAGCAGCGCCCGCGCCTGTAACGCGGGAGTGCAGCATGCGTGCGATCTTCTTCAGATCACTGGCATGGGCGTAGTTGGGGGCACGATAGGAACGAAGCAGGTCACCGGCCTTGTGGCTCCTGCGATGACGTCCATAGGCACGGCCCATCTTGACCTTGCCTGACTTGGTCATCCTGATCCGCTTGAGCAGTCCCTTGTTGGGCTTGTTCTTCGGCACGACGCTCGTTCCTGCCCCATGGGCGTAGAAAACAACTGGCTCGGCCCGCACTGCGGGCCAAGTCGCGGAGAATAACAGGAAGTGAATGGACTGTCGAGATTGGAGCTCTCGAAGGTGTCTCAGTGTGCAATGGGATGCGTCAGGAATACGTCCGCCTGCTCCAAGTCGCGACACAAGGGGTCGGGAGTACGCATGTCATCGCCCTCGTAGGCGTGCCCCTCAATGTCCTGGATCGAGCCGTCACTCAGCAGGACACTTGGGGACCATGTGAACGTCGCCGGGAATGTCCCGATCTTGACCTTGTCTTTCCAGACTTCCACGATCCCCCGGGTCATGTAGGGGTTTCGATTGCCCATGAGAACCGTCATGGCGGGCTGGCTTGCCTGGAAGACGTGCGTCCTGGGCTGGGTCTGGTACGACCAGCGCGATTCGTCCTGCAAGCCTGGCACATCGGAGGCCAGATAGTCCTGTTCGACCAGGGGTTGCAAATCGAGGCGATTGGTGGTCTCACCGAACAGGGAATCCCACTCCGGAGCATTCGTATTGGCGAGGATCCCATCATTGTCCCCTGCATGATTGAAGAATGCTCCACCGATCTGTGCAAGGTTGTGCCTGTGCACGGAACGAGTCGAGGTTTCGCGTGTTGCGTTCATCATCGTGAAGATGAGGCTGAGGCCGAATATGAAGATCGCAGCGACGGCGATCAGTTCCGGGACACCCATCCTGGATGCAGGTCCACTGCCTGGTTCAAGACGCATTCGGTCGTTCTGTTCGCTCTCGGCACGATCGATCCGGGTAAGCGTCGCATGTACGAGCGTAGTGCGATCCTCGCTTGAGAGTTCGGCCACGGGATAGGAATCAAGGAGGCCGAGAATCGAAACGATCCGATCGAGCCTGGCCTGGTCGGCAGCATCAAGTCCGGTGATCTTCGATGGATCGAACTCCGCATCGACGAGTCGATCGAGCATGTGCGCATCCGCATCGGTGAGTGTCGGCATGTCTTCATGTTCCTTCGTCATTCTTCTCTCTCCTCGGTATCGGTATTGTCCTGGTCCCACCCCGTACCGAAGGCAGCAACTGCTGAATGCAGCCTGCTCTTGACTGTCCCAAGTGGTATCTCGAGGGTCTCGGCAATCTGGGTATAACTCATCTTCTGGAAGTAACTCAGGAGGAGTATCTCCCTGTAATGGCCCGGGAGGCTGTCCACGACATGCTTGACTCGCTGTCGCATCTCGCTCTCCTGCATCCCTTCGGAAGGCCCTGGTATGTCTGCTGGCATCAGGTCGGCGAATGACTGACCATCACCGTCCTTGCCTACATTCGCCGACAGTGACATCGCCTTGCGACGTGCGTTGCGACGATGCCAGTCCCGGCCCTTGTTGACTGCAATGGTGTAGAGCCAGGGCTTGAACCGCCGGTCAAGGTCGAATGTGGATGCGGAATTGTGAACCTGAAGGAAGGTCTCCTGGAACACATCTTCGGCGGCAGCCCGTGAACCGGTCTGCTTTGTCAGGAACTGGACCAGTTCATTGGAATAGCGTTCCACGAGCACGCTGAATGCTTCGCGGTCACCCTCCCTGTAGGCCCCGAGAAGAGCTTCATCGGTCTGATGATCCAACATGCCCTCCGTTGACGCTTCCTGGTGGCGTATTTCCGAACTGCTTGAGGTCATCGCCTTTCGGCCATGACACCACGGTCGGCGGATGATACCCGAGGGCTTCAGCAGTGGATGCCGGTGCAAGGGGATCGCCATGGATGCATCAAGGGTGCTCACAGCACTCCATACAGCCCTTCCACCTGCCATGTTCGGCAAGGAGGCGGAGTCTGTGAATTTTTTCGCAGTCGCCTCTCCCCCTTCCACATTTCCGGACCCTCAGCGGCGTTTTTGAAGCCAGCCCTGATAGGATGCTCGCCTTGTATTCGGCCTCTGAAGAGGTTTGGAGAGGATCCAATGGGCGTACCAATCTCTCAAATGTGGACCGTGGCCAGTTATGTCATTGGACAGAAACTGCGCCGCCGCAAGCGGTATCCACTCGTCCTGATGCTCGAACCACTCTTCCGATGCAACCTGGCGTGTGCCGGTTGCGGCAAGATCCAGTACCCGGCCCACATTCTCAAGAGGGACCTCCCCCTCGAGGATGCGCTCCGAGCGGTTGACGAATGCGGCGCCCCGATGGTCTCCATACCAGGCGGTGAACCCCTTCTCTACCCGCACATACGTGAACTCGTCGACGAACTCGTCAAGCGACGAAAGTACATCTACCTGTGTACGAATGCGATTCTTCTCGAGGAGAAACTCAAGGAAGGCTGGTTCACCCCGAGCAAGTACCTCTCCTTCTCCGTGCACATGGATGGACGGCGTGATGAGCATGACTTCGCCGTCTGCCGCGAAGGCACGTTTGACAAGGCCATCGTGGGAATTCGCAGGGCGGTCGACATGGGATTCCGCGTCACGACGAACACGACGCTGTTCGAAGGAACCGATCCAAATGCCGTGCGTGGATTCTTCGACGAGATGATGGATGTCGGGGTAGAGGGAATGATGGTCAGCCCCGGCTATGCCTACGACAAGGCGCCGGACCAGTCCAACTTCCTGCACCGCAGAACAACGAACAACCTTTTCGAGATGATCCTGTCAAACAGGAAGAAACGCTGGAAGTTCAACCAGTCACCACTCTTCCTCGAGTTCCTCATGGGTGACAGGGAGTACGAGTGCACGCCATGGGGCAACCCGACGTACAACATCTTCGGATGGCAGCGCCCCTGCTACCTGCTCCAGGAAGGATACGTCGACACATTCCAGGAACTGATTGATACGGTCGACTGGGATGAGTACGGACGAGCTTCAGGAAACCCGCAATGCCAGGACTGCATGGTGCACTGCGGCTATGAGCCGACCGCCGTCGATCACACCTTCAGTTCGTTCGGAGGGATCATGGGCAACATCAAGGCACTCCTCTTCAATCGGTACGCAAACCCCGCTGCACAGAGCCGATTGAAGGACGAGGAAGGGAAACCCCATGGCCCGATGGCTCACCTCGTGCAACTGGGGTACGGGTCGGAACTGAAGGACAAGGCCGGGGCGGCATGAGTTCCAGCCGGAAACCCTTTGCAGCAGCACTGGCTGCACTGTTCATGGTGTCCTCCTGTTCGAGCAGTTCGATGCACCAAGCTGATGAAAGCCCCGCCCTCGTCCTGCTGTACTTCAATGGATGTCCAACGAGTAATGAAGTTCGCATGAACCTCAAGGTGGTGATGGATGCAGCTGAACAATCCCCGTTCACGTATTCCGAGGTTGACATGGGCGACCTCGACCCGATGGATGATCGATTGCGATGGGGATCACCGACGATCCTGGTTGACAGTCGCGATCTCTTCGGCATGCCTCCTGCTGATGCACCCGGCTTCTCCTGCCGCTTATACGACCACGTTCCATCAAGCAGTGACATCCAGATCGCATTGGCACAAAGGTTGAATCGATGAACTGGTGGGTACATGCAGCCTGGGAACAGGGTGGAGCCATCTACCTGGTCAGTTGGATCTTCTGGGTCCTGTTCTCGATCACCCTGCACGAACTTGCCCATGGCTGGGCGGCCCTCTGGGAGGGTGATACTACGCCCCGAGACTTGAACCGCTTGACTGCAAATCCCCTGGTGCAGATGGGGCAGACATCACTCATCATCTTTGCATTGATCGGCATCGCCTGGGGCATGATGCCGGTCCGCCCGGATCGATTCCGGCATGGTCGACTCGGCGATGCAATCGTCGCCCTCGCTGGTCCAATGATGAACCTGGGACTTGCCTTCATCACGCTCACGCTGCTGGGCGTGTTGTCCGCCATGGGCGACATGTCCATCCAGTGGATGAAGTCGGTAAGCCTGTTTCTCTTCGTCGGCGGCTTCCTGAATGTGATCCTGTTCGTCCTGAACATGCTTCCAATTCCACCCCTGGACGGTTCCCGCATCCTCGCCGCTGTTTCTCCCCAGGCCCGCGAGTTCTACAGGCAGCGCATATCCCAGATGGCAGCATTCGCCCTCTTGATCATGATCTTCTTCTTCGGCGCCGCGGACTTCCTCTTCGCCGGCTCCAAGGATGCAGCGTTCTGGTGGTCCAGCCTCGTTGCCCGGCTTGTCGGGGGAACTCCAGCTGCCTGATGGGGCTTGGTGGCCCCATGCAGCCCTCATGGACAACTTCCCTTGAGCCACCAGGTGGTCTTCACTACAATCTCCGATTCGTCCACCCGACGAAGCATCATCCCCACGGGTCGCTCCTCCTCATCGGCTTGCGAGCGACTTCCCGGGGTGCCGTGGAGCATTCGACACGCGTCGAAACTTCCCGAATCGGGTGCCAACAAGGAGCAGGCCGAACAATGGTCGTATTGCGCCTCAAGCGTATGGGACGACGACACAGTCCCTTCTACCGTGTGAATGCCATGGACAAGCGCTCTCCGCGCAATGGTCGAGTCATCGAAGAACTCGGCTGGTTCGATCCCAAGGCATCTGAAGACCAGCAGCACAGTCTCAAGAATGACCGCATCGACTACTGGTTGAGTGTCGGTGCCCAGCCGTCCGACACCGTTCGGTCACTGCTGAAACGAGCCGGGATCGACCCCACTCCAGGAAAGAAACTCGAATCAACGACGGGTCAATGACCAAGGCAGGCACTCATACCATGCGCATCGATGTCCTCACCCTGTTTCCCGACATGTTCCCGGGCGTACTCGACGCGAGCATCCAGGCTCGTGCCGCTGCGGGTGGTCACGTGGAGTGCCATGTGCACGACATCAGGGACTGGGCCGACAACAAGCATGAAAAGGTCGATGACCGGCCGTTCGGTGGAGGCCCGGGCATGGTCATCATGTGCCAGCCACTCTGGGATGCCGTCCAGGAGGTCGAGGCGATCGTGCCGACCCCGTGTCGCAGGATTCTCTTTACGCCACAGGGCAGACGACTTGACCAGGAACTGGTCGAGGAACTTTCCCGCGAAGAGCGACTGATGCTGATCGCCGGACATTACGAAGGGATAGACGAACGGGTCATCATGGAACTTGATCCTCTTGAGATCAGCGTAGGAGACTACGTACTCACTGGCGGCGAGCTTCCATCCATGCTCCTGATTGATGCAGTCACGAGACTCCAGGAAGGAGTCCTCGGCCACGAGGATTCAGCTTCCGAGGATTCATTCTGTGCACTCGGTGAGAACCGGGAACGACTGCTCGAGGCGCCCCACTACACACGTCCACGCACCTGGCGAAACCAGGCCGTACCAGAGGTGCTCCTGAGTGGAAACCATGAAGCCGTCGCGACATGGCGGCGAGACCAGATGATGAAACGAACTCGATCAAGACGCCCTGATCTGCTGGAGCAGTGCAACAACTGACCACCGGAGCAAGGCTTGTACCAGAGGGGCACACGCCCCGGAGAAGAAGCATGAGCAGGCAAGAAACTATCGAATCCGTGACCGCAGAACAGGTCAAGAACGATGACCAGTACCCGGTCTTCAGCATCGGCGACACGCTCGATGTCCACGTGAGGATCATCGAAGGTGAAAAAGAACGCATCCAGGTCTACCAGGGTGTTCTCATCGCCAGGAACGGCCGGGGCGTCAACGAAACCATCACCGTCCGTCGCATCGTTGCCAACGAAGGTGTTGAACGCATCTTCCCACTGAATTCGCCTCGCATCGCCAAGATCGAGGTCGTGCGGCGAGGCGATGCACGTCGTGCGAAACTCTACTTCCTCCGCAAGCGCGTTGGCAAGAGTCGGAGGCTTCGTGATCAGCGACGCGGCATGAAGCACGTTTCCTGATCGACGACATTTCGAGATCCATGAACAACAGGCGTCCGCACGAGCGGACGCCTGTTGTTCATGTTCGTCTGCAGTGAGACTGCGTGATCGGCAGTTTCAACCCACCCGGCGATCCCAGATATTCCTGGTCGGCATCGGGGTCGTAAAGCTGCTTGCCGACTTTCTCTTCGCCTTCAAAGGCGAGTCGGAGTCGACCGAGGCCGGTTCAATTCCTGTCTGCCCGTGATCGGTTGCAGCATGCTGCCTGGGTGGGGCAAACAACGGCATGCCCGGCAATTTCTTCTCACCCATTCGACGATCCCTGGCCTCCTGGATTCGAGCCTCGATGGCCCGGAGCATTGGTCGAATTTCATCGGAGTTGCTGGTGTGATGGTTCATGGATTGAATATCCCCCTGTCTGAATCCTGTTCCGTGTCCACGAACCGTATCGGACTGGTTGAGAGGCCAGTTTGGTCGAATTCACTGTTCCCCACCGCCAGGGGTACTCCTGGAGACGGAGCAACCCGCACAGGTGGACCAGGTGGAAACGCATTGCAAGCCTGAAACAGGGGTTCAGCCCGTGCCTTCGTCCAGCATGGCACGGGACTGCTCGCTGACGTGGTCATAGATCGTCGCAAGGAGGCCGGAAAGAGGAAACTTTCCCTCCATCGTGCTGGGGCCGAGTCGACGCAGGAGAGCATGTGGAATGTGCTGAGCGGGTGATCGTGTCAGCGACTGGTTGAACTCGAACCTGGATCGCCAGAAATGATCGACGGAGTCATTCAACGACTCTTCCAACTCGGCATCAAACGGGATGGGCGGATCCGGGTGTGCGTGTGCCCCACCGGACAGATCCAACGCTCGATGTCTTCGTATCCGCTCGACGATGTGAGGCACGGATCGTCCTCGCACTTCAAGCATGGACAATGGCTCGAGCGTAAAACGTTCTGCAGCCAACCAGGCGACTGCACCAGCTCGACGCTGACCTGAATCGGCCGGGCCGTTCATCCTGCAACTCAGTGATTCTTCCGGCGAGGGAGCAAGTGTGACGCCGCAGTCGATGAACAACTGGGTCAGGTTCTCGGGGCATTCCCCTTCGCTGAGCCTTGCGGTCCAGACCGCTTCATCCGCCATCCGTTCCTCAAGCCTGTTCCATGCAATCTCCGTCAGCATTGGAACGGTGATGATGACACGCTTGCCACCCCCACCTTCTTCGCTGACATTGGCTGAAACCAGTCCCGGGCCTATCTCAAGAACCCGCACCCGACCCGAGCGTGCCGTCTTCAGGCCCCACTCGAAGTTGGCATCCCCGATGGAGGACCGTACCGACTCCAGCCAGGCCCCTGCAACCGGATGTGACTGCATGACCTCCGGCTCAAGGCGAAGCTTCCCCCCGCGACCTGTACGACGCTGGGGACGAGGGGTGTCCGTCGAGTCATGTCCGGGTGTCTTTCGATCCATGCGTGTCACGCTTCAATCTCCACGGCCGAGTTCTGCAAGGTCAGTATCTCACGCAACTGCGTAGTCGACATCTCGGTCAGCCATGCATCACCTGCACCGATGATGTTCTCAGCAAGAGCGGTCTTCTCCTCGATCATCTCATCGATCCGCTCTTCGAGGGTTCCAAGACAGACGAATTTGTGAACGTGGACCGCTCGCGACTGTCCGATTCGATACGCCCTGTCCGTTGCCTGCCGCTCGACCGCGGGATTCCACCAACGGTCGAAGTGGAAGACGTGGTTCGCTGCAGTCAGGTTCAAGCCGAGGCCGCCGGCCTTCAACGAAAGTACGAAGACCGGCGCGGATCCGTCGCCCTCCTGGAATTGATCAATCATCTTCTGACGGCGTGGAACCGGGGTGCCTCCATGGAGAAAGAGCGTCTTGCAATCAAGATCATGTTCAATCATGCCCGAAAGAAGCTGCCCCATTCGTCGATACTGCGTAAAGACAAGAGCCTGTTCACCCGTCGCAACGACCTCCTCAAGCAACCTCATGAGTCGACGCGCCTTGCCGGAACGACTTGAAAGCTGTCGCACATCCGACCCATCCGGGGCGACCAGTCGATTCAACTCCTCCTTCTCGCTCATCTGTGCAGGGTGATTGCAGATCTGCTTCAGTCGACCAAGGAGCGCAAGGATGATGCCTCGACGTTGAATCCCGCTGCTCCGATCAACATCCCCCATCATCGAATTCACGACCTCCTCGTAGAGCGTGGCCTGTTCCCTTGTCAGGGTCGCGTACTCCTTCGTTTCAAAGCAATCCGGGAGATCGGAGATCACGTTCCTGTCGGTCTTCAGCCTGCGAAGGATGAAGGGCTGTACGAGCCTCCGCAGCTGATCGGCCTGGCGGCTGTCTCGATGACGCTCGATGGGGCGTGCATATCGCCTCCGGAAATCACTCGATTCTCCCAGGTACCCTGGATTGCAGAACTCCATGATGGACCAGAGTTCCGTCAACCGGTTCTCGACCGGCGTACCGGTAAGAGCAATCCGCCTTGAAGTCTTGATGGAGCGGATGGCTGCAGTCTGCTTCGTAGGGGGGTTCTTGATGTACTGGGCTTCATCAAGGACGACCCTGTGCCATGCCACTTCCTGGATCGATTCAAGATCACGGACAACAAGGGCATAGGTCGTGATGACGACATCATTCTAAACGGCAATTTCAGCAAATTCACTCCCGGATGTACGCGACGGGCCGTGGTGGATGTGCGACCTCAACTCCGGGGAGAACCGTTTCAATTCGCGAGACCAGTTCTCCATCACTGAAGTCGGAACCACCAGCAGCGTCGGTGGAAGCGCATGGTCCTCCTCCAAGTCCTCCCGTTCCTCCTGGAGGAGGGCGATGAGTTGAACCGTCTTCCCGAGCCCCATGTCATCTGCAAGGCAGGCGCCAAGACCGAACCGGTCAAGGAACCGGAGCCAACTGAGACCAGTAACCTGGTATGGGCGGAGCGTACCGCTGAACCGGGAAGGCTGGGCAACCTCCTCGAAACTCGATTCGCCTTCAAGGGGAGACAGCAATTGCGATGCCCAACCTGTTGCATCAAGACCCCAGATGGGCAGCCCTGTTTCGTGGTCGGAATCACCTGCGGCAAGTCGCATTGCTTCAACCAGGGACATCGAGTCGTCTTCATGTCTGGCAAAGAACTCCAGTGCCTTCCTGACCTGTGCCTGGTCGACCTGTACCCATTTACCGTCCAGGGACACGATGGATGAATCCTGTTTCGCAAGCATCTGCAACTGCTCGATCGACAACGGTGTTCGACCAACCGTAACCTGCCACCTGTACTGGACCTGGCTGTCCAGGCCGGCGATGCCGCTGCCCGGTCCATCGAGATCCTCGAGTTCTGGAGTATCAATCAACAGTCGCAGTCCGACCCGGTGATCTTCAGAGCCCCACCATTCGGGAACGCCGACTCCAAACCCGGATTCCTCGAGCAGGGAATGTATTTCGCCCAGGAATGCGCTCGCCTCCTGGGTCGTCAACTCCAGGCAACTTGGTGTTCGTTCATTGAGGAGCGGCTCGAGCTTCGGATAGATCCTTGCGGCACGTCCCAGTTCGGCGATCAGTGTTTCCTGCGGGTCGAGATCGTCCGAGCCGCTGAATCGCTTGGCATCACGAGTCTGCTGCCAGATTTCCTCGGCGAGGATGTGATCAGGGGGAGATTCGTTCGTTTCAAGTCCAAGCAGGAGATGCCAGGTCTTCGGAACCTCGGGGTCTTCTGCCGGTGGAGCTTCCAGGGACAGGTATCCCCGCAGCGCCCTGTTTCGATCAACTTCATCCAGTCGACCAATCCAGCGTCGTACATCAAGGAACAGGGAATGACCGAATTCCCCGTTGACTGGAAGATCGTTCTCGGTCTTGAGGAGTCCGTGCAGCCATGCCACGTGGGGATCATCCAGGTTCCGGTCGTCAAGTGAGTCGGCAAAGTCGTCTTCAACGAGCAGTTGACGGACTGTCAGTTCGACGAGGGTCCCTGTTACCGACTCGAGCAGCGACCAGGGATCATCCTCTCCCCCGACAACGGCCCTGAGAACCGGCGGCATTCCTCTCATGAATCCAGACAGGTGTTCGGCGATCTCCTCGTCAAGCAGCCATGGTCGCCAGAGTCCCTGGAGCACACCATCGTCATGCCTGTGCATGGAGGGAATGAAACGCTGATCCGCCATCAATTCAAGTACGAATCGAGCAACCGAGGTGAACCAGTTGATCGAATGGCCATGTTCCATGCCCTTGCCGGAAATGACATCGTTGAACTCAAGGAGGTTTCCAAGCAGATCTTCAGGAGCGAGTCGAATGGTCGGCACGGCGAATGGACCAAGCCACGTATCCTGGCGTGCCTCGATGCCACCAACTGCACTGGCAAGCCGATCACTTGGCCAGGGACCGAGGAGATCACGAGGCAGACGAAGTTTGATCGTACCGACATCCCCGAGCATTCCATCGCTGATGCCACACTCTTCACGCAGAAGACCATCCAGTTCGATTCCCGTAGTTGCATAGGGGTGAACCGACAGGTCAGTGATGCGATCAATGGCTTCTGCCCGGGTTGGTCTTCCGGATGCGCCACCCTTCGAGTCACGAACAGGTGTATCCCGATCCGGAAGAAGAACGAACTTCCGGGCAGACTCTCCCCAGAGATGCAATGACCCTTGGTACCAGTTGGCATGCAGGACAACGAGCATGAATTGTCGACCCTCTCCCTTCAATGCCGACCCCGGCCGATGACTGATCACGCTGGGGCTCGAACCCAGGACCTACCGCTTAAAAGGCGGTTGCTCTACCAACTGAGCTACGCGATCTCGAACGGAACAGTGTACCCCGGCTCAGTGTGACTTTGCTGCCCACAATCGATCCCCGAAGCATTGAAAAGGCGGTTTTTATGTTCTACGAACCCTTTCTCCCCCGAGTTACAGATCTGGAAATCAGGTGAAACCCGCAGCCACGCTGGTTGATTGTCCACATCGAGGCAAACCCTCAGCCCCTCAAGGGTGGGCGGCAGTTCGTCCGATAAGGGCCATGGAAGCGGGTGTTTCCGCCTCCGGCAACTGACTGGAAGTCGGTTGACAGAAGGGATTTACGAGTTTCCTGGCGGAGCCGGAAACTCGTTCAGGACCCCTCGTATTGATCAATATCAAGATCGTGCCCACCCCCCTGTAGGTTTGCTGAGCGTGCCCCATGGCAGGGTCAAGCATGAAATACAAGGAGAAATGGGCCATTGATCAGGAGAGTGGAAAGGTGCAGGGATCAGGCTTCCCCGCTTGTTTTCATGGTGGATACCAGGAAATGTCACGAGGCAGGATGCCGGAACACATGCAAGGACCAAGCCGAGTACCCCCATTGAAAGAGCCAAGAAGCCGGTCCAGGCAGAACAACCAAGCAAACGGAGGTCATTCTCGGAACCTCCGCTTCAGTGAGGATCCAGGATGGCCGACGTCGGTTCAGGAACAGACCCCAGTGCACTGCAAGATCAGTCCCAGCACCAGTTGAAGTTGATGAAGGGGGACCACTGCTGGCAGTTCCGCTGGAAAGATGGCGATGAGCAGGTGCTCATTTCCATTCTCTCGGATCTCGCCGCAGACCTATGCGTCGAGTTTGACTGGTTCGACGCCGCGATGGTGCGGCACCACCTGGCTCTCTGCCGGAATGAAACTGCTGGATACGACAGTTGACAACGACCTACTACTCCTTCCCGGGGACAACCACATGAATACGAATAACTCGATACTCCCGATCGTCAATGACTTCCTGACCTATCTGCTCGATGAACGGCATTTCAGTCCGTACACCGCAAAATGCTACGGTGTCGACCTGCGTCAATTCGTCGAATTTCTTACCGAGGAACGCGGTGGAGAAGTGAACCATGCCGCTGAAGCCGCCTGCTGGACCGCCGAGTCGAATGGGCAGCGTCCGGACATCGTTGGTTCAATCGGAACTACGACGATTACAAGTACGATCATCCAGGTGAATGTCGGCCGCATTCGCGGCTTTCTTGCACACCTGAGTGAATCGAACTTCTCTCCCGCAACCATGGCTCGAAAGATTGCGACGCTGCGCTCATTCCACAAGTGGCTTGAGACCAGGAACGTCATTGAAAACAACCCCATGACCCTGATACGGACACCGAAGCAGGCAAAGCGACTGCCCAAGGCCATCAGTGTCGAAGACGTCGAAAAACTCCTTTCAGCTCCGGATACGAACACCCAGCTGGGTGCTCGCGATCGGGCAATGCTGGAAACGCTCTACTCGACAGGGATCCGCGTCAGCGAGTTGGTCGGCATCAACATCGGTGACATTGATGAAGCCGGGCAGGCACTGGTTGTTCGGGGCAAAGGGCGGAAGGAACGGATCGTGCCGCTGGGTTCCCATGCGATTGCAGCCACCAGCCACTGCCTCTCCATGCGAAGAACTGCCACGGGAAATCCACTCGACCCCGCCGGGCCTCTCTTCGTAAACAAGCAGGGCACCCGCATTTCCACGAGATCGATACGTCGAAAGGTCAGCAAGTACCTCGAAGAGGTCGGCCTCGACCCGAGCATCAGCCCTCACACGCTGAGGCATTCATTTGCAACCCACCTCCTGGACAATGGCGCCGATCTTCGAGCAGTCCAGGAACTGCTCGGACACCAGTCCCTGTCGACGACCCAGGTCTATACCCACCTGACGACTCAACGAATGCGTGACGCCTATGACCACGCCCATCCGCGAGCCGAAGCCGGCTGATACGACCAGTACGTACATGTTGAATCATGCAGCCCCGGGCAACTGCCCGGGGCTGTTTCATTCGCCGCTTGGACGGAAACGATCTGCATGAAATTTGACACGTTCTCCCGCCTGCAGTTCCTTGACCTTGTATCGAGTGCCTCGCCAATTGATCGAACCGTCACGCCCGCCTTTCATGATGCAGCGAACGGCTGCATACAAACCGAGTGATACACCGATGGGAACTGCCGCACTCGCTGCAAGTGGCAGGCCAAAGTATCTCGCCAGGGTGATGGAAAGCAGTACGACAACCGTTGATACGGCAGCCCCGATCCACCCCAGGGCCGGGGACCAGGGCCAGGCCAGCAGGAAGAGGAACGGTGAAACTTCGAACAGGAAGAGGATCAGGCACAAGATGACCGGGACCATCCTGGGAATCCTCCGGGGCAGGTGCGCCGTTCCCCGTTCGATTCCACGGAGGAACTCGTCGAAACGGTCGTACCAGGAGATGAGAATGCCCTCGCGACCCGCGGCAACAAGAGAAGCGCCTCCATGCTGCTTGATGATCGTTCCGACCCCGATGTCATCAATGACCTCCATTCTCAGGGATTCCAGGCCGCCAGCATGATCCAACGTTCCACGGCGAACCAGGTTGAACGCTCCCACTCCCATCGCAGCCGTCGAGGCGGGGTCGTGAACGGACCAGAGTCGAACCATGAATGAAAGGGATCTGAGCAATGGAACAAGGCAGAACCGAAGACCGATGGATGGAGACTTGATGCTCGGTATCAGCGCAATGTGATCAACTTCCCTTGCAGTGGCGAGATCGACTGCACTGCGGATCGTTCCCGCCTTGAAATGCACATCAGCATCACTGAGCAGCAGCCAATCGGAGGAGGACTTCTCGACGCCGGATTGCATTGCATGCACCTTGCCCAGCCAGCCGGCAGGCAGGTGCTCGACGTGCAGGACCTCGACTCGCGGATCGCCCGAGGCGACACGCTCCATGATGGATCCAGTCGAATCACTGGAACGATCGTTCACGAAGATGAAGCGGAGATGCGGGTCCCCATCGAGAAGTCGAGAACACAGTGCAGATTCGAGTACGGCTTCCTCGTCCCGGGCCGGAACAACAACGGTTACGGTTTCGTCATCCTCCCGAGGAGGACGCGGTTGGACTTCAAGTACCGGAACGACATGCATGCATCGTGCCAACATCGATACCTGCACCAGCCAGTAGAGCAGTACCAGGGCGACCAGGAAGGCCCCTGCAATCATCATGACCGCCCGACAGGAATGTTCAAGCTCCTGCGCCGACGCCGGCGCCCATGTGCTCGATGATCCTGTCACCGAATCCAGAGCAGGAGACGAGCGTCGCGCCATCCATCTGGCGCTCGAAGTCGTACGTCACGGTCCGGGCTGCGATGGCACCTGAGATCCCCTCGATAACGAGATCTGCAGCCTCGTGCCAACCCATGTATCGGAACATGAGTTCGCCGGAAAGGATCAGCGATCCGGGGTTCACCTTGTCCTGGCCCGCATATTTCGGGGCAGTACCGTGGGTGGCTTCGAAGATCGCATGCCCCGTGTCGTAGTTGATGTTCGCTCCTGGCGCAATACCGATGCCACCGACACAGGCGGCCAGGGCATCCGAGATGTAATCCCCATTGAGATTCATCGTGGCAACAACGGAATATTCAGATGGCCTGGTCAGAATCTGCTGAAGGAATGCGTCCGCAATGACATCCTTGATCGTGATTGTCCTGCCATCGACCTCTATGACATGCCATGGGCCACCATCAAGTGGCGTACCACCAAAGAGTTCACCGGCGACTTCATACCCCCAGTCGCGGAAGCCGCCCTCGGTGTACTTCATGATGTTGCCCTTGTGGACGAGGGTTACGCTGTCGCAATTCTCTGCGATCGCATACTCGATCGCCGCCTTCACGATCCGGGTCGTCCCTTCCTTCGATACAGGCTTGATGCCGATGCCACTGGATCCGGGAAAGCGGATCTTGCCATAGAGTTCACTGAAGTTCTCCTTGAGGAGTTCCTTGAACCTGGCGCACTCCTCCGAACCATCTTCGAACTCGATGCCAGCGTAGATATCCTCGGAGTTCTCACGGAAGATCACCATGTCGGTGAGGTCCGGTCTCTTGACCGGGCTTGGAACTCCCTCGAACCATCGCACCGGCCTGAGGCAGGTGTAGAGATCCAGTTCCTGTCGCAGTGCGACATTCAGCGAACGGATGCCGCCTCCAACAGGGGTTGTCAACGGACCCTTGATTCCGACATGGTGTGACTTGAAATCCGAAAGGGTTTCCTCCGGGAGCCATGAGCCGGTGGAGTTGAAGGCCTTTTCGCCAGCCAGGACTTCCTTCCATTCAATCCCTCTCGAATCACCATATGCCTTTTCAACGGCGGCATCGAAGACTCTGACGGAGGCTGCCCAGATGTCCGGCCCGATGCCGTCACCCTCGATGAATGGAAGAATGGGTTTGTCGGGCACATTCAGGCCCGCATCCGTCATGGTGATCTTGTCCGCCATCGTACAGAGGCTCCAACTGGTTCTGGTTTGCGGGGAAACGATCCAGTATAGCGACAAGCATTGATTTCAATCAGTGGGAGGATCCTGCGCATCCTCGAGGCGTGCAGGACGCGGATATCCAGACAGGATCGATCGGACCTCTGCAAAGTAGCGGTCGCCTTCGTATTGCACCTTCGTCGGCAAGGCCGGATCGATGGAACTGAACTGAACCCGTGGGGGATTCTCGTGAAGAAGCTGAATCTCGAATCGCCAGTGCAGATCCTCGTAGAGTGGTTTTGCTCCCGGACGCCGAAGGAGCCGCTTCAGATGCCTGGTAATGTCGATACGCCAATCCACGTTGTCAACCTCGACGATGTTCTCGACAACAGTCCACCGTTTCGTAATGTCGCCCTTGTCGTAGGTCGGAGATTCTGCAACCGCCTGCATGGCACGCCAGAGCTGCGCAGGGTCCTCTCCCGTAAATGTTGATTGAACGCCGCAGGCCCCGAGCAGCACAGGCAGCAGAAGCAGCAGCCCTCGAACCCGGGGAATGGAAAGGCACAGGCTCACTCGTTCATCGATTCTTCTGGAATGTCGGCATTGGTATAGACCTTCTGGACATCATCGGATTCCTCCAGGTCATCGATCAGCCGGAGTACCTTCCGCCCTGCCTCGACGTCACAGGCCACCATCGAACCGGGAATCATCGTTACTTCAGCGGAATCTACTTCGAGTCCCGCATGCTCGAACCCTTCCTTCAACAATATGAAATCAGCAGGGTCGCCCGTCACTTCCCAGGCACCATCCTCGTTCCTGATGTCCTCGGCCCCGGCTTCCATCGCCAGTTCCATGATCGAATCCTCATCGATCTTTGAAGATTCGATCAGGATGATCGATTTCGAGTTGAACCCGAATGAAACCGCGCCCTGCTTGGCCAGGTTCCCTCCATGCTTCTCGAAGGAGCGGCGAAGCTCCGGTGCCGTTCTCTGCACATTGTCGGTCAGGCAATCAACAATGATGGCAACACCACCGGGACCATAGCCCTCGTACCGTACCTCCTCGTAGCTGGCTGCGTCACTCCCCTCACCGCTTGCCTTCTTGATGGCCTTGCTGATCGTGTCCTTGGGCATGTTGACCGATTTCGCATCCTCGATCGAGTATCGAAGTTTCAGGTTCGTCTCGGGATCTGGTCCACCCTGCCTGACGGCCGCCATGATGGCGCGACTGCATTTCGACCAGGCCTTGCCCTTCACGGCATCCTGGCGCGCCTTTCGGTGCTTGATGTTCGCCCATTTGCTGTGACCGGCCATGTAATTGAACGCTCCCTGTGCTCAGTCGGTGAAGGTACGCCGAATCGTTACCGGGGGGGACTGTCCTTCGCGTACGGCCGCAATCTTTGCAGCCAATTTCTCGACGAGCACTCCGTACTCCCGATCATACATCGACTCCGAGTCAACAACTCGAAACTGCCAAAGCCCTCCTTGGAGCAGGTTGAAGTTCCGCAACTTTTGACCACGAAAGGCCGGGTGGGTGAGTCTTCCATGTGCCGTCGACCAGGCCCTGACCGCTTCTTCACGCCTGCCAGCTTCCCACGCTGCATCCCCGAAGTGATCCAGCACGATCGGATCGCCCGTCTCCTGCAAGCTGATCGATTCAGACAGAAGACTGATTGCGCCCGGACCACGTTCATCATCCTCGAGACGATTCTGCATGTACCGAAGCCATCCGACCGTATCAAGTACCTCGGCCAGGGAATCACCGGATCTGCGCGCATCCAGTTCAACCGACTCGATCATCTGGACGTCCCTGGGAGTGATCGGGCCTTCCTCAAGTGCAGAGTATCCAAGGTTGTTCCGGGCGAGGACATGTGTCGGATCATGAACAAGAGCCTCGGAGAACAGCCTGATTGCCCCTTCCTTGTTGTTGAGAGTCGCGAAATCGGATCCAGCTTCGTACAGGGCCTCGGCAAGGCCGATCGGCTTGTGCCAGTCCGGTGGCATTCCACGAAGCAGATCCCGTTCCTGGAGCGAATTGACGAGTTCAATGACATCATCGCCTCCACCCCCGGTCAGGGCGGCAAGCAGAACGAACCGCATCTTGAAATTGGCCGCCATGTAGGCGGCATGCTCTCCTTCCGGTGTTTGACGCATGAGCAGCATCTTCGAGGCATCGCGAGCGGTCTCAAGATCACCGATTGCAAAGAGTTCTTCGACAAGGGACATCCAGTGACGGCCTGATTCCAGGTCGGCGAGACCTGTTGACGACAACTCCTCCAGCAAGCTGGCTCGCTCCTGTTCCAGCGAATCCGCAAGCTCTACATTGCCCAACTCCCGGAGAACATGGATCAAGGCAACATCCTGGATGAGCACATCCCGTGATGCTGGCATGGGATCCGATTGGAGCATGCGACACCTCATGAGATGACCGGCCGCGTCGACATGCTTCTCAAGCATGAGTTCCATCAAGCCGCACTTCAACAGCAACTCATGATCGATCGCAGAAGGATCAGCAAGAGCGTTGCTCCAGGCCTTGACCCCGGAACGATGTCGCCTGGTCTCAACCAGCAGATCGCCCAGCTCTTCCCAAGCAGCCCTGTTGGACGGATCCAATTGAACTGCTTCACGCCAGAACTGCTCTGCAGCTCGATACTGTTCGATGGCTGCCGCTTCACGGCCGAGGATGTAGGCAGTCGCACTTCGGCGGCGAAGACTGCCTGGAACTGGTTCACCCATTCCAGGCTTCTGCTCGTGGAGTTCCGTGAAGAACTCCCATGTCTCGCCAAGCAATTCAGCAGGGACACGGTAGGGTTCTTCAAGTGAGGCTTTTGCAGTTTGACAACAGGCGACCGCAATGACAGTGGCACGCACTGACAGAACCAGGTGCCTTGTCATCATGATCTGCATCACTTCCTACGTCTTTTCCCGGGTGCTTTCTTCTTCGCAGCCTTCTTCTTCTTCTTCTTCGAGGCTGCCTTCTTCTTCGGGGCTGCCTTCTTCTTCGCAGCTGCCTTCTTCTTCGGGGCTGCCTTCTTCTTCGCAGCTGCCTTCTTCTTCGGGGCTGCCTTCTTCTTCGGGGCTGCCTTCTTCTTCACAGCAGCCTTCTTCTTCACAGCAGCCTTCTTCTTCGGGGCCGCCTTCGATGATTTCGACTGCAACGCGTTGATTGCCGACTCCTCACGAGCCTCGCTGCGTCGAGCGGATGCTTCGGCCTTCGCAAGTCTTCGAGCAGCTGCTTCCTCTCGTTCGATGCGGCGAACCTTAGCGGAAGAGGTTCTC
The DNA here is from genome assembly GCA_036339395.1 of Planctomycetota bacterium. GTDB lineage: Bacteria > Planctomycetota > Phycisphaerae > Phycisphaerales > SM1A02 > SP202. The sequence continues at coordinate 898 of JAYZBD010000099.1, read as the reverse complement.
TCGTTCCGGCGCAACTTGATCCGTTCATCGCGTTCACGAGCATCCGAGATGCTTCCGCGATCTGCTGCCTGCTTGAGTCGACGTGACTCCTGGTCTACCCACGCCTGGAATGAGCGATGGGCTCCAGCACCATCATCAGCCTTGATGTTCCGGCTCAGCCAGCCGGATATCTCATCCACTTCTGCGGCTGGATCAATGGCATTCGATTCCACCAGCAACTGCTTCAACTGTTCATCGACCGGTACGCCATGAATATCAAAGCAGCAACTGAGCAGGCGGGCGGCGACGAAGGGAACGATGCCGTCAAGCGATTCCACGTATATCCGTATTTCGGAACGCTTCATGTCTCCCAGGCTGTCAAGAGAAATACCATGCTCACGGTTATAGATGTCTCGCATCGACGCACGCAGTCGGGTCGCTCGATCATGTGCTTCGTCACTGGTGTCTCCGGAAAGGACCATGAGTTCATCCGGCGTGCAGACGCGAAGTTCGTTGTAGTCGACGAGCCCCTCCTGCAGCTTCGACCAGGTGGCGGAAGCCTTCGCGCTTGTAGATTCCCAGAGCATGAAGGAATAGACGAGGACTCCGATTGGATCCTCTCGCTCAGGTTCCCGCCGGGGTTTCCCTGGAGACAACTTTCGAAGGAGAGAGGTCATCTTCTTGGCATACTGCGTCGAGTTCTTCACGTCGTCTGCTCCTGGGCTCCCTGGTGTTCATCCGGGTCTGTTCCATGTGTCGAATGCAAGTCACGCTGCGATTCGTCACGGCGGAGACCCTCGGTGATGGCACTCAGTACCTCGGCCTGCTTCTTCAATGTTCCGTCGAGTTTGAATCGAAGGCGTGGCATCCGTCGGAGATTCACTTTCGAGGAGACCTCCCGCCGAATCCAGGCTCCCGC
>JAYZBD010000098.1:0-12481 GCA_036339395.1 Planctomycetota bacterium | reverse complement strand
TACGTGTTTGCACGCTCTTCAAGGCCGATTGCATAGATCCTCCTGCAAAAGAAATCGCCCTGGGCACTGCCCAGGGCGATTCGTGTGTGCTGTTGGAAGGACCGTTGTCCCAACAAGGAACCTCGATCCACGATCTCTTACTCCAGACAGAGGCACAGCCCCTGCCCATGGTTCTGCAAGGACTCAGGCGCGTCGGCGACGACGACCTGCAATACCTGCAAGACCCAGAAGTGCCAGTGCACCAGGTGCTGGGAGCCACTGGTCCGTTGCACCCCAGTTGCTTCCGTCAGCAAGCTTGCCTTGGAAGTTGAGATTTCCATAGAGACTATCTCCACTGGAAACCGTCAACTGGGCAATAAGTACCCTGCCACCGATTTCTTCACCCTGAGCATCGTCAGGAGTGACGTACCAGGAGCCGTTGCTCGTGGTCACTTCGTTACCGAAGTTGGTGAAATCAACACCTTGCTGTGAAAGTGCATTGTCATCCGAATCGGTCAGGCCGATTGTGACCCAACTGTCAAAATGGAGACTCGCAAACGTATCAAGCAAGAGTGGGTTGATATTGGTGGACATGTTGCCACCAAACCCGTTCTGGTAGACGTCTGCGCCACCAAGAACAAGGCCATTTTCACTTGAGCCATAGACGGCGTCCAAGCGATCTCCCGCGTCCAGGTCCACGTAGATTCGGTACGTATCGCCATAAGCGGAAGTGGCATGCAAATCAGCCGACATACCTTGGTATGCAGCAGATGCAGTGCCCGCAAGCAGCAGTACGCCGACTCCGGAACCACATAGGTAATAGGTCTTCATTGACCGTCTCCTCTTCACTAGAAACTGCAGTTATGTGCGAGGTTCTTCTCTCGGAGGTGTCAGCCGATCGGGTCACCACCAGGTTCGCACTGGCCGGCGGATCACACGATCACACCTCATCGCTTCCGGTAGTGAAGATACCCCCGTATCAGGCGTGGTCAAGGAGTTGACGCCATACAAATGAAACAAGGGGCGATATTTACATCACTTGGTGAAATTATGCTTCTAACGTGCATTCAACGGCATTTTTATCTTTCTTTGAATGTGATTTCATTGTGGATGACAGGTGAGATATTGGTGAATTGGACAGGCCCCAACCGACGTAGTCAGCCGGACAAGAACCCTGGTATTGCGCCTGCAAAAAGACACCGCCCCGGCCAGAGGCCGGGGCGGGGAAATGCTTCAGAATGAAGCCGACGCCTTCCACAAGGGAAGGCACCGTACGTCGCACTCAGGCGCGACGTCGACGACGTCCTGCGACACCGGCAAGACCCAGGAGGGCCAGTGCACCGGGTGCGGGCAGTGCGAAGTCGTATGAAACGCTCTCAGCGGTCCAGTTGCTTCCATCCGCGAGCTTGCCCTGCATGCTAATGGTGCCCACGAGGTGGGAATCATTGCCTGAGGTCGTGAACTGCGCGATAAGGACGCGGCCGCCCATTTCCTGACCTTGGGCATCATCCGGGGTGACGTAGAAAGAACCATCGCTGGTGCTTACTTCATCGGCTCCGAAGTTCATGCCAATGTCTGAAAGTGCATTTCCACCGTCATCCGGATTCTGATCAATCAGGCCAATCGTGACCCAGCTGTCATAGACAAGACTGGGAAACGCGCCGTAAAGAGCAGGGTTGATCGCTGCGGAGGTGTCTCCTCCGAACGAGTTCTGGTAGAGCGAGCTAGTTGTGCCCATGCTCAACGGATTGGCACCATTACCGTAGACCGCATCAAGACGGTCGCCAGTGCCCAGATCCGCATAGATTCGAGCTGTCCAGTGACCAGAAATGCCATCCGTCGATACGACGTCATAGCTCAGGCCATTGAAAGCAGCACCGGCAGCCGACGCGAGGAGGAGTGATGCTCCTCCAGCCAAGACTGATACATGCTTCACATTCATGGTAGTTACCTTTCTCTTCTCAACATCGAACCTTGGATCCAAAGTGCTACCCACCCACTACTTCCTACTCTCGAGTTGGGACTCTCAATCACATGTCCCGTAGGAGTATCTGCTTCAGGCGTGCGACCGGTTCGTCCAAAAGCCGCCTGCCCTTTCACAAAACCAGTTGGGTAGTGTTGTGAACAGGTCATTATTCGTGTTGTCACAGGAGTTTGCAAGTCCTATTTACGCAGTCTATTAAGCAATCTCCGCATTGAAATTACCCCCCAGTTGAAGCCAGTCAAGGTCGTTTTTTCAAGCAGGTGTCTAAATTCTGCTACACAGCCCCCCCCAAGGGACTAAATAACCAAGATAAGCCCTACAACCGGATTTCTATCGATCTCTCGACCCACTCTTGGCATATTCATATTCCGCCTGAAACCTCGTATCGCTGAGATCGAGATCCCCACGAAGGAGCCTGGGAGCCGATCCCTTGATCTGGACAGGAAGAATACTCCCCAGGTACTGCTCTGGATCATGCCCCTCCGGGGCATCAAAAACGGTTATCAGGTCGCCCATGGTCCGCCCGGACAACTGGGTCCCGGGACGTTCCCAGCCCAGTTCAACCTTGCCCTGTGTTCGTTGCTCGTGGGGGCTGACTCGTTCAACGAAGACGTCCATGCTTCGGCCGATGTATGCCGCATGCACATCCGCACTGACCTCGCCCTGGATGGCGAGGAGTTCATTGCAACGCCTGCGCTTGACGGGCTCCGGCACATCATCGTTGAAACGCTTGATTGCAACCGTGCCCGGGCGGGGAGAATACTTGAAGACGAAGTTGTTCTTGAATGGAACACGTCGAACAAGATCACAGGTCGCCTGGAAATCCTGCTCTGTTTCGCCCGGGAATCCCACGATGAGATCACCGGCGATCGATGCATCCGGGAGTTTCGTGAGAACACGATCAACGAATCGCAGGTAGGTCTCAACGTCGTACCCGCGATTCATGTCGGACAGGATTCGATCCGACCCTGATTGTGCCGGTACATGGAGATACGGACAGATCCTCGGTGAAGACGACATGACGTCCAGTACATCATCACCGAAATCACGTGGATAGCTTGTAACGAAACGAAGTCGGCGTATCTCCGGCACGTCCTCATGAATACGATGAAGCAGCCCCGCAAATGACGTAACACCCCTGCCATGACCCATGTCATGGCTGGCTGAAAGCGGACCTCCGACCTGCGGAAGTTCACGACCATCGTCTCCAAGAGCCGTTCCATGGACATATCGATAGTGATTGACGGTCTGCCCGAGCAGTGTCACTTCCAGGACACCCTGCTCGACCAGGCGCCTGCATTCCGACACGATGGCATCAGGCGATCGGTGGACTTCCGCACCACGTGTCGCTGGAACGACACAGTAGGTACAGAACTTGTTGCAACCCCGGGTAATGCGTACATAGGCGGAACGCCCACCTGCAACACCGCCATCCGGATCGAACGCCCGGGAAAGATCGAGCGACTCGAGGTTGTCTTCCGCCGCCGCAAGGGTCGTCGTTCGCCGTGCAGTATTTCCCTGGAGCGCGATGCGTTCTTCCCGTTGAACACCCTCGACACGCAGTGCGTTGTCAATGAGCATCGGCACGCTGTCGAGATCGCCGGGACCACAGATGAAATCAACCTGGGGTACTCGTTCCAGCAGACCGGGACCTTCCCGTTCAGCCATGCATCCAAGCACACCGATGATGACATCCCTGCCTTCTTCCTGCTCTTTCGCAAGGAGTCCAAGACGGCTCAGAACCTTGTTCTCAGCCTGCTGTCTCACGGAACAGGTGTTGTAGAGGATGATGCCTGCTTTTTCGGCATCCCGTGTAAAGCGATATCCCAAGGCCATGAGATGACCCCGCACGAGTTCACTGTCCAACTCGTTCATCTGGCACCCGAAGGTCTCCAGGTACACCAGGGATCCAACGGGGCTGCGTGCTGTCACTGTCAGTTCAACCATGCAGGAAAGGCATGGTATCGCTGATTCGGGCAATGGGGTTCATTCCAGTCCGAGAACAAATCGGTTGTAAGGCACATATTCGGGATAGCGTGAAATGAAACGATCTCCCTGCATTGGCACTGCGTAGCAGGTCGATGATAGAAGGCGAGTTCATATCCCCCCCCGACGAGTACAGCCCCATGTCTCGACAATGGACCCACCTGGTGCAACTGTGCATCGCCATCTTCCTGGCGATGGTGGTCAGCATGAATACCGGGGGATGCACCCAACGCCAGGTGGCCGGGCGGGCACCGACCGCACCTGCCCTGCAGCCGGTCAGTACACGCGTCTATTCAGTTCGACTTGGAACCCTTGAATCTCCTGGCGGCCAGAATTCTCCCGCCAGGTACGAGCAGAAGTTCCCGGACGAATCGGTGGCAGCCACTCCACAGGACTGATCCACCACGCCTCCATGGAAAGAATGGAACTGCTGGACACCGCTCGTCGATATCCAATTCATGCTCCGTTCAGGCCAGGCACTGCTGCTTCTCCTCATGAGCCTCCTCGCCATCGGGGTCGTAGGAGTCCATTCGGCTGGTGTCAGGGTTGCCAGTGGTGCACACCTCGAGTTCTCCTCCCTGCTGGCCTCCCGCACAACCCTCCTTGCACTCCTGGCTGTTCTCGCTGCCTGGGGAGCATCCCGGGTTCCCGTACGGGAACTGGCAATGGGCAGTACAGGTCGTTGGCTTGCCCCGACCCTGCTCTGCTCCTCCGTCGCACTGCTGATCCTCGTTCATGTTCCAGGTCTTGGACGAGAAGTCAACGGGGCCAGCCGCTGGCTCAGTTTCGGGAGTTTCAGTTTTCAGCCCAGTGAAATTGCAAAGTGGAGCCTGGTCCTGGTACTTGCCTGGCATGTTGCTCGCAATGCAGGATCACTTGAACAGTTTCGAAAGGGATTCCTACCCGGGCTCGGACTCATTCTCCTGCTCGTGTTTCCCGTTGTCCTGGAAGACCTTGGAACCGCGGTCCTGATGCTCGGCATCGGGATCCTGCTGCTGCTTGCAGCGGGGTGTCGAATCGTGCATGCCCTCTGCCTGCTTCCATTGGCACTGTGCGGATTCATCGCGGCAGTCGTGGTCAGTCCGTACAGGATTGATCGACTCCAGGCATTCATGGATCCCTATGCAGACCCGCAGGGAACCGGATACCACATTCTCCAATCCATGGCTGCCATATCCAGCGGTGGACTCACGGGTCGAGGACTGGGAAACAGTGTCCAGAAGCACGGGTACCTCCCTGAAGACACGACGGATTTCATCTTCGCAATTCTCAGCGAGGAACTTGGCATCGTCGGTGTCCTTGTCGTGATCTGTCTCTACGTGCTTCTCCTTGTCCTTGGATTGTCCGTCCTGCGAAAGGCTGCAACGATCTTCGAGAAGACCCTGGTCCTTGGTGTAACCCTGACAATCGGTCTCCAGGCACTCATGAACATCATGGTCGTCACGGGAATGGCGCCAACAAAGGGCATCGCACTTCCACTGCTCTCCTCCGGTGGAACGGGGTGGATACTGACCGGGGCGGGGATCGGACTGATCATCGCCGTTGACCGCGCCACGGCGAAGGATGAATCAAGCACCCCTCCAGTACCGACCATGGATTGCGCGCTGCCACGATGAGCATGACAATTCTCTTTGCAGGCGGTGGGTCCGGAGGACATCTCAGTCCCGGACTGGCCATCGCAGAACGGCTGATGGAGCGCGCACCGGACACGACCTGCCGCTTTGCCTGTTCAGATCGGGACATCGATCGGACGATGCTCGAGGAAGCCGGAGTCGATTTCATCGCCCTCCCGGCTCGCAGATTCTCGATGACACCCCCGGGCCTGCTCAGGTGGTGGAAGGGATACCGACAGACTGTTCTGCCCATGCGACGAATCCTCCGATCGGAAAGCTGCGACCTTGTTGTCACGCTCGGCGGGTTCGTTGCCGCTCCAGTCAGTGCTGCAGCCTCTTTTGAGAAGGTACCCGTTCTGCTGCTCAACCTTGATCGCGTTCCCGGCAAGGCGAACCGATCGATCGCACGGCGTGCCCAGCAGGTCCTGTGCGCTGTCCCCCTTGTCAAGCCTCGGAGGAACTGGGAAGTCGTCGGCATGCCGATACGGCGAGCAGCACTGGCGCCCGCTTCGCGAAAGGAATGCTGCCAGGCACTTGGACTGCACCCGGATCACAAGGTTCTCCTCGCCACGGGCGCATCACAGGGAGCACGTACACTGAACAACGCCCTGCCCCTTGCAGCCCTTCAACGTCCCGCAGCCTTCAGGGGTTGGCAGGTACTCCACCTCTGCGGAGAACATACCCCGGTCGATTCGATTGAAGCGGCCTGGAGGAAAGCCGGTGTGTCTGCACAGGTCCGACCGTTCCTGCATTGCATGGGGCAGGCCTGGGGCGCAGCAGATGCGTGTGTAAGTCGTGCCGGCGCCTCCTCCGTCGCCGAAGCGCGTGCAAACATGGTTCCGACTGTCTTTCTTCCCTATCCACATCACAGTGATGATCACCAGCGACACAACGCGCAACCCATGGTCGATCTTGGTGGAGCCTCGATCGTCGTTGATGAAATCGATCCCGAACGAACTGCGCTCCGGCTCGGTGACACCCTCGAAACAATGCTTACGTCCGAGAAACTCCTTGAAACCATGCGTGATGCACTTGGAAGAACACCCCTGCAGGATGCGGCTGATCTCGTTGCAGAACGAATCCTTGCCCAGGGGGACTGGAAACGCCCTGCATTGACCTGATTTCATGCATTTCCAATAGCCGCTTCAAGACTGGGGGGTACTATTGAACATCGGTGGATTGAGGACGAAATGACAATGCAGACCGCTGACATGTCCATGGCACCTTGCGTGGTCCTGGTGCCGCACGAACATGCGATCAATGAACAGTTGCCACGACTGCTCTCTGATCGTGGGTGGTCGCCACGCATGGAACATGACCCCCGGATGGCCATGGCGGAAGCCTGCCTTGTCAGGCGGGAACTTCATATCCGCAATGCATGGGAAACAGAACCGATGCCCATCCCCGGCCTCATCGTGGTAGAACCCGACTCCATCCCGAACTGGAAGGAGTTCCGATCCGCGATGGTGAACCATGTCCCGGATATCCCGATCTGGCGATGGAATGGAACAGAACTGGAGGTTGATCATGATGCCTCCGCCTCCAGGCTCGAGGAACCACCGCCACCTTCACCAATTCCGTTCAAACCCGAACCACTCAGCCATGAAGAGGTCTCGATGCTCCTCCATGGACCCCGGGATACGGAACAAACGGATCAAACATGAGTACGGTCCCTTCAACTCGATCAGCGCGGAGCAGGATCCTGGCCGTTGGACCAATGCATGTCCTGCCGGGAGACGGTGCCCCGGCAGTGGAACAGATGGACTCCATCTTCGAGGCGTTGGGGACGATTGCAGTCTGCCCGGCCTCACGCCCTGTTGAAGCCGTACTGCTTGCACCCGAAGAATCTGAAGATCCCGGGGAACTGGTGCACTCCGCCGAGGCGATTCGTCGACTTGATGCGACTGTCCAGATCGTAATCGTCAGTGACCAGCCGCTTTCGCCTTCGATCGCAGGCGCCTTTGATGGGCACCTTGCACCGCCGGTGGATACGTCGCCCCTGCTCGAACTTCTTGGAGGAAGGATCGATACCAACCAGCCACCGCCGCCTCCACTTGTCGAGGCACCACCGACGGTCGACACATCGATTGGAACCTCGACATCGACTGGGGATCTGGATGCAATCGCCCCGGTTCAGTCGAACGAAGAAGGCATGCATCAACTTGGTGACACCGACCTTGTCGAAGCAATGCTCCATGATGCGAGAGGTGTACGCCCATTGGCATTGCGATTGATCATGCAACAGACGGGATGGACGGAGTGCTTCATCGACATCGAAGGAAAGGGCGAACCCATTCAATTCGGTGGCGGCGAATACGGCTCGCTGGTCGTCCCGGGCAGAACTCCCGATGAAATCCGTCCGTGGGCAAGTTGGATCGCACGATGGCTCGCGCTTGACGAAGCCCAGCGGGAACTCAGGGACATGGCATTTCGTGATGAACTGACCGCTGCATGGAATCGCAGGTACCTCGCTTCCTTCCTTGAAGATGCAATCGAGGAAGCCCGGCAACTTCGACGCCAGCTGACGGTGATGGTCTTCGACATCGATGATTTCAAGTCCTACAACGATCAATTCGGACACGCCGCCGGGGACATCATTCTCCGGAACACGGTGCAACTCCTGAGTTCGGTCATCCGTGACGGCGACCGCGTCTGCAGGACCGGTGGTGATGAGTTCGCCGTCGTGTTCGCCGACATGCAGGCTCCGAGACAACCGGGATCTGCTCATCCAGATTCCGTGGAGACGATTGCCCGGCGATTCCAGGAACAGGTGTGCAACATGAGATTTCCCGAACTTGGACTCGATGCACCCGGTACGCTCAGCATCTCTGGAGGGCTTGCCTCCTTCCCATGGGATGGACATGACGGCAACACCCTGCTGAGGCGAGCCGATGAGAGGGCGATCGAATCCAAGAGGCGAGGCAAGAACTGCATGACGATCGGCCCCGGGGCACGGCAAGATTGGCCTGAAGATGATGGTGCAGCCGAAGAAGATCCAGACCGGCAAGATGCCGACTGATCCTGCACGACGATGAAACGAATCCTGGTCCTGAGCGATCTCCACTTCGGACTGCCTGCGAGACGAACGCCCGGCACGTCCATGCTGCGCCCACTCTGGCAGGATGTCGACCATCTCCTGATCAATGGCGATACGGCCGAACTGCACACTCCTTCCATGGCTGCAACTGCAGCAAGGGAGTTGGAACTGCTCCTGTCGACCTGCGAACAGGACGGCGTTGGTCTGTCCTGTACCGCTGGAAACCACGATCCCTTCCTGAGCCCGATGCATTCATGCGCGCTGGCTGATGGACGGGTGCTGGTTGTACATGGCCACAGGATTCACAGGACCCAGCCACGTCCTCTGGTACCCGGCCAGGTTCTTGAACATGGAGATACCGGATCACTTGATGGCCGCCACCGCATGGATACGGCAGCACTTGAAGATGGTCTTGCACGCTCTCGCCGATACACCCCGCCTGAGGAGGAATTGCAGGCCCCACAGACATTCCTGGAATCGATTCCATGGGTCATCAGGAAGCCCCTGATCGTGCCGAAGATACTCCGCTACTGGAAGAAGTTCCCGGGACATGCCGACACCTATGCCAGCCACGTTCTGCCCGGAGCCAGGGTCGTGCTTGTCGGGCACAGCCACCGACAGGGCATCTGGAGATTTCCCGATCGCCTGGTAATCAATACGGGGAGTTGGACGTGGCCGGGTCGACCATGGGGAATCCTGGTCGAAGGAACGATGGTACGGGTTCATGAAATCCTGGTGAAAGGTGAGCATCTGCGTCTTTCGGATTCACCTCGCCTCGAATACGACGTTGCTCAGGCTTGAGTGTCCATTGCCATGGCGGTGATCGATGCCGGACCTCGTCCAAGTTCATCTTCGATTCCAGCTGCGGCTTCACGAATCACCTCGAGATTGACACCCGTGTGAACACCCAGCAGTTGGCAGCAGCGGACCAGGTCCTCGGTCGCAAGGTTTCCCGAGGCACCAGGTGCGAAGGGACATCCACCAAGTCCACCGCAGGATGTGTCGAAACTGTGCACACCCAGGTGCATGGCATGAAGACAGCAGGCGAGCGCTCCCCTGCCCGTGTCATGCAGGTGCAGTGTCAGGTCGCCCGGATCTACAACCGGCGAACAGGCCTCGAGCAGGCGTTCAATGTCCTCTGGAGTCGCCAGGCCGATCGTGTCGCCCAGGTCGATCTCATCAACACCAAGATCAAGCAACGAGGTGACCAGGCCGACGACCGCAACGGGATCGACAGGGCCCTCATGTGGACAGGCGACTGCGCAACTGACGTAGGCCCGTACCGGGATCGATGCCGTACGAGCAGCACGAACAACAGGCACAAAACGCTCAAGGCTCTCGGCAATGGAGCAGTTGATGTTGCCCCTGCTGAAACTCTCGCTTGCCGATGTAAAGACCGCAATCTTGTCGACTCCCGCTGCCTGGGCGGCTTCCCATCCACGCTCGTTTGGAACAAGCGCTGAACGGAGGACGCCCTCGACACGTTCTATGCCATCGAATACCTCGCTGGCATCGGCCAGTTGCGGGATGCGATCAGAACGAACGAAGCCGCTGACTTCGACCTCCGCAACCCCTGCATGCTGCAGTCGATCGACAAGCAGCACCTTCGATGCAGTGGAAACCGACTGCGACTCGTTCTGAAGTCCGTCGCGTGGCCCGACGTCGGTAATCCGGATGGCTTCTGGCAATGTCATGTCTTCATGGTACATCGCTGCCTATTTCTCCCTGGAAGCCCGTACCAGGAGGAAGATGATGAAGCACAGGAGCAGCAGTGTCAGCACAGCACCGAAAACAAGCAACGCGATCTCCCAACCAGTGATCCCGAAGAGGTCCTGGGATTTCATGAGTCGATCTCCATTCCATCTCCCCCGGCTTGCAACGGCCCGGTACACGCTTCGTGCAGATCTCCTTCATCATGAATGCGGACACGCGTCCCCGGCTCGGATACTGCAGTCCGCATCATGGCAAATCCGATCGATGCCGAACCAAGCATCGGGGACAGGCAGCTGGACGTCACGGCCCCGATGGGATTTCCCAGGTCACCTTCACCGGAAGCGAAGACCTGCGCGCCGGCGACGGGAAGTGCTCCGCTCTCCATTCGGAACCCACGAAGTATCTGCTTGGGTTTGCCAAGGTGCTCCATTCGAGCCACGATCTCCTGCCCCGGGTAGCACCCCTTGCTGAAACTCACCCGCTGATCGACCAGTGCTGTTTCGTGCGGAAGTGTGCCTGGCCCGAAATCGACGTTGCACAGTGGTGTTCCCCCCTCGATTCGAGCCATGTTGTAGGCATACCACCCGACTGTCCCGCAATCGAGCCCCTTCCAGGCCGCCGCCGCATCATCAAAGGGCACGAAGACGTCGAAGCCCGGACTTCCAATGCGATCTACCCTCGTAACATGAACCTGCACACCCCCGAGTTCGGTTTCGAGTACTTCGAGCGGTTCGACACCGCTGAACTTCTCGATGGCGCCGGGTCCATGGCAACCAAGCCGATGCCAGGCATTGCTGGCGTCGCTGAGCCGGACATCCTCGGAGAAGATGAACTGCTCAAGTGCCTGGAGTGTTGATTCCACCTGGTGAATGTCCAGATCGATGAGCATGCCCCGCCGAGTGCAGACAAGAAACAGATCCGCCTGGATTCTCCCCTTGCGATCCACGAGGAATGCCATGGCTGCCTGCCCCGGTTGCATCCCTGCAAGTTTCTGGGACAGCATCCTGTCGAGGAAGTCGACCGCGTCCTCACCTTCGACCAGGATCGTCCCCCGTGACGAGTCGTCGATGCGACCACAATCCCGACGAAGGTGTGCGTATTCGATTTCGACCGATCCCAGGGTTGCAAGTACTTCACATGACTGGTCTCCCCCCGGACCGGGAGGACCCCACGGAATGTATTCGGGCTCAGGTGCGATCGGGACGGAACCCGTTGCTGCACCCGGCCGCTCGGATCCTTCCGGCGCACCCCGATCGGCCAAGAGGCGGCGAGCCTCTTCAAGGTGAATCTCTCGCAGTGGAGTGTCATGCAGCATGCGTGCGGCACAGGGTACTTCAGGTCGGATCAGGTCGCAGCCGCGGCATGTACGAGTCGATCAAAGAGAGCCATGCCCAGTTGCGAGTCCAATGTCCGTTCCGGATGCCACTGGACACCCAGGTAGAGGGAGCGGCCAGGAGCTTCGACGGCCTCGATGACACCATCAGAAGCCGTTGCCACGACTTCAAGGGACCCCGCACTGGCCAATGCCTGCCTGTGGCGACTCCAGACACGTCCATCCCCCAGCGAACCAGAGACATCGTGTTCCTGCCCATCCCAATGATCGGAAGCAGTAGGCAGCGTCTCGGGGAGAAACTGGTCAAGAGATCCACCAGCGTGCAACCCCATCATCTGCATGCCCAGGCAGATACCCAGGACCGGCTTGTCCTCTCGATCATCCAAAACTTCGAGAAGAGCTCGCTCGAACGCCTGCCTCCGGGGATCTATTGGCGTAGCACATGGGTGGGTTGAAACCCCGAAGCCCTCCATGATCGGGTCATCACCGCCGGTGAACACGAATCCATCGCATCGCTCAACCAGGGCGGAGGCATCTGCAGGATCACAGGACAGGATCACGGGCAGCCCACCCGCCTTCCGGATGGAGTCCAGGTACGAGGGGCGGATGGTAATACGACCATCAATGACATCCGGGGTGAGGCCGATCAGGGGGCGACGAACTGCCATGTCCCATACATCGGCTCCAGGTCGAGATTCCTCCCCCGTTTTCCATCTACCAAGGCCTTGGGGCTGCATGTCTTGAGTGGAAGGCTCCCGACAGGTACACTGCCCCGTTCGTCGCCCCCGACATGACCGGGGGCTGCCGAAAGGTCGGTATCCAGGACGATAGGAGAT
>JAYZBD010000097.1:0-22485 GCA_036339395.1 Planctomycetota bacterium | reverse complement strand
CCGTGATGTTGGATTCGTCTTCCAGTTCTACCACCTGCTCCCGGAACTGACCGTCCTTGAAAATGCCACGCTTCCAGGGATCGTCGCGCGACAGGACTCCCGGCATGTCACCGGGGATGGAATGAAACGCCTTGAAGCGTTTGGCCTGGGACATCGCCTGAACCATCGTCCCAGGGAACTCTCCGGTGGCGAACGCCAGCGGGTCGCCATTGCACGAGCGCTCAACAATCAGCCTTCGGTGCTCCTTGCCGACGAACCCACTGGCAATCTCGATGAACAGACCGGTGAACAGATTCTCGACCTGCTCGCTGCCGAGCATCAACGTGGACTTGCCATCGTGATGGTCACCCACGACCATTCAATCGCCGACCGCGCGGACCGTGTCGTCGAACTGCATCACGGTGTCCTGGCGGACAACTAGTCATTGACCGTGAAGTACTGTCCAGCCCACCTGGCCATCGCCTCCGGTGAATCATTGAAGGCGGACTTGAATGCCTTGCGCCATTCGACACCCTTCTTGACCGAGAGGATCCATTCACGAAGTTCATGCGGCCTTGCCAGCAGGGCCCGTTCCATCAACAACCCCGCACGCGCTTCGGTCATCCTGTCGCCATGCCAACTGCCATCGGCATACTGCATCTCGATCAACTCTTCGAGCATCGACCCTTCTCGAACCATCGCGATGGCCTCTGACCTGTCAACACGATCCTCGATTCCCGAACCCCCCCACGCAATCGCAGTTGCAAGACCTTCATTTGCCCATGCTGGAAGCCGATTGGGCGAATGAAGTGCATGCAGATAGGCATGTGCAGCCGCTCGATGCAATTGGTGGTTCAACAGTGCTGGTTCAGCGCCACCGTTTGCAACCAGTATCGTTCGCTTCCCCGACACATGAAGGTGAACTTCACTTCCGGTTGCGGCGTAGATGTTCAATCGTCCGGCAAGCAGCATCATGAACCTGTCACGGTTGCCTGACATGTGGAGACCGAGCCGACCTGCAAAGGGGGCATGGTCCGCCTCCTCCTCCATGAGCGTATTCATGCGCTGCACTGCCCTGTCAAGAACCGTGCCTGCATGCAGAAGCTCATTGCGGGATCGCTCTCCATGGACGAGCAGGAACCGGGTTCGGATCGGCTTTGCTGGATTGCCACCGGCATTGGCATGCCCCTCCATCGATTCCAGTGATTCCACCACGAGAGCCTCAGCCTCGATCCTGCCCGCACGGTCAAGTTCAGGCCAGGGATCAGACGTCCATGGACCCGATTCAACCTGGGATTTCGAGAGGCCAGTGTTGCCAGGATCTCCCCCTGGCAGCCCCTCCATGGGGGGCGACAGGATGGCTGCAACCGTCAGAATGGCACCGGGAATTGCCCACATAGAACAGGATGACCCTCCATGGGGTGTAAAAAGACAATCTTAGGTCAGTGTAGAGTCAAATTTGGCTCATCACCCCCCCCTTCAGGGCCGAATAGACTGGTATGGCACTTGCACTCCCAAGAGGGGTGCGGCCCCCTCGCGTGAGGAGAGTGCCCTGAGGATTGATGAACATTGCCTTGCTGGAAGGCAGAAGAACCGGAGACGTCCCATGTTTGAACGCTTGACCGATCGTGCACGCAAGGTCATGGCCCTTGCAAACCAGGAAGCCCAGCGATTCAATCACGAGTACATCGGGACGGAGCACATCCTTCTCGGCCTGGTGAAAGAAGGTTCAGGTGTAGGACCCAACGTCCTGAAGAACCTTGACATCGACCTCAGGAAGGTACGCCTCGAAGTTGAGAAGCTCGTCAAGTCGGGACCTGAGATGGTCACGATGGGCAAGCTTCCACAGACTCCTCGAGCCAAGAAGGTGCTCGAGTATGCCATCGAGGAAGCAAGGAACCTCAATCACAACTACGTCGGCACGGAGCATCTCCTGCTCGGGCTGCTCCGCGAACAGGATGGAGTTGCCGCGCAGGTACTCATGAACCTCGGTGTGAAACTCGAAGAGGTTCGTGAAGAAGTTCTGAACCTGCTCGGCGCCGGAGTGGACGCCGACGAGATGGACGAGATCGGTGAGGAGGAAGGTGATCCCCAGGCATCCTCCCCGCGACGCGGAAAGAGCAAGACACCGGCCCTGGACAGTTTTGGTCGAGATCTGACCGATCTGGCGAAGGCCAATGAACTTGATCCGGTCATCGGTCGTGTTGATGAAATCGAACGACTCATCCAGATCCTCTGCCGTCGTACGAAGAACAATCCAGTGCTCCTCGGCGAAGCCGGCGTCGGAAAGACCGCCATCGTCGAGGGCCTCGCCCAGCAGATCGTCTCCAAGGAAGTACCGGACCTGCTCCATGACCGCCGGGTCGTCGTTCTCGACCTGGCCATGATGGTCGCCGGTACCAAGTACAGGGGGCAGTTCGAGGAACGCATCAAGGCCGTGATGAACGAGGTTCGCCGAGCGAAGAACATCATCCTGTTCATCGACGAGCTGCATACCCTCGTCGGTGCCGGTGGCGCAGAAGGCGCCATTGATGCTTCGAACGTACTCAAGCCCGCACTCTCCCGCGGTGAGATCCAGTGCATTGGCGCCACCACGTTCGACGAGTACAGGAAGTACATCGAGAAGGACTCGGCCCTGGAACGACGTTTCCAGTCCGTGACCGTCGAACCCCCATCACATGAACAGACCATCGAAATTCTCAAGGGGCTTCGAATCAAGTACGAGGAGCACCATCGGGTAAAGATCACGGATGAGGCCATCAAGGAAGCCGTCGAGCTGTCCACCAGGTACATCCCCTCCCGGGTGCAGCCCGACAAGGCCCTTGACATCATCGACGAAGCTGGAGCGCGAGTCAGGCTCGCTTCGCTTACGAAGCCGCCCGACCTCGCAGACATCGAGGAGAAGATCGAACTGCTCGGAGTCGAAAAGGAAGCTGCTGTTCGAGGCGCTGATTACGAGAAGGCTGCAGACCTTCGTGACCAGGCCGAGAAACTTCGAGCCGAGAAGGATCGCGTGCAGAAGGAATGGCGCGACACGATGAGTGAAGTCAGCGGGACCGTCGACGAAGAGGTCATCGCAGAGGTGGTCTCGAAGATCACCGGCGTACCCCTGACTCGACTGGAGGAGGCGGAATCCGCGCGATTGCTGCAGCTGGAAGCGGAACTGCACCAGACCGTCGTCAGCCAGGAAGAAGCGGTCACACAGGTCTCCAAGGCAATCCGCAAGGCTCGAAGCGGTCTGAAGGATCCAAATCGTCCCATGGGCTCGTTCGTATTCGTCGGTCCCTCCGGTGTCGGCAAGACCCTGCTCGCCAAGGCCCTCGCGGAGTTCCTCTTCGGGGACCAGGATGCCATGATCTACCTCGACATGTCCGAGTACATGGAGAAGCACACCGTTTCACGCCTCGTCGGCGCGCCTCCCGGCTACGTCGGCTACGAGGAGGGTGGCCAGTTGACGGAACAGATCAGGCGAAGGCCCTACGCGGTCGTCCTGCTCGACGAGGTCGAGAAGGCTCACCCGGACGTATTCAACATGCTGCTCCAGATCATGGAGGAAGGTCGCCTCACGGATTCCTTCGGTCGCAAGATCGACTTCCGGAACACCATTCTCATCATGACGTCGAACATCGGCGCCGAAATGATCAAGGGCGGCCAGTCCTTCGGCTTCGGGAAGCGTGAAGAAGTCCAGGACTATGAACGCATGAAGTCCTCTCTCATGTCAGAGGTCGAGAAGTTCTTCAGGCCCGAGTTCATCAACCGGCTCGATGACACCGTCGTCTTCAGGCCCCTGGTGAAGGATGACCTCTACTTGATCATCGACATCGAGCTTGCAAAGGTCTGTGAACGCCTCAAGGCGAAGGGCCTGGAACTGGAACTTGACCAGAAGGCCAAGGACTACCTCATCGAGAAGGGGTTCAATCCCGACTTCGGTGCAAGGCCGCTGCGTCGAGCCATCAGCAGCTACGTCGAGGATCCACTCGCTGAAGCACTCCTTGGCGGCGAATATGAACCTGGTCAGAAACTCCTCCTCAGCCATGAACCGGATGCCGATCATCTGAAGTTCGACAGCACGGCAATACCCGAGGACACGACCAAGCCGAAGGAAAAGGAAGCCGAAGCAGCCACTGACTAGGTGCTTGCAGGCTTACCTGATGGATACGAGGACGTATTTGCCGTCCTCCCACCTGGTATCCACTTCGGTGAAGGCGAAGCGGTGCCTGAGATGCTCTGCAAGCCGAAGTCGAATGATCTCCTCGTCGACCTGGATCCGCTCGACTTCGTTGAGCCCGGTTCCCATCTTCATTCTTGTCAGCGCATCGGCAATGTCACGCCTGTTGATCCGGAGGAACTCAATGCAGGCCTTTTGCCCTCCCCCTTCAGACTCGTACCACTCCTTCGTCGAGGTGGAAATCATTTCATCCCAGAACAGCGTGTACTCCTGGCCCTGGAGGCAATCGAGGAGGAGGAGGAGCACGTGCTCGGGCATGATGGCATTCAGGGAGACCGAGCCATCCTCGAGTTCCTCCCTCATGAGAAACTTCTTGCCCGTGTGATCAGTGAAATTGTCCAGTTCACGGGGCTGCTGGTGGATGAACCTGATCTCCGTGCCGTCCTCCAGCACGGTGTCCCTTCCTCCCTGCATGTCCGCCATGCGTGAATAGAAGGAGGGCATCTTCCTGTACTGAACACGCTGTTCTTCACACCCAGGTGCCAGAATCAGCAGCAACAGGATGAGCGCCGGCAGTTTCAATGGTCGTCCGACCCTGCTGGAGATCGGCCTGGAAGCGTTCGTTCCGGAATCCTGAATCGGGCACACCAGAGTTGACTGCCCGAGTCGCCTGCACGCTGGCTTGTCCAGACCATCGTTCCGCCATCATGCGTAAACGCTGGAAGACCATCGAAACCGGGGGCGTTGGTCACGCGGCGTCGACCGGTTCCATAGCGGACTGGCCGATCCACTTCACCTCCATCGGCATCAACGAGAAAGATCTCGTAGTTGTGGTGTCCGACCTGGCTTGTTGCATAGACCAGCGCCCTGCCATCCCGTGTCCAGAACGGACACCAGTTCACATGCTCGTTGTTGGTGACCTGGTACTCACGATCGATCCCGACGATCGATCCCGTTTCGTCGAACGTGAGATCGGCGACGAAGACCTGGAGATAGTCGTCCCCCCTTCGATCAGATCGATAGGTGATGCGACGTCCGTCAGGCGAGAAGAACGGACCGCCGTCGTACCCGTCGGCCTCTACCAGGGCGCGATTCGTGCCGCTCTGCAGGTCGGCAACCCACAGGTCTCCATCTCCACTTGCCAACGACGTGTAGAGAAGGTGTCGACCATCGGGGCTGATCGAACCTTCCGCCAGGTAGGCCTTGTCGTCCGTCACGAGTGGCTCGAACGCCCTCGACGTTCCATCCGCTTCCGAAAGGTCCAGTGCGACGATATTCATTTCAGGAGGAAACTGCCATCGGTAGTCACCGGAATCTCGCTGGTACCCCGGTGCATCCTCTTCCACGGGAGCACTCGTCGTCGTAGCAAAGAGGACGCGGTCATTGCGTCCGGGAAAGAACCATCCGCAGGTATTCGCTGAACCAGCGGGAGTGATGCAACGGGTATTCTCAAGACCAGTAACCCTGCCATCGCTGTCCCTGACCACGTCCGAGACGTACATCCCGTAGTGGATACCCGGCTCCTTCCCCTCGGGTGGAGATGGAACAGCCTGGTAGATCAAGCGGCTGCCGTCATCTGAGAAATAGGATTCACCCGCCTTGTGAAACTCCGATGCAAAGGTCAATTGCACGGCATCGATCAGCATCGGTTCCACCCGGCTGGGAGTCACTTCATCGGCAAGAAGCAGGATGCACAAACTCAACAGGAACGACATGGATGCTCCAATCCTACGCAACCGGGGCACATGTCCCCGGCGAGGATCCGACATGATAGGCTCCGACAATGGACCAGACGAACGAGTCGCACGGCCGGGCACCCCGAACACCTTCTCCACCGGGGCTCCCCCCGGTGCTCTTCTCCGACAACCGGATCATCGTATTCATCAAGCCTCCGGGACTGTTGTCGGTTCCAGGAATCGGACCGGAAAAGGCTGATTGCCTCGCAAGCAGAGCCGAGGACGCATTCCCAGGTGCCCGGATCGTCCATCGACTCGATCGCGACACCTCGGGAGTGATCATCATGGCCAGGGATGCGGATGCTCACCGTGAACTGAGTCGACAATTCCAGGATCGTGAAGTCGAGAAGCACTATGAAGCGCTCGTGGGAGGATGCCTTGCAATTGATGACGGGGTGATCGATGCACCCATCAGGAAGGACCTGGATCATCCGCCTCGACAGGTGATCGACGAGGAGCGTGGCCGATCAGCCACGACGCACTTCAAGGTCCTCGTTCGTGGTACTGACCGTACCCATGTCGAGTTGAAACCTGTCACCGGGCGCTCACACCAGTTGAGGCTGCACATGCAGAGCATCGGACATCCCATACTCGGTGATGATCTCTATGCACCGGATCACCTCGTTGAAGCCAGTCCGCGATTGATGCTGCATGCAACGATTCTCACGGTCAAGCACCCGGCAACGGGTGAAGACGTGACGTTTCACGATCCCTGCCCGTTCAGTTGATCAGGTCGTGGATGGGGCCTTGGAGTCAGAGGTCATGGCGCAGGAATCCAGGTCGGCCTTCGCCGAAATGTATCTTCCGATCGCCATGATCGGAAAGTAGAGACGGTAGAGGTGGTACCGAAGGTAGAACACCTTCGGGAACCCGGTACCGGTGAACCAGGGCTCGTGCCAGGAACCGACTGGATCACCATCTGGATTGCGTGCCTGATCCGCTGCTGAACGTTCATCCAACTGCGTTGCAACGAGCCAATTGATGGCTCGCTGTACGCCCTCGTCGCCAGGCCCATGGACAGCCTGCATCGTCATCGCAGCCCATGCCGTCTGGGATGCGGTCGAAGGACCGATTCCCTTCAGGCCGGGATCGAGGTAGGAATCAGGGGATTCTCCGAAGGACCCATCCTCCTTCTGCACGCTTCGCACCCAATCTGCAGCACGCTGAATCCATTCCTCGCCGAGATCAACCTTGAGATTGATCGGGCCGACCAGTGCCTGCCACGTCCCGTAGATGTAGTTCACGCCCCATCGCCCGATCCATGACCCATCCGGCTCCTGTGTCGCCTTGATGTACTCGATGGCCTTCTTCACCTGCGCATCTGCCGTCGTGAATCCGTGCCAGGAGAGGCACTCAAGCACCCGGCCGGTGATGTCGGAGCAGGATGGATCCTGCATCGCGTTGTGATCTGCAAAGGGGATGTACTCGAGTACCTGTCGATGAACCGTCTTGTCAAAGGCGGCCCACCCACCATCATCGTTCTGCATGGAAAGCAGCCACTGGACTCCTCGGCGGGCTGCTGCCTTGTTCTCCACGCCTCCGCTGCGATACATCGCCATTGCAACCATCGCCGTGTCATCGACGTCCGGATACCAGGCGTTTCGATATTCGAAGAACCAGGCGCCGAACCCCGGACGCGGGGCGACCGAGTCGGTCCAGTCGCCCTGGAAGGTGCACTCCCTCTCTCGCAACCAGCCTGCCGCCGCCTGTACGGAGGGATCAGCGTGATCCAATCCGCAGTCCGTCATGGCATAGAGAGCAATCCCGGTATCCCATACGGGACTGAAGCAGGGCTGGATACGGATGGTCGGCGTACCGTCATCCTCGATTCGATCCAGGAAGAATGCATCCAGGTCCTGCTCGGCTCGTCGGCGTACGGGATGCTCCCGCTTCCAACCCATCGCCATCAGGGCGATCTGGAGGTAGACCATGGGAGGGAAGATGGCGCCAAGTCCCTCGGTGGCGGCAACCCCGTCCTGCGAAGCCCGCTTGAGCATCCATTCGACCACCTTGCGCATCGAAGTGCTTCGCAACGGGGTCCCCCCGAGCGGGTGGAGCAGTTTGAGCACCTTGTCGATGCCGCGGAAGAACAATCGCCAATGGCGGGGTGATTCAACCGTATTCGACAGCCTGTTGCGCTCGACTTCGTCAAGGTAGAGCTCGTTGATCCCCATGTCTTCCGACAGGGCACGAGAGGGTCGTCGCGTCGTGACGATCGACAAGGGAAGGATCATCGTCCGGGTCCACGCGCTCAATTTCGACAGGTGGAAGTAGAACCACCTCGGAAGAAGAACGAGTTCCGGGGGAATCGAAGGAACAGCACTCCATGACACCTGCCCGAGGCAGGCAAGGTAGAAGTTCGTGAAGGAGTTGCACCGCTCTGCGCCACCGTTGGATCGAACCTGTTCACGTGCAAGACGCATGTGCTCGGATTCCGTGTCGTCTCCCATGAGTTTCAACGCCAGGTAGGCCTTGACGGTTGCGCTGACATCGATGCCCGAGCCCGGGTACTGCCCCCAGGAACCATCTGCTCGCTGTTGCCGACGAAGTCCTTCGGCAATCCGAACAAGAACCTCTCGACCCCGACCATCAGCCATCAGCTCATGCTCCTGGCCGAGAATGAACTTCATCAGCAGGTACTCGCTCTCGAGAATCGAGTCCCCCTCGAGCACTGCGCACCAGTGTCCATCCGGCTTCTGGAGATGTCTCAGTGCGCGGAGTGCATGACGAAGTGTTCCGCTTGCAGCGGAGTCCAGGTCAGCATCGTTCGGCATCGTGTGTTGTTCACGCACGGGTGAGCAGTGGAACACACGATTCAACCCGGTTCAGGAGTTCATCCGCATCTTCCCTCGTCAAGTTCAATGGCAATCTAAATCGGACGGAATCCTGCCCTGAGGGAAGGGCAATGACCCTTCGCTCGAAAAGTGCAGCAATCATCTCCCGCCTCGCTTCGGCGGGATTGAACGTAAAGGCGATCAGCGATCCCCTGCCGCGGACATTCGTGAATGCCTCGGTTTCACGGGCAATCGATCGAAGTCCGTCGATCACGTGCGTGCCAATCGCCGTGATGTGATCCGCGAGATTCTCCTCGACGATGATCTCGAGGATTCGCTGGCAACGAACCATGTCGACAAGATTCCCCCCCCACGTCGAGTTGATCCGGCTCGATCGTGCAAAGACGTGATCATCCACTTCCTCGACTCGCCTGGAAGCGTAGATGCCGCAGACCTGCGTCTTCTTGCCGAATGCGACGACATCTGGAGCGACACCCTGGTGCTGCCAGAACCATGGCTTGCCGGATCCGAAGAAACCCGTCTGTACTTCGTCATAGAGAAGAAGAGCATCATGCTCATCGGCATACGTTCGAAGCGCCTGCATGAACTCGGGGCGGAAATGATTGTCCCCGCCTTCGCCCTGCATCGGCTCGATGAGAATGCCGGCGATGTGTCGACCCACGGACTCGGCTTCGGCGAAGGCCGCCTCGATTTCCTGGCAGGCTCGCAGTTCCTCCGCAGCCACGTCATTGCAGACATTCCCCTCGAGGTCGTAATGCGACGTCGGGTTGTGTACCCGGGGCCAGTTGAACTTCGGATAGAGGCCCACCTTGTCCGGGAGGGTATTCGTCACGCTCATCGTGTATCCGGTTCGACCGTGAAAAGCTTCCCTGAAGTGAAGGATGACGAGATCTTCTACGGCATCATCGAAGTTCGTTCTCCCGAGCTTCCGTGCCTTCCAGTCGAAGGCCGTCTTCATGGCGTTCTCAACTGCAAGTGCACCACCGGAAACCCAGAAGTGATGGGGAAATCCTTCCGGAGTTGCATGCATCGAAAAGGTGTCGACGAATCGGCAGAGATCCTCGCAATAGAGGTCTGAATTCGAGACCTTGCTCAGGGAAGCTCTCTTGAACGTCTCAAGCATTTCGGGCTCATGAAAGGCGGGGTGGTTGTACCCGATGGGCCAGGAAGCAAAGCATGTAAATGCATCGAGGAACTCGCAGTCGTGGATCCGGTCATGGATCCACGAACCATGACTGCGATCAAGATCCACCAGCAGGGGATAGCCATCAACCAGCTGATGCCGCCCGAGGTCCTTCAGAAGTTGGCTTGGATCATCTTTCATGGGCATGGTTCCGAGTCGAACAGGTGAGGATACGGTCCACTGGACCCCCATACAAGACCCCAGAGGCCTCCTTGGGACCATTCAGGGGGGGGAATCATGGTTTCCTTCACGGAACGCTTGACGCTCCCCCATCGTGTGGGGAAACTTCCATGTTCACCCAGGTTGTCGACCCCTGCTTCGCACGGGTCCAGGAAGGGCTGATGCCCACAGGAGTGCCTCCATGGCCATTCGTTCGAACGCTGGTACAGGCGTCATCGTATCCCTCGTCGTCTTCATCCTCATCAGCGTCTTTCTGCTGGTGGTCTCGGTCCTCTTCTACACAGGGAAGACGAGCCAGATTGAGAACGTCCAGAAGATGACGGAGCAACTGGATGAGTTTGCTCGAAAGAACGAGAGGAACTCGGAGCAGTTCCAGACCATCAAGGCTGCTGCCGACAAGGAGCGCAAGTCGGTTCTCGGTTACGTCATGGACGAACACAACGCACTGAAAGCCTGGGTCGATGGCAATCCCGATGCAAGCATTGCATCGATCAAGCAACGATTTTCAGGTGTTGACAACGGCATGACACTCTACAACACCGTCAAGGATCTTGAGCGGAAGGTGGCCGATACCCGGAACGAACTCGACAGCCTCCAGGATAGAGTCTCTGCTCTCCAAGCAGGACGAGACAACCTGACGTCCGAACTTGAAACAGCCAGTCGCTCACGAGATACGCTGCTTGCCGCCGAAAGCAAGCAACTGGAAACATATCGAACCGCGACCGATGAACACCTGGCCGAAATCGCTGATGTCCGCCAGATGATGGAAACCAGCCGGGACAAGTTGCGCGATCGATACACGGATGACATCTCGAACCTGAATGGAGATGTGGCCGACCTGAGGCAGGAGAAACTTCAACTCAAGAGCAAGCTCGACGAACTCAGCGAGATCATCGATGAAACCAGGGTCAAGCCCAAGGATCCGGCAACCCTCGTTGATGGAACCGTGATCGACATCGCCGGCTCCAATGACCAGGTCTACATCGATCGAGGACGACAAGACCGAATCGTGCTCGGGATGAAGTTCGAAGTCTACGGAGACGCTGCCCAGATCCGGCCTGATGAGAATGGCGACTTCCCACGAGGGAAAGCCAGCCTCCAGGTCATCAAGGTCGGGGACTCCACCTCCACTGCGAAGATCACCCGGACGACCCGGGGACGTCCTGTCGTCCGGGAAGACGTGATTGCAAATGCAATCTACAGCCCTGACTACCAGTTCAAGTTCCTGGTTCATGGCCAGTTCGACATCGATGGTGATACCGATGCCACTGAACAGGAAGCCGCCTTCCTTCGAAGCCAGATCGAGAGCTGGGGCGGAGAGGTCGTTCACGGCGAAACACTGCCTGCCGATCTCGACTTCCTCGTGCTTGGACTCACACCCACGAAACCAATGCCGATGCAGCAAGATGCAAGCCTGCAGTTGAAGCAGGAGTACTTCAAGAAGAGACTGATCTTCGACACCTACCAGTCCCTGTACAACCAGGCTCTTGACGCCCAGATTCCCGTTCTCAACGCGAATCGACTCCAGATTCTCACGGGCGATACAGGCCTCTGATTCCACGCACCCCGCTGCGGCAACCAGGTCTCATCACCCAAGGCATCTCCCCCGCTCAGGGTGGCACCATGGCACGAAACGCATCTGCACTTGTTCATTGGAGCCAGTACCTCCCACTGCGATTCGTAGCGGGACTCCTGCAGTGTTTTTCACATGAGCAGAACCTCCAGACAGCGGCGGCAGCGGGATCCACCCTCTACCGGATGAACTCCGGACGGAGACATCGTTGCATTGAAAACCTGCGTTGGAGTTTCCCGGAATGGGATGAGGATCGCATCGAGTTGATTGCCGAGCAGTCATTCCAATCGATGGTTCAACTGGCCATGGTCGATTCCATCACCATGACACGACTGGTCACACCGGATACCTGGCCGAATCACGTGAACATGCTGGGTGTACAGCCGGTTCTCGAGAAACTCGTCAAGGGTGATCCACTGCTGATGCTGACCGGACACTGTGGAAACTGGGAGATGCTGGGCTATGTACTGGCGGTCTGTGGCTATCCCATCACTGCGCTGGCCCGCCCCCTGGACAACCCGCTGATCAACAATTGGGTCATGCGTATCCGGGAAGCCCATGGACTGAAGATTCTCGAGAAGTGGGGTGCGGCGCCCCAACTCCAGAAGCGACTCGAAGACGGAGAGCAGTTGGGTTTCATTGCGGATCAGAATGCAGGCGACCAGGGCTTGTTCGTCCCCTTCTTTGGACGGCTCGCTTCGTCCTACAAGTCCATCGGCCTGCTGGCGATGCGGTACGAGACCCCGATCGTTGTTTCTCAGGCACGGCGTGTCGGTCAGCAGTTCAAGTTCGAATGCATCTGCAGTGATGTCATCGAACCCGGCGATTGGGTCGACCAGGATGACCCCCTGTTCTACATTACGGCTCGATACAACAGGGCCATCGAGACGCTCATCAGGGGTGCCCCGGAACAATACCTCTGGCTTCACCGGAGATGGAAGAGTCGCCCGCGACATGAACGCGAAGGAAAACCGATTCCACAGGCAACGAGAGAGAAGATCGCCGCTCTCCCATGGATGACGGGTGATGAAGTCGAACGAATCGTCGAATGGTCGGAGCGATCAGCCCTTGAACAGGGAGCACGACGATGAGAAACAGGCTGGAAGGAAGGCTTGTTCTCGTCGTAGACGATGACCCGGATGTTCTTGACAGCTTCGACCTGGCACTTCGCGCCGATGGCGCTCGCACACTTCGAGCAGAAGATGGAAATCAGGCGATTTCCTCCTGGAGAGTCCATCAGCCCGAGGCCATCGTGCTGGACATGATGTTGCCCAAGCGATCCGGGTTCCTCGTGCTTGAAGAACTGCTTGCCGCAGACTCGCCTCCGGTCATCATCATGGTGACGGCCAACGAGGGCCGTCGACACGAAGAGTATGCGCGTGGGCTGGGTGTCCACGCCTACCTGACGAAACCGGTGCCCCTTGATTCCCTGATAGAGACCGTATCCAATCTCCTGGACGAATGCAGGCCACTTGGCAACGAGTAGAATGCGTCTCCGCCCTGTTCGAATGGAAGCATGAGTTGAACCACACCTTCGTCATCCAGTCACCTGAATCAGGAAGCAATGGACTGTTGCCCATCGGCAGTCGCAAGGAGATCGTCGAGCAGTTGTCGAAATTGAATACCGCCCCGGAACGCGAGGGCGAAGATGCCCTGTTCGGCCCCGGTGTACGCATCGACCTCCCACCTGAGAAGGACCCCGTCGAGCAGATGCTGCTGACGATCGTCGAGGAGGAGATCGCATACCTCGTGATGATGCGGATATCGCGTATCTGCGGATGGAAGATCCTTGACCCCGAGACGGGGCGGGAACTGAACCCGTGAACTCCACAGATGACAGTCCTTCGCAGGGACTCTCCGTTCGTTGCAGTGAGAACGATCGGTTCAATACCGGGCTCGACTGGGCGATCGATTACAGGGGAGATGTGACACTCCTGATGAGCGATGGTTCGGAGCTCGAGTGCTACGTGTTCAGTCGAAGCACGGGTCCCGGCGCAGAATTGAACTGTCTTGCCAAGGGAGAAGACGATCGAAGGAGCATCCAGGTCGAGTCGATCGAGGAAATCCGATTCAGCGGGAAGGATACTGCTGCAGGAAAGTCCTTCGAACGCTGGATTGAACGCTACCTGGAGAAGAAACTCTCCGGCGAAGAAGCATCCATCGAATGTGAGGACCTGGACGAATAGCCCTGATCAGGCGGCCTTGTCACACAACTGGTTCAACGAGGCGTAGAACCCGTAGGGGCCGTCGTTGAAGACTGCTCCCGCGACTCCGCGACGTGCAAGATCCCTGAAGCAATGCAGGGCCCGTTCAGGATCAACCTCGATCAGGCGACCTGCATCGGTCGTGCATCCCTCGAGCCCATGTTCAACCGCATAGGATCGAGCCTTCGCCTGGTCGGTGAAGACGAGCACGCAGGGCTCATCGTGCAGAATCCAGACAAGCGGGTCTTCACTTTCATCGACATCCGCTACGAGGTACCAGTTTGGCAGTTCTCGTACGGCGTTCCAGAGTTCCGGTTCCGCGACTGGACCCAGGCCTTCGATGGCAGCCTTCACGAGCGTGTCGATGTCCTTCTTCAACGGCTTGACATGAACAGTTGCAAGCTCGATGGCTTCTTCAATCGGGACAAGGACGCTTCGCGGACCGTGGTCGAAGCGAAGTGACACGATCCCGGATTCCTTGAGTTCCTCGAGAACAGGCAGGATATTCACCAGGGAGATGGATTCGATGGTTGCATGCGTCTCGACTCGGTCCTCTATCCAGGATCGGGCTGCGGAGGAGGCACGCTCGGCATCAGTGAAGACGAGCAGTACCGGCTCTCCATCCTCGTACTCGATGTACGGAGGGCGATCCTCGCAATTGCCAAGCTGGATGGTGTGCCAGCGGGAAAGCCCGAACAGGGCCTTGTGCAAGGCTGAACGGCTTGCTGCCGTTGGAATCGACAAGTAGGTGTCGATGAGTTGGTTCAAGGTTGCGTGTATGTGCCGGACCATGATGGAACCCCCTTGTATTGAGTTCTCCCCCCGAGAATCAAGTACGAGGAAAAACCCTTCACGGGTTCTAAAAGGTTTCAAAAAGAGGGCCAGCAAATGGAGGTCAACTGCCCTGACGCACCCCTACAAGGCGTTCCGGGCCGATTGATTCCAATTGGTAGCCTCCAGGAAGACCCGGCCACCAGGCCCGAAATCGCCCTGCATCCGTGTCAACACACTCGCTCGAGGGATCCTCGACGACCTCCTCGATCGTGGGAAGGGTCCGGCTTCGACTGGATAAGCGTGGTGTGCAGGACAGGAGGCCACGCGTATAGGGATGGCGAGGGTCCCCGGTCACCGCCTCCACGGGCCCCGTCTCACAGACATGACCCTGGTACAGGACACACACGTGATCTGCTCGTTCTTCAACAAGGGCCAGGTCATGGCTGATCAACAGAACCCCAAGGCCATCCGCACGCGCGAACCCTTCGATCAGGTCGAGGATTGCATTCTGCGAACCGATGTCCAGGGCCGTTGTCGGTTCGTCCGCTACGAGGATCGAGGGATTGGCGGCAATTGCCATGGCTGCAACAACCCGCTGGCGCATGCCTCCACTGAGTTCATGTGGATATGAGCGAGCACATCGGCCGGGTTCTGGTATCGCCACTCGTTCCAGCAGATCAACTGCTTCCCGCCTTGCATTCCGTCGATCGAGTCGACCATGGTGTCGCAGAACCTCTGCAACCTGTTCCCCGATACTGAATACCGGATTCAATGCAGTCATCGGTTCCTGGAAGATCATTCCCACATCACATCCACGGATGGTTCGCCACTGGTGGTGTGACATCCCGAGGAGTTCTCGACCTCGCAGCTTGATCGACCCTTCTGCAACACGAACGCCGGAAGGAAGAAGACCGAGCAATGAAAGGGCTGTCAGGGACTTGCCGCTGCCCGACTCCCCGACCAGTGCCAGGATCCTGCCCGATTCGATGGAGAACGAGATGCCTTCAACGACACGTCGCAATGCCCCGGCGGCGTTCACCGCCTCGATCGAGAGACCGGAGACCTGGAGGAGATTGCTCATGGTGCCACGCCCTGTTCACGCTGCCTTGGATCCAGGGCGGTTCGCAGCCATTCCCCGACAAGGTTCAACGAGAGGAGTGCCAGTGCGATGAAGAGGCATGGCCAGATCAGCAGCCACCATCGGGAGCGGACCAGGTTGATCTCGCTGAGTCCATCGGCAGCAAGGTTGCCCCAGCTGGGAAGTGGCTCCCGGATACCGATACCAAGGAAACTCAGGAATGCCTCGGCAAGCATGGCCATGGGTACGGTGAGCGTGGCATAGACAATCAGCGGACCAATGAGATTTGGAAGAAGGTGCCGCAGGAACTGCCTGGGCCAGGGAACTCCCATGGCTCGGCATGCTTCCATGAAGGGGCGAGCCTTGAGGCTCATGACCTGCCCCCTGATGACCCGGGCGATCGTCAACCAACTGATGGCGCCGATTGCGATCCAGAGTGTCAAGGCATTGATGAGCAGGGATGTCCCGGTATCAGCATCGAACCAATTCTCCCTGGCCCCGTCAATGGCCACGGCCAGGAGAACAACCAGCAGGATCGCCGGGAGGCCATACAGCACGTCGACACAGCGCATCAACACGGCATCCGTCCAACCCCCTCTCCACCCGGCCAGGGTTCCCACGATCGTTCCAATGGTGACCGCTGTCGCTGCTGCCGCCAAGCCGATCAGGAGACTGATGCCGCCACCTGCAAGGACACGGACAAGCATGTCCCGACCGAGGCGATCCGTCCCGAAAATGAAGAAGCCGGCCCCGGTGTGGGATTCCACGATGTCACGTTCAGCGTCTGTATGAATCGCCCAGGATGGTGGAAGGAGCGCAATGTCCGGATTGGCTGCTTCGAATCGGCGTGGTCCCGACGTTCCATCTTCTGCAAGCGAAGTGCCCGCAGTCCAGGGGAGGGTCACGATGCACAGGAGCACCATGACGATGAGAACAACACCACCAAGACGTCCCATCGCCGAAACGGAGCGACGTGGCCGAATCCATCCGGCAACTCGGGCACTGTCCATGTGCAGATGATATGAGGGAACGAAACTGCAGGAGCGTATCGGGGCCGACTATGGACAGACGGACTGGATCGGCTCCGCTTCACCTGTAATCCTGGCAAGTTGGGATTCAACGACCTCGTCGAAATGCTCCCGTTCACATGCGGACCTCGATCGAAGCGATTCCAACTGTTCCTCGATACGCTCGATGTAGAGCTGCTGGTTGTGCAGCTCGAATCCAAGACGGATGCGGAGCTGGCCTCGGAGCAGTTTCTTGAGGGATTCGATTCGATCGGTGTTCCGAGGAGATTCATCGATCAACTGCTGCAACTCGACCGCCAGTCGATGAACCTCGGCATCAGCCTTCAACTCGATGAGTTTCTTCTGGTAGAGCACTGGATCGGATGACTGCAGTTCTGCAAGCCCGGTCAGGCGAGGGCCCTGCCGGCGAATGACGCGTTCGAATTCAGCCGGATCCAGTTCGCAGAGCGATCGAAGTTCTGCAGCGAACTGGGGATCAAGCTGCTCGGCAACCTCGAGGCATCGATCGGCAAATGCCGGAGGCAAGGGCTTGCCTGCTTCCTGGTAGGCGTGGACGATGGGGGACTTCGCCATGAGCATGATCGAAAAGATCCCCGCGAGAAGAAGAACGGTTGCGAGTGATGATCGAGACAAGGTATTCATCGCTGCCACTCCAGGTCGAAGGTCTGCAAACGGGGATCATGGATGGCATCGATGACGGATGCAAGGTCACCCGTTACGTCACCAAAACCCATGTCCCTGGTTACGACCAGGGTCGAGAGACGTTCAAGTTGCCGATGGTCACGCGAAGAGGCGAGCATCGCCCACTCGGCCTCGCTGCTCAAGGTGATTGAATCCGTTGCGAGAGATGAACCAGGGGCCTGGATATCAATGGCAACGACGGGATCAGGCGCGTTCCTTGTCGGCTGGCCACGTACGAGCCACAGGGCCGCCGTTACGGCAATACCAAGGCATGCGGCGAGCGCAACCAGCTTCAACGCTGCAGGCTGACGCCTTGGCAGTCCGCGAGTAAATGAGAGTGGTGCTTCCGCCTCGTTTCGTGCCTCGATGGAAGCTTCGAAGACCCTGTCGATGAATCCCGCCGGTACGGGGGTCGAGCGAAGTTCATGAGACGTCGACGAAAGACGAGCATCGAGCTTCCGGTCGAGGTCGTCATATCCCTCGCCAAGTGGCTCAATGCCCTGGGAATGGGGGTGTCCCCCACTGCCTGATCGAGATGTACCGTGCTTGTCTTCGTTCATTGTCCTTCACCCTTTCAACGCCCCCTGGGGGGCTTGCATTGCAGGAAATCGGGCTTCCATGCCATGTTGCTAGAAGAGACCCTCAGGATCTCCCAGGATCTCTCTGAGCCGCTTCAGGGCCCGGAAATGGCGTGCCAGGACCGTGCCCAGGGGCTGATCAAGTACCTCGGCGATCTGCTTGAAACTCATTTCAGAGACGTGTCGCAGGTGCAGGATCTGCTGATCGGCTTCAGCAAGCTCCCCTATGGCACCCCACAGGGCCTCCCCAAGGTCGCGTTGCTCCTGTTCAGCCCCTCCCGGTTTGTCTCCAGTGGCTACACCACCAAAGACCTCGTGGGAGACGGGAATCGCGTGCCTGCCCCGCCTTCGCATTTCATCCCGCAGTCGATTCATGGCAATACGGAAGAGCCAAGGCTCGAATTTACCCAGCTCCTGGTAGCCGTCGATCTTCGTCACCACCGTGCAGAAAGTCGATTGAGCAATCTCCTCGGCCAATTCTGCGTTGCGGCAACGGGAGAAAAGGAGGGCATAGACCCTCGGTCCATAGGACTCGATGATCTCTCGCCAGGCCTCTTCGTCCCCTTCCCCAACGCGACGGAGTGTTGCCTGGAGCCTGGCCTTGTCCTCTTCGAAAGCCATGCGTACGGTCCATTCCCGGACAAACTTGGAATACGGGATTTACACCAATTCTCGTGTGGGAAGCCGTAAGGGTGTACGGCATCGCCAACACACGTGTCTGACGTACAATCGGCACCAGCGCATGCTCCCCTCCCTGAAATTACTTGCGAATGAGACCCTTGGAGTCCCCTGGTCGATCATCGGCCTCGTCGGAGGCATCCTCCTGATGCTCCTGGGGGGGCATTGGCTTGTTGAGGGGGCGATCACACTTGCCCGGCGGATGGGTGTGAGCGCACTTGTCATTGGAATGACTGTCGTTGCCTTCGGCACCAGTGCCCCGGAACTGGCATTGAATGTCATCGCAGCGATTGATGGAGAAACGTCGCTTGCATTTGGCAATGTGGTGGGTTCGAACATTGCCAACATCGGCCTGGTCCTCGGCCTCAGTGCCCTTGCAGCACCCCTGATGATCAGCAGCAGGATCATACGCCTGGAACTTCCCTGGCTCATTGTTGTCACGCTTGTCTTTCTTCTGCTTGCATGGCTCCCACCGGGCGTTGAAGATGAAGCCGGGTACAACCGGATCGACGGGATCATCCTTCTGCTGGGCTCCCTCTTCATCTGTCTTCAATGGCATCGAAGAAGCAAGGCAGATACCTCGGATGCACTTGCTACCGAGTCAACCAGTGACATCGTGCCTGGTGAAAGCAAACACCTGAGATCAGGTTCTCTCAGCACGGTGATCCTCCTCTCCGGCCTCATCCTCCTCATGATCGGAGGAAAGGCGGCCGAGGAAGGAGCTGTCGCCATTGCTGAACACCTTGGTGTTTCAGATCTAATCATCGGGCTGACAATCGTAGCCATCGCGACGACGCTTCCAGAAATAATTACATGCATCATCGCAACTCGACGAGGCCATTCGGACCTTGCTGTTGGCACGGTCGTAGGATCAAACCTGTTCAATATCGTGCTCGTCATGGGAGTAACGAGCATCGTTCACCCCGTCGCCATACCAGTCAATGGCTGGTGGTCGCTTGCAGCACTGCTCGTCTTCACGATGCTCCTGTTGCCGCTTGCAAGAAGTGCGCGAACCCTGAGCCGGATCGAAGGCATTGCATTACTGATGATGTACCTGGGATTCCTCGTCGGTTCAACGTGGCTGGAACTCGGCACAGCCCAAGGCTGAATGACGGAACATCAGATCGGCAGATCATCATCCGACAAGTCGGCCGGGGGATTGGACCATCCCGATCCTGCGGAAGGTGCCGCCTCGGGGGCAGTCGAGTCCATGGGAGGCGATGCCGGCGAGTAGTTGTGGAACCGCGTTGTCCTGGCATTCCACGTCAGTCGGAATCGACCAGTCGGACCATTTCGCTGCTTCGCAATCTCGATCCTCGCCTCTCCGATCTTGTCCGGGTTCGCGTCACGCCATTCCTGGTCGGGGTGGTAGTACTCCTCACGGTGCAGGAGCATGATCACATCGGCATCCTGCTCGATGGACCCTGATTCACGAAGGTCGCTCATCCTCGGGCGATGACCCTCGCGGTGCTCCGCAGCACGGTTGAGCTGGCTCAGGCAGATGACTGGAACATCGAGCTCGCGCGCCATGGCCTTCACTCCGCGGCTGATCGAACTGACTTCCTGCTGGCGGTTTTCCGGTCGATGCCCTGCCGTCATCAACTGGAGGTAGTCCAGGACGACCAGGTCGATGTCATGCTTCTGCTTCATTCTCCTGGCCTTGGCCCGCAACTGGACCAGATTCAGACCAGGCGTATCGTCGATGAAGATGGGCGCATCATGCAGGGCATCACACGCCATCATCAGGGACTTGAAGTCCTCCTCGCGGAGCATGTTTCTGCGGAGCCTGTCCCCGTTGATACCACCCTTTGATGCAAGCAGTCGCTGCACAAGCTGCGTCGATCCCATCTCGAGGCTGAAGACGGCAACACCCCTGGACTGGAGCGCAACATGCTCGGAGATGTTCAAGGCGAGCGCCGTCTTGCCCATCGAAGGTCGAGCGGCAATGATGATCATCTCTCCATCCTGGAGACCCCCTGTCATCCGATCGAGTTCTCCATACCCGGTTGCAATACCGGTCATGGACTTTCCATCCCGCGCTTCGATCTGCGCCATGGTCGTGGAAATCAGGTCTCGCAGATCACTTGCCTGCCGCATTTCCATCTGCTGTGCAATACGGAAGATCCGCTGCTCTGCATTCGCAAGTACATCCTGTGCCTGGTCGGGATTCTCATATGCATCATGAAGGATCTGCCCGGCAGTCTCGATGAGCCTGCGTATGACCGACTTCTCCTTGACAAGGCGGGAATAGTGAATTGCATGCGCAGCAGTTGGAACCGATTCCGCAAGATGGACCAGGTAGTTCACTCCCCCGACCGCATCAAGCGTGCCGCTGTCGGCACAGGCCTGGGTCAACATGGCGATGTCGACAGCAGAATGCTCCTCGTAGATCCTGACCGCGGTCTTGAAGATGACGCCGTTTGTCGGCTGGAAGAAGTCCTCTGCGCTGGTCACGATCTGGAGGACATCCGCCAGGCAGTCGGGATCATGCAGAATCGAGCCGAGCAGGCTCACTTCAGCCTCGATGGCATGCGGAGGGAGCGACTCCAGCAACTTCGCGATGCGACGGGAATCAGCCTCGCGAGGAGATACATTCGTAGTTTCGATCACTGCTTCCATCCGCTCCATTCTTCCCCTCTCGCTTCCTCGATCGAGGACATCCTACATGTGATTCCGTACCTGGTGATTCGACCATCACGACAGACGGGCATGAAATGAAAGGCGGCACGAAACTCGTGCCGCAGCATCTCCCCCGGAAACAGGGTGTTCTCAGCCAGTGGCTGAAGTTGAAGCCGCCTGCCTGGGCGTTACTTCAACCTCGGAATCCACCTTCTCCACCTTGCTCTTCACATCAATCTCGATGGCCTCCTTCATGAGGCGACCGACCTTGAACTTGACTGTCTTCTTCGCAGGAACCGGTACTCGTTCAAGCGTACGCGGGTTCTGTGCCATTCGTGGTGCACGCTCTCGCAATTCAAAGACACCAAAGTCGCGGAACTCAAGCCTGTTCCCGTCGCTGAGTTCTCGAATGACATTGTCAAGGAAACTCTGAACCGTCTTCTTGACAACGGTGCGCTTCTGATTTGTTTCTTCGGCAATACGGTCGATCAGGTCCTTCTTGGTCGTGGTGGCCATCTGTCCAAGTACCCCATTCGTTGTCGAACGCCAAGGCATCCGAAGACCGCTGTGCTGTCAAACTCACCCCGCATGTGCACTCGATGACCGGTCTGTACTGATCCAGTCCTGAGTGTCGAGTGCATTGTGAAGGGTGGTACTCCTCGTGCAAGCCGGAAAGCCGCTTCACCAAGCGGTCACCGGCTGAGACCAGTATCACGCGTGAGTTATCCAGCGTCAAGACTAGAAAGTCCCTTTATGGATATCAGGAGGAGGCTTTTTTCGAGATTCAAGGACGGGCACGAAATACCCCGGCTATTCGGGTGTCCCATTGGGGCCGGGCCAGGCTGGCTGGGGAGTCCTCTGCAAGCGGGACCCGGACCTTTACATGGGCTTCTCCTGGATCGTCTGGTCGAATACCTCGAGCAGTTTCGTCTTGTCGAAGACCATCTCGTTTCGAGTCAAGCCAACCACCTCGTAGCGTGGCGTCAACTCGATGGCATCGACGGGGCACGCTTCTTCGCACATCCCGCAGAAGATGCAGCGAAGTTCATCGATATCAAACTGCTTCGGGTACTTTTCCCGGTCTTCCCAGGGAGATTCCTCTGCGACGATGTGAATGCAATTGGCCGGACAGGCCGTAGCACACATGAAGCAGGCAACACACCGGACCCTGCCGTCCTCGTCACGATTCAGTCTGTGTACACCTCGGAAAGTCGGCTTGAACTGCCCCCCC
>JAYZBD010000096.1:0-3493 GCA_036339395.1 Planctomycetota bacterium | reverse complement strand
GTGTTCCGTAGCCCGATCCAATCACGATGTCAGGGAACTGTTTCTTGATTTCAAGCCGAAGGGTCTCTTCGGCGATGCGATACTCGGCGAAGTGCACGGCCAGCTCGGTGTTGGCATCAACCAGGCGTACGGTGACGTCATCCACTTCCGGAATCGAGGTCTCCGGGAAGGAGGGGATCAACAGATCCATGGCGTCGGGGGGGAGTCCAAGCACGTCAAGCAGGTCGGCCTCGGCCTTGAGGACCTGCAGGTCCATCTCGGTGGCCTGAACCATGTGATCAGCCTGCTCGATATGAAGGAGTCGACGTTCAACCCGGTTCAGTTCGCCGGCAGCCTCGAGGTGGTCGGCGATGTCGTTGATTTCCTCCAGTTGGCCGATCATGTCGTCAAGCAGTTCCGCCTGCGCCACGGCGGCCGCCCAGGCAGCCCACTTTCTGCGAAGTTCGGCGCGGGTTCGCCACTCCGCATCGACGATGGATCGGAGTCGTGCCTCGTAGGCGGCCCCGGCCCGTTCCTTCTCCACCTGGAGTCGTCCGGAGATCGGGATGGTCAGGCTGCCCATGAGCCCGTATTCGAATGGGGCTGATGGCGAGATGATCTCGGCGGCATCGAATCCGAACACCGGGTCTTCCCAGAGGCCGGCAGTGTCCCATGTAGCCAATGCAACACCGGCCTCGAGTCGCGTGATGCGGAGGTCCGGGTTGTAGAACAAGGCAAGAACCTCGCCCTCGGCGTGCGAGATGCCGTCGGTCGGATCGAAGCGCGCGGGGACGTCTTCGCCAGCAGCCTGGAGGCGACGAGCGAATGCGGAGATCGGCTCGGTGTCGATCAGCCGGTCGTCGAGCGACTCGCGGTAGGCCCCGATATCGAGGGGCGCAGGTTCATAGGACTGGCAGCCGACCAGCACCAATGCCGCAAGCAGCGGGGAATGTGTACGCCACGAGGATCCCCGATGGGGCGGTGGCGAAACGAATGTCATTACAGAACTCTCCTGTCGAAATCCACAACAACGCAACCCGCATGGCATCAGCCATGTGGGCAGTTGAGAAAGTGTTGTGTGGAATTCAGATGATCAGGCGAGTTGAACGCACGACAGTGAGTCGATGGCTCGTGCCAGGATCGTCTTGCAGGATCCCTGGAGGACCTCGCATTGAAGGAGAGGATGCCTCCGCATGGTCATGCTGAACACTGGCGACCTCGAGGGGCGCTGCAAGCACGACCTGGAGGTCGTGGTCCACGCCGCGAGGCGTTCTGAGCAGGGTGATCAAGCCCAGTTCGATGTCGGTGCAGTCGCAGTTGGCAATGTGTTCCTCGTCGGAAGTCGGGGTCACCAACTCGTCGTGATGGCTGCATCCCCACTCGCATTGCTCGGTGGCTGCAACCTGCTCATGCTCGTGTCCACCGCCGAGGCAGATGACGACACTTCCCTGGAGACCACCGAACACGCTTTGAAGCATGATGGCCGCAAGGACAAGACAGGTTGTGATACGAAAACGCATGACTGGGGAAGTATCCGGCGATCCCGGGGTGGTGTCCAGTGATTGTTCAGAAGTCTTCATTGGAAAGTCCCTGCGTCCGGTAAAGGCGCCACATATGTGACATGAAGAGCCACGGCATGCTGTCTTCAAGGGACTGGCGACTCTATTCGGCAGTCAGGGATTCGGGAGCGTGTTCGACCTGTCCAGGCTTGGTCTCGACAAGAACCTCTGCAGGATTCGGCGTGGTTGCATCCGGCTCTTGTTCAACCTCGGAGCGTGCCATGCGTTCAGCAGTGGGAGTCTTGAGCTTGCTTGCCATGCCGACAAGCGACATGAGGCGGATGATGACCCAACTGGAATCAAACTGCCACCATTTCAACCCATGGCGTGCCGAGGTTGGGAACGCGTGGTGGTTGTTGTGCCATCCTTCACCGAGTGCCAGTACGCCGACGATCGGGTTGTTCCGGCTGTGGTCATGCGTTTCGTAGGGCTGCCTGCCCCAGACGTGGCAGACCGAATTGACGCTCCAGGTGACGTGGTGCTCGAAGAAGATGCGCACCAGCCCACCCCAGAGCAGTCCGGTGAATGCGCCAAGCCAGGTACCACTGATGACACCGCCAAGGATCGTTGGAATCGCCAGGCTCAGGACTACCCACAGGGGAAAGAGCCGGGTGATTCGATGCAGGTCCGGGTCGGCTTCGAGGTCAGGCACGTAGCGCTGCAGGTCCGGCTGTTCTATCCGGAAGAGCCAGCCGAAGTGGGAATAGAGGAAACGACGAACGCGACTCTCGCTTCCAACATGCGGTGAATGCGGGTCTTCCTCTTCATCGGAATGCTGGTGGTGCTTCCGGTGCACGGCGCACCACCAGGCAAGGTCGCCCTGCACCGCCATCGAGCCGGAAATGCCCAGCATGATCTTGACCCAGCGTGGGCATTCGAAGGACTTGTGCGTGAAGTACCGGTGAAACCCGATGGTGATCCCCATGCCGCAGACCAGGTACATCCCGGCAAAGAGCGACAGGTCGAGTACACCGAATCCGTTTCCCCAGGCAAGCCACATGACCGTGAGGAGCGCCAACGGGGGAAGGATGACCGAGATCAACACGATCATCCTCGCGCCACGCTGCATCGGCACGTGTGAATGGGAAGATGGAATCGTGGACATCAGGTGTGTTTCTCTGGGTTGAGTGAAGGAAGGGAAGTCTACCCGCAAGGCGTAGTGTATGGACGAACGGACTTGGTGGCCTGCTCCAGCCGCTTGAGATCAATCCTTTGCGACTACGACGATTGCATCTTCAGAGCCCAGGAGCACTTCCTCGTTCTTGTCGATCGAGAGCCGAAGGTCAGGGAGAGGCCTGGTTGGATCACGGTCGAGGACCCCGATGACCGCATCACCCCTGTCCAGTCCAGCCTGGACGATTGCACCGAATGAGATCCGGGTATTGGGCTCGATGTACTGGTCAACAGATCGCAGGTACATCTCCGATCCCGCTGCCGTGAGCAATTCGTCGAGGACAAGCGAAAGGTGTGGGTTCTCCGAGAGTTGAACCATGACATTGCTGACCAGTTCCTCGCTTGCAATGAAGTCATCCTCGCGACCGCGGTTGGCCAGGGCGCGGTTGCGAGCGTCGAGCAACTCACTGGCGATGCCAATGGGCCTCCCGGAGTTGGCAACAAATTCACGCAGATGGACCAGGGTCAGCAGGGTTCGACTGTCCGCCGACTGCCTGTCAAGGCTGTCGCGGTAACTGAGCAGTACGATTTCGTCGATGGCTCCGAGATCCAGTTTTTCCAAATCCACACGCCGGGAGGTATGTGCCGTTTGAGTAGTAATCTTGATGTTGTTCAGGGATTGCAGCAGTTCGTCTCCTGGCCCTCTCGTGTAGTCGGAGTCATAGACAACCTTCAGGGATGAACCAGGTGCAAGGTGGTCATTGAGTTCCTTCAGCAGCAGCGGGGCCCATTTGTGCCACCCAATCACGATGTATCCTTCGGGCACAGCAGTTTGTGCCGTG
>JAYZBD010000095.1:0-7337 GCA_036339395.1 Planctomycetota bacterium | reverse complement strand
AAGGGATTCGATGCAAGGGGTGCGGTGTTCTATACCAACAGCGAAAGTCGCAAGGGCCTGGAGCTTGCGGTGAATCCCAGGGCCTCACTGCTGTTTCACTGGGATGAACTAGGACGGCAGATCCGCATCGAGGGCGTGGTGGCTCGTGTTGATGATGCTGATGCGGACGCCTACTTTGCAACACGCAGTCGTGAAAGCCAATTGGGAGCCTGGGCAAGTCAGCAGTCAAGGCCATGCCCGAGTCGTGAAGCCGTCACGCAGGCCTATGCCGACATGGAACTGCGTTTCGAAGGTGGTGATGTCCCCCGACCACCACACTGGTACGGGTACCGGGTTGCGCTCGAGACCGTCGAGTTCTGGCAAGGTCGTGAGGCACGGCTGCATGACCGTGTTCTGTACCGTGCCACGCCCGAGGGATGGGACATCCAGCCTCTCTATCCCTGAGTCTCTTCTTCCTCGAGCATGCGCATGGCTTCCTCGATGATGTGATCGGGCAGTGGGGGTTCTGCATGTACCGATGGTGTTCCTGGTGAGGGTGGTCGAACTTGATGGACATGGTCATTCGTGTTCTTCACCGGTGCCCGGGAGGCATCCTCCAACTGGGTGAATTCAGCAATGTCATCCTCATCGATGTCGAACTGGGTGCGCCAATCCTCAACCGACTTGCGACTGAGTTTGCCAGCAGGCCGCGGCGCATCCTTGCGGTTTTTCCGTCGATGACTCGCCTTTTCATGGTCATGGGTGAGTGTGCGAAGAAACACCTCGGAGGACATCGTATGGCACTTGCGTTTCCTTGCTGCACGTACAACACGCTGATCCGAACTGATGACGAGCATGCTCGAAGGGGCATCGCTGCGTGCAATGATCTCTTCAATGATGTCATCCGCTTCCTTGTCGGCCCCGGAGTGGATGGTGCCAATACCTCCACGCCTGATGTCCCGATGGCCCCTTGGAAGCACACCGTCACAGACG
This sequence comes from Planctomycetota bacterium, assembly GCA_036339395.1. Classification (GTDB taxonomy): domain Bacteria; phylum Planctomycetota; class Phycisphaerae; order Phycisphaerales; family SM1A02; genus SP202. The sequence continues at coordinate 6,365 of JAYZBD010000095.1, read as the reverse complement.
AGAAGCACCTGGTTCCGGCTCCACCTGCCACGGGACATGAGGTCGACCAGCCCGGGGGCATCAAGTCCAGCCAGTTCAGGCGGGAGGATCCCAGTCACGTGCAGTGCGTTGTAGGTATCGATAACAACCTTCATCTACCCAAGCTCCTTCGTGGGCCTCCGGGCATGGTAGAGCAGTTGTGGTCGGATTCAGCCCTTCCTGCTGGCCTTGTGGAGGCAATATGCCCGATTATGAGGTTCAAATGCAGTGTTTACACTCGGGACCCCCTTGCGGCCTACCCCCAAAAACGCTCTAATACGCGGCTCATTTGAACCTCAAGGTTGGATCAAACACCCCATATGGCGATTCGAATCAAATCCAGGCAGGGCGAGACCGTCAACCAGATGCTCCGGCGCTTCAAGAAGCTCTGTGAGAAGGAAGGTCTGACGAAGGACGTGAAGCGCCGCCAGTATTTCGAAAAGCCATCGGAGCGTCGCCGACGTGCCATGAGAAAGGCAATTTCGCGTGCTGCTCGGATGGCCCTGCCCGGAGGTGGTCCAAGTAATAATCGTCGAAGCAGCGGCCCCGGCGGACCACGTCGTGGCGGCGGCGGCGGCGGCGGCGGTGGCGGTGGTGGAGGTGGACGTGGCGGTAGTCGTTGATCCTGAATGTTCTCTCCCGGGAACGGACGGGTGTATTGAAGGAATGGACACGTGACGAGTAGTGATCGACCCTCCTGCCTTTCCTTCTTCCGGACAGCACAACCGAAAAAAGTCTTGCATGCACCCGATGCCGCGACCGGCATCGTTGAAATCCAGGAATGACCTCGAGTCAGCATTTGAGGAGTACGTGACGTGACGGCACTTCAATTGGCGGATATCCAGAACATCGTCGACAACGCCTGGGTCTGGTTCATTGCACCTATTGGTGCGGTATTGGCGTTGATCTTTGCTTTCGGTTTCAGCCGCAGCGTAATGAGCAAGAGTGAAGGCGAGCCGGAGATGATCCGGATTGCCGAGGCCGTTCGCCAAGGAGCGATGGCCTACCTCGTACGCCAGTACAGGGTCGTGTTCATCGTCTTCGTGGCACTCGTTGCGATTCTGGCTGTCCTGGGCTTGCTCGATATCCAGCCGCTCTGGACTGCCCTGGGTGTACCGGTCGCCGGGCTCTTCTCAGGGCTGTGTGGCTGGTTCGGCATGAAGATGGCCACCAATGCTTCAGCTCGAACGACATGGGCTGCCAAGCAATCATTGAATGACGGTCTCACGATCGCGTTCCGTTCCGGTGCCGTCATGGGCCTGGTGGTCGTTGGGTTCGCCCTGCTCGACGTCAGTGCCTGGTACCTGATCTGGAACCAGTTCATTCCCAACTCAGGCCTTGAAGAGATTACCGCCATCATGTTGACATACGGCATGGGCGCTTCGACGCAGGCACTCTTTGCCCGTGTTGGCGGCGGTATCTACACGAAGGCTGCTGACGTCGGTGCGGATCTTGTTGGCAAGGTTGAAGCAGGCATTCCCGAGGATGATCCTCGCAACCCTGCTGCAATCGCCGACAACGTTGGTGACAACGTCGGTGATGTTGCCGGCATGGGTGCCGACCTCTACGAGTCCTACTACGGTTCGATCCTCGCCTCGATGGCCCTGGGAGCAACTGCTGCCCTGTCCGGAGCGTTCGGTGATGTATCCGGAAAGATGGCGTACATCCTTGCTTCAGCACCGATGGCACTGGCCGGCGTGGGCATCATCTGCTCGCTGCTGGGCGTCTTTGTTGTTCGCGCAAAGGAAGGGGCTTCTTTCAGCCAACTTCTCAAGGGCCTGCACATGGGGGTCTGGTTCGCTTCGGCCTTGGTTGCCGTTGGCTCGGGCGTCTTGTTCTGGCTCCTGCTCAAGGATCCCGAAGTAGCCCAGTACTACGCATGGTGGCAGCCGACGCTTGCAATCACCACCGGTCTTGCTGCCGGCCTGGTCATCGCCTTTGCAACCGAGTACTACACCTCGTATGAACATGCACCAACGCAGCGCATCGCCGAGCAGACGCAGACTGGCCATGCCACCGTGATCATTGCGGGCATTGCAGAGGGCATGAAGTCCACGTGGGCTCCGCTGATGGTCATCGTGGTCGCCATCCTGCTGGCATTCGGATTCAGTGGCGGCAATGACAACTTCCTGCTCGGCCTCTATGGCGTCGGCATTGCTGCCGTCGGCATGCTGAGCACGCTTGGCATTACGCTTGCAACCGATGCCTATGGCCCGATTGCGGACAATGCCGGCGGCAACGCTGAGATGACCGGTCAGCCTTCGTTCGTGCGTGAACGCACCGACATGCTGGACTCACTGGGGAATACGACCGCCGCTACTGGGAAGGGCTTTGCCATCGGTTCGGCGGCCTTGACGGCCCTGGCCCTGCTTGCTGCCTATGCCATCGTGGTCAATGTTGCTCTCGTCAAGAAGCATGCGGTTGCCCAGTGGAATACACCGGTTGCTGATGTTGGTGGTGCAGATTTCGACGCGACGAGTATTTCAACGTTCAAGTCAAACAGGCCAAGATCCTCCAAGAGCACCAATCTCAACATGCTCAACATGGGCCATGGCGAGTTCCGCCTCGTTGCGAATGTCAATGGAGACACGACTGCCGGTGGTGCACTCATGCTTGGTTCAAGAAAGGTCGTCACCGGTTTCGGTGATATCTGTCCCGTAGGCGAAGAGATTCGTGCCAGGGGTACCTGGGATGAGCACAACGGTGTCTACGATGCTGAAGCCAGTGCCAATGGCGAGACCTACAAGTTCGACCTCATTCCTACAGACGTCGCCACGCTCAAGCATATGGCGGCGTTCTACGACATCTCGATCATGAACCCCCGTGTACTCGGTGGACTGTTCCTCGGTGTCATGCTGGCATTCGTCTTCTGTGCAATGACGATGAATGCCGTGGGACGCGCTGCCTACCGAATGATGAATGAATGTCGTCGGCAGTTCGGACTGATGCGTGACAAGTTCAAGGCTGACGGCATGAGCAAGAAGGATGTCGCAGATCCGATGAAATGGCCTACGCGGGTCGAGATTGATGGAGTTGAATACCCCGACTACCAGGAATGCGTGTCGATATCGACGGCAGGTGCCCAGCGTGAAATGGTGGTGCCTTCGGTGCTTGCAATCGTCACGCCGATCATCGTTGGCTTGATCCTCGGTGTTGGTGGTGTCATGGGACTCCTTGTCGGTGGGCTTACAAGCGGCTTTGCCCTGGCCATCTACATGGCCAACTCCGGTGGTGCATGGGACAACGCCAAGAAGTACATCGAGGCCGATCATCATGGTGGCAAGGGTTCTGATGCTCACAAGGCTTCCGTGACCGGTGATACGGTCGGTGATCCGTTCAAGGACACCTCCGGACCATCGCTCAACATTCTCATCAAGCTCATTGCCGTGGTCTCCGTGGTATTCGCCGGCCTGGTGGTCTACTTCGGTCCGACGGTTTCAGCAGCGTTCGGTCTTGGTTGATCCAGGAATGAACCATGGCGGGTGCTGAAAAGGTGAAAGCCGGCAGCAGGCGAAGTGAAGAGGGTTCCCTCTTCGCCCAGGAGGCTGCTCGCCTCATGACGGATCGTCATTGCACCGACGTTCAATTGCTGGACCTCAGGGGAATCAGCCAGGTCTGTGATTTCATCGTCATCGGTTCGGGAACGAGTGATCGCCAGATGCGATCGGTCTCGGAGGAAGTGGGCAAACTGGGCAAGGGAACCGGGTACCAGTGGTTCCGTACGAATACCGATCCTTCATCGACCTGGATCGTCGTCGATTTCATCGACGTGGTAATTCACCTGTTCGAACCCAGCAGGCGTGCCTACTACGATCTCGAGGATCTCTGGTCCGATGCCGTGCAGATGGACTTCTCGCAGCAGGATTGAGGCAGCGACCCGCTAGAATGCGATCAGGAGATCAACCCTGATGCGTATTGCACTCTTCCTTGCTTCCTGTGTCCTTGCCTTGCCTTGCCATGGCGAGGTCGATGGGCGCTGGGCGGGCCAGGGCACCTTTCCCGGCTGGCCATCCATATTCTGTGTGCTCGAGTTCGACGGGGAGGATACGACCCTGTCGACCCTGCCTGCGCAATTGCTCGATCAACAGATCACTGGCTGGGAATCGACTGGTGATACGTTCTCCTTTGATGTCGACGTTCATGGAACGGTGTTTGCCTTCAAGGGCACACGAACCGGTGAATCAATCTCCGGTTCCATTCACAAGGAAGGCGAAGAAGCAGTTGGATCGATCGCACTGATTCCCTACCCCGAGGTTTCCACCATGCCGGGTACGAACCGGTGGACTTCAGCACTTGATGTAACGGGCGTCATGGAGATCCCGATGATCCTGGACACGGCAACGGGGACTGATGGCCGCCTTCATGCGGACCTGTCCATTCCTTCACAGCAACTTGTCAAGTTCCCGTTGGAAGTGGTCCCTGGAGATGAAGGCCTGGTCCGCATGACATTGCATGCAGGTGCAGGGGCGGCTGTCATTGAAACGAGGATGTCGGACAAGGAGTTGGCCGCGAACTTCCAGCAGGGTGCCTTCCAGCAGGAGCTCGTATTCATCCTGGATGTCGATGCGACAACGACCTACAACAGGCCACAGGAGCCGAAGCCGCCATTTCCCTACGGCTCCCGGGAAGTTCTGCTTGCGCACCCGGATGGTCACTCGATCGCCGGTACGTTGACCATCCCCGAGGGGCCGGGCCCGCACCCCGCCGTCGTGCTCATTTCCGGATCGGGACTCCAGGATCGCAACGAGGAAATCATGGGCCACAAGCCCTTCCTCGTTCTGGCAGACCACCTGACACGCAACGGGATTGCTGTTCTTCGTGCCGACGATCGAGGAGCAGGGGACTCCTTCGTACCGGATCGTTCGACGCTTCTCAACGTGACATCACTTGATTTCGCTACCGATACATCGCTCCAGGTTGATCATCTTCGCACGCAGCCCGAGATCGACGCTGACGCCATCGGACTGATCGGCCACAGTGAAGGGGGCATCATTGCACCGCTCGTTGCGGATCAGCGGGGCGACATAGCCTTCATTGTCATGATGGCCGGTCCATGCCGTCCGGGTGTTGAGATGCTGGCTGATCAGAATCGTCGATTGATGGAAGTGGCGGGCCTGGAGACCGAGACCATCGACACCGTCGTCGATCAGTTCATCCTCGTGATGACCATGGTCAAGGAGGGGGCATCGAGTGAAGAACTCATGGAGCCCCTGAGACGGCTCTCCATCCTGCAGACGGAATCAATGGGACTCGACATCGAGGTCGATGACCCCTTCGTCGAGGATGCGGTCAAGCAGGCACAACTTCCCTGGCTCAAGTGGTACCTGGCTCATGATTCCGCGTCCGTCCTGTCACGCCTCGACATGCCCATCCTGGCGATCAATGGCTCCCGTGATGTCCAGGTCCTGGCCGAGCATGAACTGCCGGCCATCGAGCAGGCTGCAGCCGGGAATCCCGATCTGACGACCAGGAACTACGAAGGGCTCAATCATCTCTTCCAGCCTGCCGAGACGGGTTCCATCTCCGAGTATGAACAGATCGAGATCACCATCGATCCCCGTGTTCTCACGGACATGAGCAACTGGATCAACGATAGGAGGGTGACAGATGACTGAACAGATTCGACGCCTGGGAGATCTTGTCTTTACTTCCTTTGGCAACCAGGTATTCGCCATGGATCGATACACGGGAGAACTGGCATGGGAGTGGAAGAGCCCCGAGGCTGGTTACCCTGCTCTCCTCGTCGATGGAGACCGCCTCATCGTGTCCTTCAATGGCTACACCTACTGCCTCGACCCGGTGACCGGTGCGGAGGTCTGGAAGAACCCATTGACCGGAAAAGGTATAGGGGTGCCTATCCTGGCTTCCCTCCGCGGCGGATCGACGAACTCTACTGTTGCAGAGAAGGCGGAGATGGATGCTGCTGCAGCACGGAACTCGAGTACGCATTCATGAGCGCTGGTCTCTCCCGAAGACGTTCTCTCGATCCAGGTGATTGGGAGTACGTACTGACGGACCTGCCACAGGCATCCGAAGGACATGTTGATCCACGAAACTGGTTCGATGACCCTTCAAAGCCATTTGAACTTGAGATCGGTTCAGGCAAGGGGACCTTCCTTGTTCAACAGGCGGTGCTGCAGGCGGGCACCAACTTCCTGGGGATCGAGTGGGCAGGTGCTTACGCCCATCATGCCGCTGATCGCCTGCGAAGACACCAGTTGGAGAATGTACGCATGCTCCTTGGAGATGCGACGGAGTTCATCACCCATTGGTGCCCCGATTCCTTCGTCGATGTCGTGCATCTCTATTTCTCCGATCCCTGGCCCAAGAAAAGACATCACAAGAGG
>JAYZBD010000094.1:0-21492 GCA_036339395.1 Planctomycetota bacterium | reverse complement strand
GACCGCCTTGTTGTACGACGTGACCGCCGAATCGAGTTTTCGTCCCACATCGTTCCAGTAGCCCAGCAACACACCGATGCGATCATGCAGGACACGTCCCAGATCGGCGATCCGCTGCGCGTTCTCCGCCACCGATTCCTGCCGCCATCCCCAGGCCACGGATCGCAGCAGACCCAGCAGCAGCGTCGGCGTTGCGATGAGCACCTTGTTTTCAAGCGCTCTGGCATGCAGATCGGGTTTGACCTCGAGTGCGGCCACGAATGCCGATTCGAGCGGAACGAACATCACGACCAGTTCCGGCGTCGGATCGAAGCTCTTCCAGTATTCCTTCTTCCAGAGCGCACGGGCGTGCGCCTGTACGGATTCGGCATGCTTGACCATCAGGCCATCCCGTTCATCGCTGCCGGCAGGCTGATCCAGCGCTTCGAGATAATGCTGCAGTGGCGACTTGGCATCGACGATGATCTTCCCGTCACCGGGCATGCGCACCAGCATGTCCGGTCGATGAGCGCCCGCTTCGGTCGACGTGCTGGACTGTTCGAAGAAATCACAGTGCTTGAGCATGCCCGCGAGTTCCACCACGTTCCGCAACTGCATCTCGCCCCAGCGCCCCCGCTGATCGGGACGGCGCAACGCCGACGCCAGTTGTCCGGCGGTCGCATCGAGCTTCTCATGGCCTTCGATCAGATGCTTGATCGAGGAATCCAGCTGGGTATACGCCTTCATGCGTTTGGACTCGAGTTCCGCAACCGCCTTGTTCTGCTCTTCGAGAAGCTTCTTCATCGGCGCATAGGTCTGCTCGGCCAGTTTCAGGAACTGATCGCTGTTGACCTTCAAGGCTTCCTGACCACGTGCGGCGAAGGTCTCGGCCATCTGTTTCTGCGCCTGCTCGAGAAAGAGCTTCTGCTCCTGGAACCGCTCAGTCGCCGCCTTGAGTTCAGGTTCAAGGGCCGCCAGCTGTTCGCGGGCCTGCGTCTCCGCCTCGCGAGCCCCATCGACTTCTGCGCGGAGATCGCCGATCCGGGACTCCATCTGACGCGATGCCTCCTGGGCCCTGGCCAGACCATCATTCTCTCCCCGCCTGAAGGCGATGACGCCGATCGAACCCAGCGCAATGCCGATCCCGATTCCCAACAAGAGGATCAGATAGTCCATCCCGCCATCATACGCCCTATCAAAAGGCCCACCGGTGAGATTCCTGATGAACCCGGGAGGAACGACGACACGACGCTACAATCCGACGATGCGTTCCACCAACGCTGGGGCCAAGGCCCCGGGGAAGAAGAAGAAGAAGCGGGATCCACGAGATACCCCGGCCATGCGCCAGTACGCCTCGTTCAAGGCTTCGCACCCGGATTGCATCCTGTTCTTCAGGATGGGTGATTTCTACGAGATGTTCGACGAGGATGCCCGCGTTGCCCACGCCGCGCTGGGAATCACCCTCACCGAGCGATCTGCAGGGATTCCCATGGCCGGTGTTCCCTACCACGCTGCCGACAACTACCTCCGCCGGCTCATTGAACAGGGTCATCGCGTGGCCGTCTGTGAGCAGGTCCAGGACCCGAGCGAAGCCAAGGGCGTTGTAGAACGTGCTGTCACACGAGTGCTGACCCCCGGGACACTCGTCGATGATTCGCTGCTCAATGATGGTGTTGCCAACAAGGTTGCTGCAATCATGCCTCGCCGAAGCGGGAACAACGATGTCATGGATATCGCAGTTGCTGAACTGTCCACCGGCGACTTCAAGCTTCGAACCGTACCCTCACAGCACGCGCTCGATGAACTGGTACGACTGGGACCATCCGAGATCCTCCATGCCGACGAGTTGGATTCCACCATCGACCTCGTTGCAGAGGCGCATGCCCTTATTGGATCAGCCTCGACGACCAGGCCGGGATGGGCCTTCCAGGCAGAGGAAGCTTCCCGGACGCTCTGCAGGCATTGGAGTGTCTCCAGCATGGAGGGATATGGATTCGCTGATGCGGAACCTGCCCTCGGAGTTGCAGGTGCTCTTCTCGCATACCTCCTTGAAACACAGCCTGGAATGCCCGACAGGAAAGCGCTGACCCACCTGCAGCCTCCGAGGCGGGAATCCCCTGACCAGGAGATGGCGCTTGATGCAAGCACCATTCGGAGCCTTGAACTGGAACGAACGATGCGATCAGGTGGAACCGAGGGTTCACTCCTGTCCGTTCTCCAGAACGCCCGGACTCCCATGGGCAGGCGTCGTCTCCGTGACTGGGTCTGTTTCCCGCTCCGTGACCAGGAGGCCATCGAGCAGCGCCTCGATGCCGTCGAACGGTTGGCAGGCGATGAGGAACGGCGAATCCAGGTTCGCGAAACCATTGGAACCATCCAGGACGTGGCACGGATCAGTGGTCGAGTTGCAATGCGTCGAGCAACTCCTCGTGACATCGTCGGCCTTGGACGATCGCTCCAGGTCCTGCCAGACCTGGCACTCCTGATCGAAGATGACCCGGCCTTTCAATCCCTGCACGCCCGCTTGACCGGTTCTTCGGACATCACCTCTCCACTCGGGGAGTATCTCTCGGGAACATGCGTCGATGATCCCCCGTCGCACATCCGTGACGGCGGCCTCGTCAGGGACGGCATCGACCCTGAACTGGATGAAGCACGCCTGCTTCAGCGTGACGGCACGAGCTGGCTTGCCGACTACCAGCAGCAGTTGTCCGAGGAAACCGGGATCCCTTCCCTGAAGATCGGCTTCAACAAGGTCTTCGGGTACTACATCGAGGTGACCAATGCGAATGCAGCAAGCGTGCCCATCACGTTCAACCGAAAGCAGACACTGAAGAATGCCGAGCGATACATCACTCCTGAACTGAAGGAGTACGAAGATCGCGTGCTTACTGCCGAGCAACGGGCCATCGAACGGGAGCAGCAGTTGTTCGAGGATCTCTGCCGTGCCATCGATGCTGCCGGCAATGCACTGCATGAGTTCGCGGAAGCCATAGCCGACCTGGACGTCCTGGCGGGGTTTGCCTCCCTCGCTTCCAGGCATGGACTGGTTCGACCAGCCCTGACCGGCGAGCTCGACCTTGACATCGTCCAGGGTCGTCACCCCGTACTTGATTCGATGCTCGGCTCTGACTTCGTTCCCAATGACACCATGCTTGGAGGAGAGGGAGCCCCGAGCTTCGCCCTCATCACGGGTCCGAACATGGCAGGCAAGAGCACCTACATCCGGCAGGTGGCACTCATCGTTCTCCTGGCGCATACGGGCTGCTTCGTTCCAGCCAGGAAGGCCACCATCGGGGTCGTCGACCGGATATTCACCCGGATCGGTGCCTCGGATGAATTGCATGCTGGTCGTTCCACGTTCATGGTCGAAATGACCGAAACGGCAAACATCCTCCACCATGCAACGAAGCGAAGCCTCATCATCCTTGACGAGATCGGCCGGGGCACCAGCACCCTCGATGGGCTCTCCCTGGCCTGGGCCATCACTGAATCCCTGGCAGCCAGGGGAAGCAGGACACTCTTTGCAACCCACTACCACGAGATCACGGCACTTGCTGATCAATGCGAGCCGATTACGAATCTCCATGTTGCCGTAAAGGAATGGGAAGACCGAATCGTATTCCTTCATCGAATCGAGCCTGGAAGTACTGATCGAAGCTACGGGATCCATGTTGCACAACTTGCAGGAGTCCCTGCAGAAACACTCCATCGCGCTCGGCAACTTCTGGACACTCTCAGTGTGCAGACGGAAGGCGATTCGAGATCACCAGGCACCGATCCGGCTGCTGGTGATCAGCCATGGCTCTTTGCAGGTACCAAGGAAAACCCCGCGATCGATGCGCTCCGAAGCATCAACCTGGACACCATGACGCCACTGGAGGCATTTGACAGGCTCCGGCAGTTGATCAAGCAGGACCGGGAGTGCTGAAGCATGCCACCTGGACTCCGTGCCCGGCAACTGGAAGAGGCCTTCGAATCAGCCCTGGGGTGGAATGAATACCTGGAGAGTGACCCAGTCAAGGCCGAACCGTGGCAAGAGACCCGCTCACAGGTCCAACTCGACTCCGACCAGGAACGACTGCTTTCCATGTTCACCCGGAGCATGCCGATCCTCATGATCTCGGGGATCTGGTGCGGGGACTGCGTCCGCCAGGGTCCCGTCCTCCAGGCACTTGCAGATGCAGCACCATGCATCGAATTGAAGTACATCGATAGGGATGCCGCCCCCCTCCTCATGGAGGAAGTTGCCATCAACGATGGCCACCGGGTCCCGGTCGTACTCTTCATGGCCGAGGACTTCGAGCCAGTATCCGCCATGGGAGACCGCACACTGCGCTACTACAGGCATCTTGCCTCCAGGAACCTCGGCCCCAGTTGCCCCCTCCCGGGAGCACCAGCCGGCGATTCCCTGCTCGAGGATCTCGTCACGGACTGGCTCGATGAGTTTGAACGTGTCCATCTGCTCCTTCGACTCAGTGGCAGACTCAGGACGGCTCACAAGGATTGAACAGATGTTGATGACAGCCGCAATCCTGCACGACGCCTTCCAACAAGGGATTCCATTCAAGGAGTTCGTCGAAGCTGGTGAAGAACATCACCAACACCAGTGGCATGAACGGCACGGCCTCCTGGAACTCGACCAGGCCCAGGCAGCTCGTGTCGAATCCTTCACACGCCCCATGAAGATCCTCTGCCTCACCGGGCAATGGTGCGGGGACTGCGCCCTTCAGGGCGCAGCCTTGCAACGAATCTCGGAGGCGGCTGGAGATCTCGTTGAACTCCGTTTCATTCCGCGAAGCGAAGAGTTCGCGGAGTTGATCGTCGCCAACAGGATCAATGACGGGTACAGGGTTCCATTGACCTGGTTCATGGCCGAGGACTACCATCCCTGCGCCCGCTTCGGAGATCGAACCCTCAGCCGGTATCGCTCGATGGCCAGGAAGGCTCTCGGCGACGATGCACCCGTGATCGCCCAGCCCTCGGATGATCCTGTTCGGGAGGTCCTCGGGGAGATGCTCGACGAAGTCGAGCGGGTGCAATGGCTCCTTCGACTCAGCCCGAGGTTGCGGGAACTGCACGGCGACTGAACCCCGGGGAGGGGCATGGCCCCATCATGACCTCGAGGGATGCCTGGATACCTCGATCGCATCCAGCGTTTCAATCGCGTCTTCAACCGCCCTGTCAGGGCCGTGAATGATGAGCAGCCTCGTCGGTTCGTCATGCAGGATCTCGTAGTCCTCCTTCGCAAACCCATCTGCAATGATCGCCTTCTCTACGGCATCGATGATCTGCTGGGGTGAGAAACCGTTCTCGACCAGGCGACGGATTGACTGGACGCACATGACTTCTACAGGCTTGACGCCGACCTCGACCTTCGCTGCCGACTTCGCCATGTGCCGACCTTCGACGTGGTAGAGCAGACCCCCCGTCCCGACCTGTATGGGCGTGACCATGCACATCCAATCCGTGCCCTTGTGTCCACCACCTCCATGTTCCAGGAGAGACAGGAGGCTGCCGGGATCGACCCGTGCAAGATCCATGGAAGGCACCTCGAACTCGGTGACCTCCTGTGCAACGACGATGTTCGTATCCGGCCATCGATCCCGAATGGCCTGGGTGAACTCGACGATGCTCCCCCCTGTGAAATTGAACTTCCCGGGAACATGGCCGGCCCGGGCAGGCAGGTCGCCCGTGTCGTTCTGCCCTCCGAGTGCTGCTGCGATGCAGACGAACAGCCCGAGGGTGATGAGTGCGGTGATTGATCGAATGTTCATGGTCGGTTCCTTTCGTGGGTCGACTTCATTCTCCTGCCGGCGAACCGTGCCGATCGCGCTCCACGAGACCCTTCAGGGGCCTGGTGGAGCGGACCGCACGTGTGTCCGAGAGAGAGCGTGTTCGCCGAGGCCTGGGTACCGACCATGACTCCTTTCGCGTTCCTGTCATGGCCGGCCAGGCCGGGTGCAGTTGAAGAACGCCCCCTCACCAGCCTGCATTGCATTGACTTGAAAAAACACGACCTGGGACTCAGGAACTGGGTGACTCCCAGCTACCGGGTGCCTGCTCATGGACTTGCTTCCAGAGCGTTTCCAGGAGGACATCGATGCCCTCCCCGGTGAGGCCGCTGATGACGAGCGGGGCCGATGAACACTCCAACCCCTCCACGATGACCTGTATGTGGGAAGCACGATCAGCCTCGGGGACAAGGTCGATCTTGTTCAAAACGAGCGTCTCGGGTTTCTTCGCGAGGGTCTCGGAATACTCGCCAAGTTCCCTGCGGATCGCCCTGTAATTCGCCACCGGGTCGGAACCGTCGAATGGCATGACATCGATGACATGCACGATACTGTTCGTCCGCTCGATGTGCCGGAGGAAATCATGTCCGAGACCCGCCCCATCCGCTGCGCCCTCGATCAGTCCGGGGATATCGGCGACAAGCAGTCGACGATGGCGTGGCAACTCGGCGATTCCCAGGTGCGGGGACAGGGTGGTGAACGGGTAGTCGGCAACCTTCGGACGAGCTCGTGATATCGAGCAGAGCATGGTCGACTTCCCGGCATTGGGCAGTCCCACGAGGCCGATGTCCGCGATCAGTTTCAACTCGAGCCTGAGTGTTCGCTCGACCCATTCGCCTCCCGGCGTCGATTCACGAGGAGTCTGGTTCGTGGCGCTCTTGAAGGATTCGTTGCCGCGACCACCACCACCTCCCTCGGCGACAACCATTCGTTGACCGTTGTCACAGATGTCCACGATGAGTTCGCCGGAGTCGCGATCATGGACAAGTGTCCCCAGCGGTACCTTGACAATGCAGTTCTCTCCATTGCGACCGATCCTGCTCTTGCCCATGCCGCCCTGCCCCGATTCAGCCCTGTAATGGGGTCGGGGCGTCAAGGAAAGCAGCGTGCTCAGGCTGTCATCACCAACCAGCACGACGTCTCCACCTCGTCCACCATCACCCCCGTCTGGACCACCCTTGGGAATGTACTTCTCACGCCGGAAGCTCATGCATCCATGACCACCCTTGCCTGATCGAACAAAGATCGTGGCACGGTCGATGAGCATGGCATGAGTTCCTGGGGAGGTCCCGGCGATATGGAATCATGAGCATCGCCGGGATTGGCAAGGTCATGGGAGATTGTCCTGGGAGCTGTTCAGCTCGTGCTGGAAATAGCTGCGTAGGCAGGCACGCTCTCGTCGACTGGGACGATGTCGACATGGCGGGTTCTGAACTGCACCTGGCCGTTGGCCAGGGCGTACAGGGTGTCATCCTTGCCACGCCCGACGAGATAACCAGGCTTGAAGTGGGTGCCGCACTGTCGAACGATGATGGCTCCGGCCTTGGCGAACTGGCCACCGGACAACTTCACACCGCGAAACTGCGGATTGGAATCGCGACCATTCTTGGAGGAACCCTGTCCCTTCTTATGTGCCATCACACGCTCCTCTATCCAACTGCAGCCCCTTCGAACACGTTCCCCGGAGACGCTCAGTCGGGCGGGCCATTGTATCAATCCTCAGCGGTAAATCCAACGAGGGGATCGGTCTATGTCAGGGTGGGGCTGGACGGGCTGGTCCCCGAGAGCCGTTGCATTACCTGGAATGAGGTATTCCATCATCAGTGTCTTGTGAAGCGTAATCGGTTTCCCGGAAACGGGATGTTCGACGACTGCTGTCTCGCTGCTGATGCCGGTTGAAAACAAGGACACTTCATTCACATCCACCGACGGTGCCGGCCAGAGAATCAAACCACTGCGCGCGTTTCGTTCGCCCTGGAGCAGGTCACCGATGATCTGGTGCTGAGGTTCAAGGAGTTCATTGCCAAGGAATGCGTGAAACTCCTCGGAGATTTCACGGTGAACATCACGCCCGGATTCAAGGATGTCTCCCCGGTCCGTGAAGAGAACGAAGGTCGGTGCCCAGATGCGATCTTCGCCCGTGTAGTTCGAGACCGTATAGGTCATGTACCAGTACCAACTCCCATCCTTCTGGCTCTGGCGAATACGCAAGGGACCCGGCTCGAAGTTCAACTCAGGCCGAGCAGGAATCGGCCTCGGCTTCGGATAGGCGTCCGCAAGGGTGGAAAGCCCTAGCAGCGATGCGAGGAATCCGACCAGCAGCAGCATGGTGAATGACCTGTTGAAATGCATCTTCATTACTCCTGCGACAGTTTGAACAGGGTATTCTAACCCAATCAAGACCTCCAGAGGAAACAGGGTATCAAGCCATGACCAGCGGCCTGTTCCAGCCTGAAATGATAGGCGTCGAAGAGCGCCAGGAGGCTATCCTGGCCCTGCTGCAGCCGGGGTCTGGCAGGGCCATGGCGGCACGGTTCGAACGGTACGCGACTGAAAACAGCATCGGGCTTGACTGGATCTGGGGCTGCCGTGATGCCGAAGGCACCCTGGAGAGCAGCGTGCTCTGCGTACCCTCGGCAGGCCGAACGGCCATGATCTTTCTCAGCTCGGTCCGAAATCAGGGCCAGGTCCAGCAACGAGCCACGTTGCTGCGGCATGCCCTGTCGTACCTTGAAGATCAGGATGTCGATCTCGGGCAGTCATTGCTCTCATGTGATGACAATCTGGGCCACGATGCCCACGTCGCAGGTGGACTCGAACCACTGACCACCTTGCTGTACATGGAACGTTCCTTGACACGTGCCTGCGCGACCCCACCTCCTGCACCAGGAGTTGAACTGATCGCCTGGACTGATTGCATGGATGACACGCTCGGTTGCATTCTTGATGCCTCCTATGAGGAAACCCTTGATTGCGCTGGACTCTGTGGATTACGTCGGACCGAGGACATCATCCTGGGACACAAGTCATCTGGTCGCCATGATCCTGATGGATGGCTGCTTGCCAAGATCGATGATGTCTTTGCCGGTGCAATCCTTGTGAACCATTCGAGGGAGCATGGCAACATCGAGCTGGTCTACCTTGGCCTCGCTCCTCCTGTACGGGGGCGTGGACTTGGCAGGCATCTGCTTGAAACACAGTTGGCGCGCTACTCCGGTTCAACCTTCCGCCGAATGACCCTTGCCGTCGATACGAAGAACCTCCCGGCGATCCAGATCTATGAAGACCTCGGCTTCCGAGGAACGTCGCATCGTAATGCCTACATCTCAAGCCTCGCCGGTCGAGCATGAGCCGTGGATCGAGTTGTCCACGAACCATTGACAATGACCGTTGCCGTGTGTGGATGAATGTTTTTTCAAATTCATTCAGGCTTGAATTCGAGAGGTTCCCTGCATGAACTCACCGAAGCTTCACGAACATCCCCTTGTTGGATCCACACCGGGAATCTACCCTTGGCGGTTCGGCCAGGGATGGCCGACGAGCCTGCGTGCAATCCGGTTCCCTTCGGCACCCCATTGAACAGTTCCAGCCGATCGGCAGCGAGAACACACAGGCAACGTCGCCGGACCTTGATGCCTTGCTGCAAGGAAACGACTTCGTTCGCCACGGACAGCGCCCCGAAGGTGGGCCAGGCAACTTCATGTGCATGACTGAATGCAGTCATGTTGCATGACATGGCACGACGCGATGTCGTTCCTCCCCCGCCTTCACCAGCCATGCTCGCATGACGCACATGGCCGGTTGCTTCAGTCCCACCAGCATGCTTCATGCATCGAGCCTTCCATACTCCACAGAACCGATCAAGCACGTGCCAACGACCCCGCTCAACAACTCAAGCAACCAGACAGCACAGGTCGCAAGAGAACTGTCGAAAAAGCTCGGAGAGCGGTCCTATGCAATGTGGTTCAAGGATACGCGTATCCGGATACAGGATGGCCACCTTGAGATCATGGCGCAAACACGTTTCGCAGCCGATTGGATCAGGAGACGATTTGGAGATGATCTCAGGGACATCGCAGGAAAGTGCATTGCCCCCGATACGAACATCCAGGTGATCGTAGACGCCGTGGCAGGAAACCAGGAAGAGAATCAAGGCGCACGGGATGCGCCGACAACCAGGCCGCAGGCTCCCGACAGGACTCGGGGGTCGCGGCCTCCTGCCCCGGCCCGGACCCGGTTCCATGTGCTCGACCGATTCGTCGTCGGGGACTGCAACCGGCTTGCCTGGACCGCCGCCTCAAGGCTGGCGGAAGAAGGGGACCATTCCCCCCTCTCCCCCCTCTTCATCCACGGCGGATGTGGACTTGGAAAGACCCACATCCTCCAGGGGCTCTGCCGAAGGGTCATGGAACTGGATCGGGGCAGGTCCCGCACCCGGTACGTGACCGGCGAGCAGTTCACCAACGAGTACATAACGGCCGTCCGCCAGGGCACACTCGACCGGTTTCGGGCGGCCTACAGGGGCCTCTCACTGCTTGCGATCGATGATGTGCATTTCATCTCCGGGAAGAAGAAGACCCAGGAGGAGTTCCAACATACCCTCGAAGCGATCGAGTTGACCGGGGCCCGGCTGGCCATGGCCTCCACAGATCATCCGGGCTCCACTTCCGTTCCCTTCAACCGGAACCTGGTCAGCAGGTTCCTCAGCGGGTTGGTCGTCCAACTCGAGCGACCATGCAACGAGACACGACTTGCACTCGTCCATCGGTTCGCAGTCGATCGCTCACTTCGGCTCAACGAGGCGGCGGCACGTCTCGTCGCATCGAAGTGTCTCGGGTCCGGACGTGAAATACAGGGAGCCCTGACCCGACTGAAAGCGATGCAGATCGTCGACCCCGTGCACTCCCCTTCCGACGATCCCGAGCAGATGTTCATGCCCGGCTTCAATGAAAGCCAGGATCGATCCATCGGACCGGTCGCGGTCAAGCGGGTATTCGCTTCGAACCAGTGGGCACCAGAAGCGCCAGTCCCAGTTTCCACGGTCGTCGAATGCGTAAGCCTTCGAACCGGGGTCAGCAGGGCGGAACTGGCTGGTTCATCACGCCATCAACGCATCACGATTGCCAGGAGCCTCGTGGCGCATCTTGCCAGGTCGTTGACAACTGCCAGCTATCCAGAGATCGCCCAGGCCATGGGGAGAAGAAACCACTCCTCGATGCATGCAGCCGCACATCGGATTGCAACCCTCCTTGACCATGGCCCATTGATCGAACTTCGGGCCCCAGGTGGTGAAATGGAGCAGATTGACCTGATGAACCTGCTGGATGAGTTGCGACGCGACATCAAGTCCCACAGTCGAAACAAGGGTCGCTCAACAGTCTGATACACTGCTGGCATGCGATTTCGCTTCCAGATACCTGTTCGGGCTGTCGCCCTGCTCGGCGCGATCGTCGCTCTTGGCGGCGTGAACCTGCCCGCAACAGCGGCCATGGCTGATCTTGCAGAAAGTGCGAAACGACACCTGGTCCGTTCCGCCCAGGCCCAGCGGGATGGCAGCCACCTGATTCGACTGTCCTCGCTCAGAGTGCTTCGTGATCAGGAGATGCGGCCGCTCTTCTATGACCTGCTCCAACACAAGGAGTGGCAGGTCCAGGTCCACGCATTGCTGGGCCTTGCAGAGATCGATTCCGATACCGGGCTCGATCCGCTCCTTGTCACCCAGGTCGATCCGCTTGCACGAGAACAGGCCCTCTCCACCGCCATCGACCTGGACCTCATCCATGCCGAAACCATGCAGAAACTCCTGGAATGGAACCGACTGGAAACTTCAAATCGGCTCCTGCTCATGGCGGAACTCCAGGAAGCCGGAGAACCAATCGATATCGAGCGGCTTCAAGAACTTGCAGATGACAATGACCTCCTGATTGCCGGAGTTGCAAGCCTGCTTCTGGCCAATGGCGGTGACGAAGCCGCTCTCAGCACGATTTCGACGCGACTGAAGAAGGCGACCCAGACTGAACGTGAACAGGTCCTCCAACGGATGTTCGACGTTGTCCGCGTCTACGAGATAAATGCTGCAGCTCCGTGGCTCAATGACATGCTTCGCCAGGTCGACGATGAGGACCTGGCATACTGGGGCACATTCAGTCTCATGACGATGAACCCAGAACTGGGAAGGCCCCACTGGAATCGCATTCTCGGAGACGACCCCACCTACCACCAACGTGTTCGTGCCGGGCTCCAACTGCTCGAGGCGGGAATTCCAGTCAACTCCTCCGCACGCAAGCGGCTTGGGGCTGATGATGATGAGTTGATACAACGAATGGCGGCTGCATCGAATGCCATCGCAGCCGATCACAACGTCATCGAAACCATGGAAGCCCTCATTGATACGGGGCACCCACAGTGCATCGAGTGGGCACTTCGGCACGCTCACGCCATGCCCAAGGAACAGTCCAGGACCATCTACGTGTACTTCATCAATCGTCTGGATGCCCCGACCCGGACCGCCAGGGAACTGGACGTTCGAGCCCAGGCAATTTCAGCCATGTCGAACCTGTCCATTCTTGATGCAGAAGTCGCTTCCCAGCTGCTCCTTGACTCGGACGATGACAGCATGAAACAGCAGACGCTCCTCATCGGAGCGCTGCAAGGCCATTCTCCCGAACTGGTCGAAGCTGCTCGGCCGATCCGCAGGATCGGTTCTTCACGGCCTGACTCGCTTGCACTCCTCCTCCTGGCGAGAGACGGGGCCGGGTTGAAGGACCAGGATGTCCAGCAACTTGGTCGGATTGCCGCAGGTGGCAGCATGCTTGGCGAAATGCTGCAGGCCCAGGCTGCCTGGTTGTATCTGAAGCACACCGGAAAACTTGACGAGGCTCTCGTGGAAGTCTCGGGATTGAACTGAATGGAGCCCGGGCCAGGGCATCCACCCGCCCGAGTCTGAAGGATGTCCGCACACGTGAGCAACGTCATTCCACTGAGTCGACCTGACATCAATGACGCGGATGTGCGCGCCGTGGCGGATGTTCTCCGCAGTGGCCGACTGAGCATTGGGCCTTCAACACTTGCATTCGAGGACATGATGTCCCAGAGAATCGGTCGATCCGAGGCGGTCGCCGTCAGCTCGGGCACGGCGGGACTGCACCTGGTTCTTGAGGCACTGGGGATCGGCCCCGGGGACGAGGTCATCACGCCGGCATTCAGTTTCGTTGCTTCTGCAAACTGCATCGAACATGCCGGTGCGAAACCGGTATTCGTCGATTGCGACCCAAGAACTCTCAATATCAATGCCGAGGATGTCGAGTCGAAACTGACGGATCAAACTCGCGCGATCATCGGGGTCGAGGTATTCGGAAATCCCACCGGAATGCGGGAACTTGCCGCACTTTCAGCGAAGCATGAAATCCCCCTGATCGAAGATGCCTGTGAAGGACTTGGTGGTCGGCTGGCCAACGAGCCCATCGGTCGATTCGGTCGTGCTGCCGTTTTCGCCTTCTATCCGAACAAGCAGATAACGACAGGCGAGGGTGGCATGATCGTTACGGATGATGAACGACTCGCCGATGCATGCCGCTCGATGCGGAACCAGGGGCGGGCCGCTGGAGATCGTTCTGCGCCGGGGACGACTGGAACGAATCTTGGTGTTGAACGGCTGGGATGGAATTACAGGATGAGTGAACTTCATGCTGCCCTTGGCGTGTCCCAGATGAAACGGCTGGACGAGATCATGGAGGCACGGGCATTGGTTGCATCGCTGTACACCCAGGCACTGGCCAACGTATCCGACCTGGTCCTTCCGACCGTGGAAGCCGATGTCTTCATGAGCTGGTTCGTCTATGTCGTCCGGCTCGGGCTGCCCTATTCGCGGGAGGACCGCGATGAAATCATCGAGGGTCTTCGACGGCATGACATTGGTGCTGCCGCCTACTTCCCGTCCATTCCGCTGTTCAACCATTTCCGCAGGGAATACGGATATGAACCCGGGGACTTTCCCATGTCCGAGTCAGTGAGCCAGAGGACCATTGCACTCCCGATGTACGTGGGATTGTCCGAATCCGAGATCGAGCTCATTGGCCAGACACTTGAACTGATGATGAAACGAGCACGGTTCAGGGACAAGGAATGACTGCCTGCCGGCTCGCCCCATGTATTGGGTCAAACAGGCATTTCCTGCGCCCTTGACGACATTCAATGCGCTCCAGGAACAGCCAGTGGCTGGTTGATATCCGGAGTTGAAAGACCGTCATCCGGCTCATCCTCCGGAACGTGCTCGAGGGAGTTCCATACCCGGGTCCTCCCCCGTTCAAACCGGTCATGCAGCCCCTCCAGGGCTGTTTGACGATGAAAAGCCGGACTGGATCCAGGCCCGCCTCCAACTGCCATTCGCAATGTCGCTGCTTGATCGTTCATTACCGACTACCTCCAGGAACTGGACTATTCCAGTCCTACCTTGCTTGACCTGCAGCAAATTGGTTGCCAAATGGATCTTCAACTGCGGAAGGTTCCCGTGCAGGGCTGTTTGAATGTCCTGGCGCTTTCAGTCTGCATGGCCGGCAGGCGAATGGAAATCGCGAGCCGTATCGAGGATGCGTTCCTGTGCAGATTCAATATCGCAGAGGTGAACCGGCCCGATCGCTTCCATTTCGTCCAGGAGGGAATCGGTGATCGACCGGTGCAGGTTCGAGAAGAACCTGGCCTTCAGTTCATTCGAAGCGGTCTTCAGGGAGAGAGCCAGGTCGGACTGACTGATCCTCCTGCAGAGCATTCCAAGTTCATCATCGTCGAATCCAAGCAGATCCTCGAACCTGGTGATCGATGTGGGATCCTGTTCAAGGAGCACGGGATCTTCTTCACTGCACGTCCCCACAACGGTTTCTGCCGTGAGCGTGCACCCCTCGGGCATGCCCGAATCAATTGCAACTCCACCTGCGTGTTCAATTGCTGCTGCAGGCAGGTGGACTGCGCCCTCACCATCCCCACCACCGGGAACGAGCGAGAGGCTCCTGCTGCCAGCAGTCCCCATTGACTCGTACCTCGTATTGACGGCATGTCCACCAGCCCGCCTGAGAATCACGAACATCATCGCGGCAGTCAGGAATGCAAGCGTTCCCAGTCCAATCGTGCGCAAAGCATGGCTGTCTGCAAGCATGGTGACCCAGGAAGAAGGTTGCTGCCCTGCCGTATCCACGGGAGGGCCTGCTTCTGTAAACATCGTGACACTGATTTCACCCGCGCTTTCTCCACTGTTCGAGGATCCTGAAAGCAGTGCTTCGACCTGTGACCGGACATCGGCAAGTGTTGAGTGCACCAGGTCGTCAAAGACGATGTTGTCGACCTGGGCAGTGCCGTATTTCGCAGAGTGGACATCCATCATGTATGTCCTTGGGACAGCGATGCTCACATTGACAATGAATGATGAAACATCGTCGTCCCCCACCCCTTCAACATCCTTCGCCACGGGCAGGACCTGGTCTTCAACAATCGAAGACAGGTGCATTCCCATGTTGGCACGAATTCCAAGTTCCTCGAGCAGGTTCGCCTTGGCTGAAAATGGGCCGGGGGCAGGACCGCTCATCGATTCCGCCAGTGGGACGGCAGCCGATGCCACGGGGTTCGACACCCGTGAAACCCTGATGGCGTGGACGTTGATGCGGACGCCCGGGATGTACCCGAGCAGATCGACGAGAACCGCTCGTGCATCCACCTCGGTTGCATGCTTGAGGTCCGGGTTCACCGATGTGGTTTCATGGCTCCTGGCATAGAAGGAACGCCCGGTTCGAGCATCGATGACGGCAACGGATTCGGATTTCAGTCCATGCGTCGCGCCTGCGACCATCCTTGCAATGGCGTCGACGAGCACCTGGTCGATTTCGTTCTCTTTCGACAGGACCGTGACGGATGCCGATCGCTCGATGAATGCACGACCGATGCCCACGGAATCATCTCCTCCACTGATGACGACCGTCGCAGACTGTATATTCCGCATCCGGGCGATCATGCCGGCAAGTACGTTCTGCGTCGCAACACGGGTCCTCGTCTGGTACTGCCCCTTGGTCAGGAACAGGTTCTCGTCACGAACCATCGAGTCGAAATTGATCTGGTCAGGTGAAATGACCCCTTCTTCGCTCAACCTGCTTATGACATGATCACGCTGGCCGAGTGGGACATGAATGACGCCATGCTCCTCGTGCCAATCCAGCCCCGTCGTTGCAAGGAACTGGATGGCTCGTTGCCTTGATTCAGGTGTAAGGCTGATCGGCAGCGTCTCCGTCGAGGAACTGCCCATGTACAGGGTGGCCAGTGACGCTGCCATCACCATGATGATCAGCAACGTACCCATGAACAGCTTTGCATTCACGGAGAGTGAAGCAATCTGCCCACGTATTGATTGACTCAGGACCTTGAACGTCTGCATCCACCTGGCCTCCCTGCCGGGGTTCGATGCACGGCCTTTCCGAAAGGGACTCGCCATGTCATCCTGACTGAACGGGCCCCAGGCCGTGGATGTCGTGCCGTTGACCGACTCCGGTCATCACGGCGAGCGGGTCAGACCCGCAACTGTTTCACCTCCTGGTATGCCTCCATCAGCCTGCTTCGGACCTGGACCAGCATCTGGAAGGCGGCATCGGCCTTTCTCGCCGCCACGAGCATGCCCTCGATGTCGTCACGGCGGCCAGCAGCAAATGCATCTGCTGTTGCCTGGGCATCCTGCTGCAACTCGTTGACACGTCCCATCTCCTCCTTCAATACGTTGTTGAAACCGGACTTCTCCAGTGGCCCGGTTGCATCCGGCTCCTTGAGACCATCAACCCCCTTCACCTGGAAAGGGGTGGGGCCTTGATACCCGACTGGTCCAACTGCATCAGTCATTGCCTAGGGCTCCAACGAAACTGCCGCGCACCGCTGTTCATCGACTTCCCTGCACCCGTTGCCTCAATGATTGGACTACCGACGATCCCCTGCCGCTCGGGGGGTACACGATATCCGCCTTGGTTGGATGGTTTCATGGTCATGGGTCTTCAACATGTACTCCGAGGTGTCCCGTGAACGCCGGTGCGCAGAAACTGCGCCTGTCGTGGACATTCAGGTCGTCGGTGATATGAGATTCGACTCCTTCCACTTCTTGAGTTTCAGTCCCAGGGTGCGTACCCCGATGCCCAGTGCAGAGGCACTTCGCTGTCGATGACCACCATACTTTTCGAGCGTTGCCAGGATCGCGTCTCGTTCGATGTCTTCCAGCCTGCGAGCTCCGTTGCAGATGAACTCGGTGATGTCGTGTATTTCGGAGCCGTGAACCGGGTCTGCACAACGGGCTTCACCACGAATCACTCCGACTGGCTGGAGCCATGGTGCAATGAGTTCAGCTGAAATCAGGTCGTCAAACGAGAGAACATGGGCACGCTCGCAGATATTCTCGAGTTCACGGACATTCCCCGGCCACGAATACCGCTTGAGCAGTTCCAGGGCATCGGGATCGACCCGTCGAGGCTCTCGTCCTTCCCTTGAAGCAAGCCGTCGGAGAAAGTGACCGACAAGTTCAGAGATATCCTCGGGATGATCACGCAACGGAGGCATGACCAGTGGAAGTACGTTGAGTCTGAAGAAGAGATCCTGCCTGAATGTGCCTGATGCGATTTCCTCTTCCAGGTCACGATTCGAGGTCGCAATGATCCGGACATCGACTGCTCTCTGTGAACTTGATCCAACACGCTCGAATGTCCGTTCCTGGAGGACGCGAAGAAGTTTCGCCTGGAGTTCAGGGGCGATCTCGCTGATTTCGTCCAGCAACAGGGTCCCGCCATCTGCAAGTTCAAACCGCCCCTTCCTCATGGCGGATGCGCCGGTAAACGCTCCCTTTTCATGGCCAAACAGTTCGGATTCAAGGAGGTTCGTCGAGAGCGCTGCGCAGTTGATTGCCAGGAATGGGTGCTCCGACCTGCCACTCTGTTCATGAATCCATCTTGACGCCACTTCCTTTCCCGTCCCTGATTCGCCGGTTACGAGGACCGTGCTGTTGCTCTCGGCAATCTGGCGCAATCGGAGGCGAAGTTCCACGAGGGGTTCACTGCCGCCGACCATCTCATGCTCCCTGCCACAGGCCTTCCCGCCTGCTGGAACTCCGCGAGCCTGGAGAATCGTATTCGCCTTGAGCAATCTGCCCCGTTCGAGTGCACGCTCGACCGCAGTCACAAGTTCATCCCCGCTGAAGGGTTTTGTTATGTAGTCGTAGGCACCGAACTTCATCGCTTCAACGGCTGATTCGACCGAGGCGAAGGCGGTCATGAGAATGACCGGGAGCGTTTCATCCCGTTCACGAATGGCCCTGAGCAGTTCTACACCATCCATGTCCGGCATCTGCAGATCCGTTATGACGACGTCGAACGACTTCGAATCGATCTTCTCGATAGCCTCGGGAGCGGACGCGGACACCAGGATCGAGTGTCCTTTGCTTGCGAGCATTGCGCCAACACTGTCACGCATCATTTCCTTGTCGTCGACAACGAGGATTCGTGTCATGCCTCTGCCTCCAATGAAACACCGGGGTGATCGTTCACGGTTGGAACGCATACATCAAAACGTGTTCCCCCTCCCTGCCGCTGGATGACGGTGATGTGGCCACCATGGGCATCAACGACCCTGTGGGCGATTGCAAGCCCGAGGCCCGTACCCGACTCGCGGGTCGTGAAGAAAGGGCTGAAGAGTTTCTGCATCACGGCCTCGTTGATTCCAGGACCACGGTCCGCTATTCCGATCACGACACGCTCTCGTACATTCGCATCAGGACATCGAACCCTGCTCGTGGAGATGGACATCTCGATCCGCCGGTCCGGGTGGCTCCTGGATTCCATCGCCTCGATGGCGTTGCGGAGAATGTTCCCGATCGCCTGGGTCATGAGAGAGGCATCGACATGGATGATCGGTGAATTTCCCCTGTCAAGGTGGACCGTTGTTCCCGCAGTGTCCAGGAGTCCTTCACAGGACTCGATGACGGCACCGACGAGGTTTGAAGACGGTACCGGTTCAAATCGGATTCTCGAATCACTTGCGAATCGAAGGACATCCTCGACGATCGTATCCATGCGGAACACCGACTCCCTGATCTTCCTGCAGACCTTGACCTGTTCTGGAAATTCCTCGAGATCCTGTGACAGGACTTCGACGAACAGCTGGAGAGAAGCGAGCGGGTTGCGGATCTCGTGCGCAATACCTGCAGCCATCTCTCCAAGAGACGCCAGTTCACGGGAACGATGGAGTTGTTCATTCGCCTCGGCAAGCTCACTTTCAAGTTTGACGACCTGGGTCTGCAGGGCATCATGCGTCGACTGGAGCCGCTCGGCTGTTTCCGAAACCGACTGCATGAGTTCGAGCAGTTGGATCTCCTCGGCTCCGTTCATGGTCGGAGATGGCCCTGCCTGCATGCGAGTCATGCTCGTGCTCCCGGGTCGAGGTTCCGGGAAACAGCAGTGCTGTTGAAGGACGCATACCTTGCCCTGGCCCGGACTCCTGCATCAATTTGATTGACGCGGTGCTCCACTGCTTCTCGCTGCTGGAGCAGCATGGTGTGATCACGGTCATCCTGTTCAAGCACATCCTGGAGCATCAAGTCCAGTGACTGCATTCGCTCATGCAGCCTGTCCTGGACCACCTGGTCGACCACCAGGGCCAGGTCCTCGTGCGTCTTCTTCAATGCCCCGAGATCGGACTGAACGTCGAGAAAACGCGTCACCAGTTCCTGCCTGCATCCGAGCACATTCAGAAGGTCATCAACACAGCCGGACCTGATGCAATCCCCCTGCCTGCTTGAGAGTTGTTCGAGGCTGGTGAGAATCCCCTCCTGTTCATGGAGGAGCGATTCCATGGCATCCGCCCATGCCTGGGGACTGAAGACTCCGCCGGGCTGCGACTCCTGCGCAACAGGAACCTGCCCAGTGCATCCGTTCCCCGGTTGCGCTGTACAAGCCTCGTGGATCAATGGTGGAGCGTTGCTGGACGCTCTCAAGCGTGGAACCTCCCTGTTCCCGGCCGCTCCTGGGCCCTGGTCGTTTCAGGCCATGGAACCGAAATTCGCGGTTCCACGCCACGTGCTCGACGCCTCCATGCGTCGCCACACGTTTATCGACCGGTCAGAATGAAGGACATGAGCAGGATTTGCGCCGCCTGGACTACCCTGGAGGCCCCTGGCCGCCCCTTGAGCCACCTGGGGATCGCACGACGATTGTTCGTGCCATGAGGTCACCAATCCCCTGCTGGTAGGGGTGGAGAAGTGCAAGCACGACCAGGGGAGGCACGAGCAGTACGAGCCCCTTCATGATGTTCCGAACAAGAACGGCACGCGTACCGGGTCGTTCACCGCTGCAGGTACGTACAGCCGCTCCCATGATTCTTTTCCCGGGAGTGGTTCCGGTCGATCGCTCACAGAGAAAGCACCAGGCCAGGGTCACCATGACAAGGACCAGGTACGGGCCGAGATCGCTCGTTGGAAGACTCATGAGTGGGACCCGAACCAGCTGTTGCATGGTTCCCCCGGCGACCAGGAAGAAGGAAAGGAGCCCGGGGACGAGATCGACGATCAATGCAAGAAGTCGTGGCATCGGCCGAAGCACCGTCCAGCCTTCCGGCACCTTCATCGATGCAAGATCACCTCCTCGAGCAAGAATGATGACCATGACGACCATGCTTGCCAAGCCCAGGGCAATGGCTATTGACCAGAGTCCGCTGCTGAGCGAGGAGACTGGTTCAAGGGAACCTCTCGAGTCGAGTTTCCCGGTGATGGCGTCGATCGATGTCACATCGATGGTTCCATCGAGGACCGTGAGGAGGAGCACTTGCCCTCGTTGGCTGACCAGGGCCCAGTCTTCAGTCGGTACAGCTACTTCGACAAGTGGCCACAGCGCATCGCTCCTGATATATGCCAGTTCGATCGACTTCCCGACCGTGCCCGAGACGACCAGTGGTTGGCCATCGACTTCAAGCAGGGACTGCGAAGACATGGCTTCGGGGATGTGACCACCCACCCACGTCCCTCCTGTTTCGTGCCATGTTGCAATCGTGTGTTCTCCCGAAGGTGCAATCATCATGAATCCGTGATCCGACCCTGCGGCCAGGACATGACTCACGTGAACAAGGTCCTTCGGGAGTTCCATCGAGTTCCATCGACCCCCCTGCAACCGCTGCATGGTCAATGTCCGACTCTCTCCCGGCACGCTTCCGATGCAGACCGGTCCATGGCGCGTTCCCACGAACTGGACCAGTGACTCCACGCCATGCAGTGGAGGCAGCACATCCAGTCCATCACGAGGTTGCATGGCATAGAGGTCCAGTGACGAGTGGAAGTTCGCCTGCAGGCGATAGACATCCAGCCGTGGTGATGCCTTGGATCCGCCCTCGAAGACCAGCCACAGCGTGTCATCGGCAGCAGCCATCGCAAGCGGTGCTTCTTCAAATCGACGCACGACCCGATAGTCATTACCAGTGCTTCGACTTCCAGAGTGGCAGAGATCCCATGCCGGTTCGTCTGCATCACCAGGCAGCATGAACCATGCATGTTCACCTGAGCCTGCAGCCTGCAGGTCACCCATGGACGGCTCCGTGGCCATGCCGGCAGCCTGGAGCAGGCAGAGGCTCACGGCCAGGAAGAACGTCACTGCTTGGATTCCTCGGGCTGTTGAACAGGTTCGTTCCCGAGCATGCGGACCGAACGGGGCTTGAGACCAGC
>JAYZBD010000093.1:0-12143 GCA_036339395.1 Planctomycetota bacterium | reverse complement strand
GAGTCCGGGCAGTGTCTCAGTCCCGATACTGCGGGTCATGCTCTCACACCCGCTACCCGTCTTTGGCTTGGTGAGCCGTTACCTCACCAACAACCTGATAGGACGTTCCTCGCTCCAAAGGCGACCGAAGTCTTTGGTCCGTAGACATTATCGAGTATTACACCCAGTTTCCCGGGGCTATCCTCAACCTAAGGGTACGTAGGAACGCATTACTAGTCCTTACGCCACTTCATGCACCCCCGAAGGGGCTTTCATCGTTCGACTTGCATGTTTTAACCATGCCGCCAGCGTTCAATCTGAGCCAGGATCAAACTCTTCAATTGAAATGATTGTCGTCGCCCGAAGGCGGCGGAATCTTCCGAAGAAGAAATTTGCCTTGGCATTCGGCCGGGTCGAAACCCGGCCTAATGGTCATCATCAAGTTCAGTACTTGATGCCAAGGTGTCGGCTAAGGCACCCTGGATTTATTTGAACATCACTAACCCGCCGCCCCTAGGGGGGGCGACATGAGTCATGTCCACTGAATCGACAAGATTCAAGGTTCACGAGAGGATGTTCGTGATGCGACCGCTGTGAAACAAATCGCACCACTGGGATCCAACAACCGACGCCCTCGTGAGGCGGCGGATGCAGGTCACACCCTCGCGGCTTACCGTCTGTTCACTTTTCAAAGAGCTCAAGGGCGCGCAGAACACACGCCGGTCTTGCCCAAAAGGCAAGAGGGAGAAGATATCCCCCTTCAGGGGCCCCGTCAAGGCATTCAAGGCTCTGAAAGGCTCTTTTTTGAACGCCAGGCAGTCCAACGAGGGGTCTTGCCGTCGCGAACTGCTCCAACGGCAAGTATCAACTGCGAGGGATGCAATGTAGTGAGACAGCCAGCGGCGGCCATTGATGTCCTCCCTGATGTAAGAATGTCGTCAACCAGGACGATTGTCCTCCCTCGTAAATACCTGCCGGTATTGAAGTAGGGATGAACTCGGAGTCGAATCCGACCAAGTGGAGCCCGACTTCGTTCACTGAAACTGACCGCTGCCTGCGGCCTGCACCTGGCCATTTTCAGTTCCCTGCACACAGGTCGTTTCAAGTGCTTTCCAATAGCCGAGGCCAGGAGGCCCGCATGATCGATGCCACGAACAAGTCGCCTCACCGCTGGCATCGGCATCGGCACGATGACCGATGTGTGCAAGGAATCTCCCAGTACCGGTCTCAAGCGGTCAGCAAGCATCCGCCCCAGCGGCTGGGCCACCTCCCACCAGCCGCTGTATTTCAAACCAAGAAGCAGGGATCGAAGTTCGGCCTCCAGGCAACCCAGGCGTACAACCGCTGAAAAAGGGAGATCCCTATTCCGGCATCGATGACAGCCCGACTCGGTTGCTTCACCTGTACCGACGCTGCTGCCGCAACGGATGCACCAGCAGACCAGTGGGTCGGCAGGGACAGGTTCGATTCCAAGTGGAAGACGAGACCACCCGATCCATTCCCCTGCAGCATTGTCAAGTTGTCGTACCAGGCGTCGAATTCGCCATCGAAATGCATGCACACGGAGAGTATTGCGTGGATGTGCTGCAGACCTGCAGAAGTCTGCACAATCGCCAGTGCATGCGGTGACAGCCTGCAGGCTCGGTCAAGTCAGGATGATGATGCGGCCGATCGGGATTCGATGCCCAGGTCCTCGGGATCGGTACTGGTCGACAACTGCATCATCGCCAGGTTCACAACCGCTTCAAGGCTCTGTTCCCTTGGATCACTCATGAGTCCATGAAGTTCCAATGGACGCAGGTCCAGGTCCGTAGCACACTCGACAAACAGAACCGTCGACATGATCTGCGTAGGACTCGGCCCCCCTTCCTGTTCCATTCGCCTTCGTCGAGCAGCTGCCAACTCATCCTGGACTCGGTTTGCCAATCGCACGCGTTGGCGTGGCGTGCAATGGTCGATCCACTGCTGGATAAGGTTCTCGTTTTTCATACCTGCTATTCCATTCAGCCGTCCCCAGGGCCCTCCTGGCCCATGTGTGCTTCCATACCGTGCCTCTGCGACTGTCAGTGGCACCAGGGAATGGGCTCGGCAACGTGTCCAGCAGGCTTCAGGTCCTGTTTGCCTCCGGAAAGTCGAGTACCTGGAATGAGAATGCACTGAGGCAGGAGTACTTTTCAGCTCATCAGGAGGGATTTGCAGGTCAATCGTCATCACGTTTTTTTTCCGACTTCTCGAAAGGAATCCCCCCCTTGTTGATCCTCCTGTTGATCCGCCATGGATCTGGAGTGAACGATGAGCAGCACGATCCCTTCCCCAGCTACACACAACCCTCGATTCTGGCTTCCACCGACTCCCTCGCAGGACACGGTGCCGGCGGTGGTAGTTCGAACGGATCCTGCTCCACACGATCAAGACAGGCGATCGAACGCATCCGAACGTGTACGGATGGACATCCCTGTTGACACCTTGGCTTGAAATAGATCCTGGTGGACGGGGCACAGCAGAATGGAGAGAACTGTCGCGATGAACGAGGAGCGAACCGTGCAATCCCCAGAACCCATCAAGACCATCATGCGACTTTTTGAGAAGCACTATGAGAATCTCTACTGCTACATGAGGCGGTATACACCGCCAAGTGAATGCGAGGAACTCTGCCAGGAAGTCTTCCTGGAACTCTCCGACGGCATTGCAGTCAGGGATCACCCCTCGATTGAATCAACCTTGTACAGGATGGGCCGCGAACTGCTCAGGCGTCGCTACAGGCCACTCCTTCGAATACGCCATGCACTGGATGCCTTTCAAAGCGGCACTACCTGGACACACGGGCGTCTCATGAACTTGAACCAACACCCCCAGCCTGCAACGACGCGGCACCTGAGGGTTCTTGGCCGAGCGCTTACCAAGCTCTCGACCGATCAGAGACGGACCCTTCGGCTGTTGATTGCCGAGGGCCTGTCAATGGAAGAAGCGTCACTTCGAATGGGAGTCACCACGGGCCTGGTGGAAGCGTGGGCTTCCTCGGGACTCGAACGACTCAATGAACGGATGCATAATCATGTTGAACAAGCGTAATGATCATATTGACACGGCTATGCTTGAAGAAGCCGATCGCAGCAAGGAACGCGTTCGTCAACTTCTCGCGATCCAGATCGATGCACAGCTTGCAATGAACGAGGGCATCGACGCGGAAGCAGACACCTGGAATGACTTCTCCTATTCCGGAGATTTCGAAGCCATCGAGGCCTGACCGGGTCACACGCGAGGCCCTTCGAGCCGGACCATGGCCGTCCCCCTCGAAGCGTCTCGGGGCATGCACGACACCATGCCTTCAACGCGCACCCCGTGCGCAGGACGGCCTCCCCCAGAAGGCAGCAGCGTGATCGACTGAAGTCGGTTCCCTCAGGAACCTGACGCCATTCGTCGAAGAACGGTATGCAGGATGCCACCATTGGCGAGGTACTCGATCTCGACCGGTGTATCCGCCCGGAACGTCGTGGAGAACTCGACGCTCGAGCCATCCTCCCGCATCGCTTCGACCAGGACATCCTGGCGTGGCGACATGTCGTTGTGAAGATCGACCTGGAAGGTCTCGGTTCCGTCCAGCCCGAGTGACGATGCAGACTCGCCGTCCTTGAACTGCAGTGGAACCACGCCCATCCCGACGAGGTTGCTTCGATGGATTCGCTCGTAACTTTCGGCGATGACCGCCCGAACACCCAGGAGGAAGGTGCCCTTGGCCGCCCAGTCTCGTGAAGACCCCATCCCGTAGTCCTTGCCTGCAAGAACGACCAGTTGTGTTCCCGAATCCCTGTAACTGCAACTGGCTTCGAAGATCGACTTGACCTTCCCATCGGTGAAATCGGTTGTCCAGCCACCCTCCGTACCGGGGGCCAGTTGGTTTCGAACACGAATATTCCCGAAGGTACCACGTGTCATTACAAGATCATTTCCCCTGCGTGAACCGAAACTGTTGAACATGCTTACAGGCACATCATGTTCCTTCAGCCACAGCCCGGCTGGCGAATCAGCGCCGATGGCTCCTGCTGGTGATATGTGATCCGTCGTCACGGAATCCCCGAGCAGGCACAGCACGCGTGCATCCGTGACAGGATTGATCCCGGGGAGCTCCGATGTCATCCCTTCGAAGAAGGGAGGCCTGTGGATGTATGTGCTTTCATCAGACCAGTCGAAGACCTCTCCACCGCTGGTTTCGATGGCCCGCCATTCATCGGAGCCGGTATAGACATCCGAGTACTGCTCGATGAACTGGTCGCGACCGAGGCTGGCCTGTACGACCTCGTCGATCTCGGCCTGGGTCGGCCAGATGTCCTTCAGAAAGACCTCGTTGCCGTCGGTATCGGCGCCGATCGCCTCGGTGGACAGATCCATGTCCACGGAGCCTGCCAATGCATAGGCAACGACGAGGGGTGGTGATGCCAGGTAGTTGGCACGGACATCCGGGCTGATACGTCCTTCGAAGTTCCGGTTGCCACTGAGCACGGACGTGGCAACAAGGTCATTGCCCTGGATCGCCTCGTGAATCGGCTCGGGCAATGGACCGGAGTTGCCGATGCATGTCGTGCACCCGTAGCCGACGACGTAGAAGCCCACGGCCTCCAGATCATCAAGCAGGCCACTTCGCTCCAGGTATTCCGTTACGACCTTCGAGCCCGGGGCAAGGGATGTCTTGACCCAGGGCTTCCTGTTCAAACCCCGCTCACGCGCGTTGCGAGCCAGCAGACCCGCGGCAACCATGACATCCGGGTTGCTCGTATTCGTGCAACTCGTGATGGCCGCAATGACGACATCACCGTCGTCCAATTCAAAATGATCCCCATCGATGTCGACATCGGCTGATGCGCCTGCATCTCTATCGGGTGCAAGTACCTGGGCCATGTCATGGCTCCACTGCGACTTCATGGACGAAAGTGCAATACGATCCTGTGGCCGCTTGGGTCCGGCGAGGGCCGGCTCGACCGTTGCAAGGTCAAGCTCGAGTGTCGAGGAATAGACCACGTCCGCGGCTGGGTCATGCCAGAGGCCCTGTGCCTTCGTGTACTGTTCGACCGTCTTGATCAGCGCCTCGTCCCTGCCGGTCAGGTTCATGTAGCGAAGCGTCATCTCGTCCACGGGGAAGTAGCCCATGGTCGCGCCGTACTCGGGTGACATGTTGGCAATGGTGGCGCGATTGGCCAGGGGCATCGAACCCAGCCCGGGGCCAAAGTACTCGACGAACTTCCCGACGACTCCATGCTCGCGAAGCATCTGGGTAACCCGCAGGACAAGGTCCGTCGCGGTCGACCCCTCGGGCAGGGCTCCGGTGAACTTGAAGCCCACCACCTCGGGCACGAGCATGTAGATGGGCTGGCCGAGCATGCAGGCTTCCGCCTCGATGCCGCCGACTCCCCACCCCAGTACGCCCAGGCCGTTGATCATCGTGGTATGTGAATCCGTACCGACAAGCGAGTCCGGATAGAGCTCTGAACCATTGTCCCAGGTCACCTTCGCCAGGTATTCGAGGTTGACCTGGTGGATGATGCCCGTCGCCGGCGGCACGACCTGGAAGTTGTCGAAGGCCGACTGGCCCCACTTGAGAAACTCGTAGCGCTCCTGGTTCCGTTCGAACTCCTTGTTCGAGTTGATCGTCAATGCCGTCGCCGAATTGAATGCATCGACCTGGACGGAATGGTCGATCACCAGGTCGCAGCGGACAAGTGGATTGACCTTCGAGGCATTGGCCGCGTCCCCGGTCATGTCCACGATGGCCGAACGCATGGCTGCAAGGTCGACGATGGCAGGCACGCCGGTGAAGTCCTGCAGTACCACTCGACTTGGTATGAAGGGTATTTCAACAGGCTGCACGCTGGATGCGTCGTAACGACCCAGCGTCTCGACGTCCTCTTCCGTGACGGTGTGACCGTCGCAATGCCGAAGGCACGCCTCAAGCAGGATCTTGATGGAATAGGGAACCCTGGACAGGTCGCCGATTCGCCCGGTTTCCTGGAGCGCTGCAAGCGAACTGATCGTTCGTGATCCAAGTGGCGTTTCGATCACCTTGCGCGTGTTGAATGGATCGTTGCTGCTCATCAGGTCCTCTTCGTCGCTGGAAACGGGCATTGTAGCCTTGGCTTCAGTCCCCCGTCTCCCATTCAGCCCCCGCTTCGGTCCTTGAGGCAGACCTCCACCACCGGCGCCTGGGCAACATGATTTGCAGGAATCGAATTGGTGAGGAATACGCCACCATTGACCACCGAGCCGTATCCGATCACGGTATCTCCACCGAGAATCGTCGCACCAGCATAGACCGTGACCTCGTCCTCCAGTGTCGGGTGTCGCTTGACTCCACGTTTCAATCGACCCCGCTCATCCTTGGGAAAGCTCTTGGCTCCGAGGGTGACTCCCTGGTAGATCTTGCAGCCATTGCCAATGACGGTTGTCTCACCGATGACGACCCCGGTTCCATGGTCGATGAAGATGCCCTCGCCGATGGTTGCCCCGGGATGAATGTCGATGCCTGTCTCCGAGTGTGCCCACTCATGCATGATTCGGGGAATCAACGGGACGCCCGCGATGTAGAGTTCATGTGCAATGCGATGCACGGTGATCGCCTTGATGCCCGGGTAGCAGAGTACGGCTTCATCGGTGTGCTGCGCAGCGGGGTCACCGTCGTAGGCGGCCTGGACATCCAGGCTCAGGAGGCGACGCAGCTCGGGCAGCCCTTCGAGAAAACGTGACGTGATCTCGGCTGCACATCGTGCTTCGTTGCCCAGGACTTCTGGCGAAATATTCGATGCATCGATGGATTCCTGGTAGCGAAGCGCCCCCTCGACCTGTCCCTGGAGATCAGCCTCGATCTCGGCAAGGACCGTGGCGACGTACTCGGCCAGGCCATCTGCATCCATGTCCCGTGGACCGAAAAACCCCGGGAAGAGGATGTACTGGAGCTGTTCCAGGATCCAGAGAACGACATCACGATTGGGCAGGCGTCCACCGGAGAGGTGCTGAATACGGTCATTGGGTTCACCTGGGGCCACGAGACGCCTGGCAAGATCTTCATGACGACCTGTTCCACTCATGTCGATGATGATACGGTGCACGGGAGGAATGTGACACGATGTCCCACCGACCGATCCAGGTTGACGACGTACTCCACGAGTGGCTGCTGGCCAACTCGCTGCGTGACACGACCCACCACCAGGACCTCCGGGAGCAGACGGCCTCCCTGCCGGACTCGGGGATGCAGACCTCCCCTGAACAGTCACAGTTTCTCCAGTTCCTCGCTCGGTCCATCCAGGCCTGCACGGCCATCGAGATCGGCGTCTACACGGGAACCAGCGCCATGGCCATCGCTTCCGCCCTGCCTGGGGATGGCAGGCTGGTCGCCTGCGACATCAGTGATGAACACCTGGAGACGGCCCGCAGGGCCTGGCAGGCTGCCGGGGTCGACACACGAATCGAGTCGCGGATCGGCCCGGCCCTTGGGACGCTTGAAGCATTGCTGCAGGAACCCGGTGCCGGCGAATACGACTTCATGTACATCGATGCGGACAAGGAAAACAGCCTCAACTACTACGAGCATGGTTTGAAGCTGCTCCGAAGCGGGGGCATCATCACCATCGACAACATGTTCCGAGGTGGTCGCGTGGCGGATCCATCCTGCGATGACGCTTCGACGGTTGCCACGCGCGAACTGGCCCAGTTCCTCTTGAAGGACGAGCGAATCGACTACAGCCTGGTCCCCATCGGCGACGGCCTGGCCCTGGCCAGGCTTGCCTGAACGTTTCGTGGGGGATGGAGCGGACATTTTCCCCGTATCAGGTAAATGGATCTTCGTAGAACACGATCCACGTGGTTCAATGGATGTCCTGGAGGAATACTGTGCTGAAACTCCGCATATCCTGCATCAGCCTGGTGGCCTGCATCGCGTCGGCCGCATTCGTGCAAGCCGATCCCACGGTGGGCCTCATCGATCACGTCGAAGATTCAGCCTCGCCGGGATACACCTTCTTCAGCCCGATGGCCTACACGAGTTCCTACCTGGTCGACCTGCAGGGAAGACTGGTGCACCAGTGGGATCATGACGAGATTCCCGGGAATGCAGCCTACCTGCTGCACGATGGCTCGATCCTGCGGACTGCCAATCCCGGGTCCGACTTTCATTTCACGGGCGGCGGCCAGGGCGGTATCGTCACGTCGCAGGACTGGGACGGCACCCTGGAATGGACCTTCGAGTACAACGACGACCAGCATCGGCTCCACCATGACATCGAGCCCATGCCCAATGGCAACGTGCTGATGATCGCCTGGGAATACAAGAGCAGAAGCGAGGCCATCCAGTCCGGGCGTGATCCATCGACCGTAGGAAGCGAACTCTGGCCGGATGTCATCATCGAGGTCGATCCGACCGCTCCCGGTGGACCGCAGATCGTCTGGGAATGGCATGCATGGGACCATCTCGTCCAGAACTTCGATGAGACCAGGGACAACTACCAGGAGCATCTCTGGGAACACCCTGGACTGATCAACATCAACTTCTACGCAACACCCCAGCCCGACTGGCTGCACCTGAATGCGATCGACTACCACCCGGAACTCGACCAGATTCTTGTCAGTTGCCCACGCTTCAAGGAAGTCTGGATCATCGATCACTCAACCACGACCGAGGAAGCCGCTGGCCATGCAGGTGGTGACAGTGGCATGGGTGGTGACCTGCTCTACAGGTGGGGCAACCCCAGGACATGGGATGCAGGAACAACCACGGACCAGCGACTCTTCGCGCAGCACGGTGCCAACTGGATCGAACCGGGACTCGATGGTGAAGGCGAGATCCTCTTCTTCAACAATGGTGTCGGACGTCCTGGTGGCATCGAGTACTCGAGCGTGGAATCCATCCAGCCACCTCTCAATGCAGCAGGAACCTATGACCGTGAGCCGGGCGTACCCTACAGCCCCGATGAATCAACCGTCACCTACGTCCACGATCCACCCGGGGATCTCTACGCCGAGTTCCTCTCGGGCGCCCAGCGATTGCCCAATGGGAACACCCTCATCTGCGACGGACCCCATGGACACTTCTACGAGGTGACCCCTGCAGGAGAGATTGCCTGGGAGTACATCAATCCGGTCGTGGTTGATGGCCCCCTGTACCAGTGCGAGGAACCCACGGGGACTCCGACGATGCTGGAGAACAACACATTCAGGGTCCTGCGTTACGGGCCTGGTTTCCCGGGGTTCAAGGGACAGGATCTCCTCCCCGGCGGCCCGATCGAACTCTACACCGGGGATTACACCGGCGACGGCCTTGTCAACGTCTCGGACCTGCTGCACGTCATCGCAGGCTGGGGTGATCCCTGGGACATCGAGGACCTGCTCCTGGTCATCGCCTCCTGGGGTGGCGCATGCCCCTGATTCGGGGCTGAACGATCTATTCGCCGCTTTTTCATGTCATCAGGCGACCTGGTCCTTCATACTGTGTCCATGCTCCCATCACTGCTCATCCTGGCCCTGGCCCAGTGCCCCGCCGACGTGGACCTTCCTCCCGTCGCGACTGGTGGCTTTACAGGAGCAAGTGTCGCCATCGATGGAGAAGTCGCCGTCATCGGAGCGCCCCTCGGCACCGGCAACGACTGGGCCACCGGCGTCGTGCTCGTCTATCGAAACATCGACGGGACCTGGACACGCGAGGCGGAACTGGCTGCCAATGACGGCCTTGTCGGGAACATGATGGGTATCTCCGTCGACATCAGCGGAGACCGCGTCGTGGCCGGCGCCTGGTTCGAGGACAGCCTCGGCACGGACAGTGGCGCCGCCTACGTCTTCGTGCACGCCGACGGCTCATGGACCCAGGAAGCAAAACTCAAGGCGGCCGACCCGGGCGCCAATGACACGTTCGGTCGAACGGTCGCCATCGGTGGGTCGACCATCGTCGTCGGCGCCCCGCTCGATGACGACCAGGGCCCTTCGACCGGATCTGCCTATGTCTTTGAACATGGCTCCAGTGGCTGGTCGCAGGTCCAGAAACTGCTCGGCACTCCGGCTCTTGGCGGTGACCAGTTCAGCCTCGGCCTCGACCTCAATGGTGATGACCTGGCCATTGGCGCCCCGTGGGCGGACAAGGGCACGGGCCTCGTTCATGTCTTCAAGCGCAGCAAGGGGAACTTCCAGCAGGTCGCCTCGCTGTCGGATGACACGGGATCAGCCCAGGACTTCTTCGGCTTCGAACTGGCCATTGATCACCAGCGCGTCGTCATCGGCGCCTACAGTGATGATGACGCCGGTCCGGACGCCGGGCGGGTCATCGTGTTCGAGGAGCAGTCCGGCACCTGGACCCCGGTGCAGGAACTTCTTCCAGAGGGGGATGACATCAACGAGGACCAGTTCGGTGTCAGTGTTGCGCTCGATGGCGAGCAGTTGTTGATCGGCAGTCGTTTCGGCGGGGTCGGAGAAGGCGCTGCCACCTCCTACCTGCTGCTCGATGACAATACCTGGGTGCGCAATCACCACATCGTCCCCCCCGATCCGCAATTGGAAGCCGAGTTCGGCTGGGCCGTCGCCATTGACGGTGACCGCGCCCTCATCGGTGAACTGGAAGCCGATCCGGACGGCATGGCGCACTTCTACGACGGCATGCTCGAAGCCTGTGGATGCCAAGGCGACATCAATGGCGACCAGTACGTTGACGTCAACGACCTGCTGGCTGTCATCGGCGGGTGGGGTGATCCATATGATGTCAGCGACCTGCTGGCAGTCATTGCCGGATGGGGTGCGTGCGAGTAATCAATGATCACAACAAGCATCATCTCGATCTGTCTTGCCGCTGGTGGCTCCACCGAATGTGTCGAGGCCCTGCTGGTCGAAGCAACGCACCCGGGTCTGTTGAGCGTCAGTGCGATGAACGACTCGGCGGCATGCACTGGAATCCTTGATGACTCCTCCAGCCACATGGTCATCTGGAAGGATGGTGACGTGATCACCGAGGTCACCTCCTTCCCGGAGAGTTTCGGCGTCCTCATCAACGAGGCCGGCATGGCAGCGGGCTTGGGCTCGTATGGCATCTTCCAGGACGACCGGCTGGTTCGCGCAGACGATGATGGAACCTTCCAGGTCCTCGCAACGATCTCGGGCAGCGAAGGTTGGTCGTCCCTGACGGCCATGAATGAACTTGGCTCGATCGTCGGAAACTACTCCGGTGGCAGTGGCTCCAGCACCTGGCAGGCCTTTGCCTGGACCGATGATGCAGGCCTCATGTTCATCGAACCCGATGCCACATCCAGCTACGTCCGTGACATCGATGAGAACGACCGGGTCATCGGCTACGCGCTCTACGAGAGCAACTACCACGCCTTCATCTGGGAGGACGGTGTCGTCACGGACCTGGCCGACCTGCTTGGACTCGGGGGGAACTCGGTCGCCTGGCGATTCGACGATGCAGGTCGCCTGCTCGTTTCAGAGCACCCTGCCGGTGGCGCCAGTTACTACTGGTTCGATCCCGGCGATGCTTCCCTGGAAGAGATTCATACCTTTCCAAGCGGGTCCTATTCACTGAGGAACGTCGTCTCAAGCAATGGACTGGTCGCCTTCAGTTGGACGAATACATCCAATGAAGCACTGGCAGCCCGATGGTCCCCGGCCAATGGCCTTGAATACATCGAGATGAACGAGGACATCGTCGGGTTCACCGTCACTGGCATCAATGGAAACGGCCGTGTCATCGGAACAGCGTTCCTGCTCCCCTTCTATGAACAGGTCGCCATGGCCAGTGGAGATGACCTGGTCCTGGAAGATCTCGAGGTGCACACTGGTTCGAATCCATTGACCAGTATTGCGATCGACATCAACGACAACGACCAGGTGCTCCTTCGTGGCGACTACGAATACTGGATCCTGTCTGCACGGTGCGAGGGTGATGCCGATGGAGACGGGGAGGTGAACGTCAATGATCTGCTCCTGGTCATCTCCTCCTGGGGAGGTGATGGCGGTGGTGACTGCGGCCCGGATTTCGATGGCAGCGGCATGGTCGATGTGAACGACCTGCTGAATGTCATCAGTGCCTGGGGCAGCTGTCCCTGAAGAACACTCCTGCCCTCTTTCATATCAATGGCAAGGGTTCTGATAGCCTGCCGGCATGTTCAATGCACTCATCGCCACTGCAATGCTCGCTGGAG
>JAYZBD010000092.1:0-28663 GCA_036339395.1 Planctomycetota bacterium | reverse complement strand
GTTGATACCGTTGCCGTGATCCTTATTACGTGGTCGGTTGGCGGACTCGCGGAAGTGCTCGATCCCAACCAGCCAGCCTTTCGGCAACTGGTCCTGCTGATGATCACCGGCTACCTCTTCAAGTTTCTCTGCGCTCTGTTGGACACGATCCCGCTCTACTGGCTCGTCCCGCGACTGGGCCGCTGGCTTGAAATCGACCCAATCGCCGAACATCGCAATCTGGACGATCCCGGATCGGACTCCTACCGATGAGTGAACACGACCCCACCATCTTCGATGCCATCCTCGCCGGGGACATTCCCTGTCACCGCGTGTACGAGGACGACCACGTACTGGCCTTCCTGGACATCGGTCCTCTCAGCCGTGGCCACGTGCTGGTGATCCCCAAGGAACGAGCTCGCTTCATGCACGAGTTGTCCGAGGACTCCGCCGCCGCCCTCGGACGCGTGCTGCCGAAACTCTGCAAGGCCGTCATGGCCGCCACCGGGTGCGAGCACTACAACCTGCTGCAGAACAACGGTGCCCCGGCCCACCAGGCTGTCTTCCACGTGCACGTGCACATCATCCCCAGGCACGAGGACGGTTCTGGACTGGACATCGAGTGGAACAGCGGATCGCTCGAGGATGGCGAGCAACTGGCACAGGCCATTGCCAACGCGATCAAGTGAGGTTTACTTCTTCTTGGCGCGAATCGCCGACTGGGCCGCCGCAAGGCGAGCCGTCGGCACGCGGAAGGGTGAACAACTGACGTAGTCGAGCCCGACGCGATCGAAGAATTCCACCGAGGCCGGGTCGCCACCATGTTCGCCGCACACGCCGAGCTTCAGTTTCGGCTTCAGCGATCGTCCCTTGAACACGGCCGTATCCACGAGTTTGCCCACGCCATCGGCATCGATCGATTGGAATGGATCCTTCTCGAGGATGCCTCGACTGATGTAGTCGGGCAGGAAGCCGTTGATGTCGTCGCGGCTGTACCCGTAGGTCAACTGCGTCAGATCGTTGGTGCCGAAGGAGAAGAAGTCCGCTTCGGCAGCAACCTCGTCGGCCGTCAATGCAGCCCGTGGAATCTCGATCATGGTCCCGACCGGGATATCCAGCTTTCCCGTGTACTTCTTCTTCGTCTTGACCGCGACAATGGTCTCGATCGTCTCCGCCCGCAACTGGCCCAGTTCCTGGTAAGTCCCGACCAGTGGAATCATGATCTCGGGCATCGCCTTGATGCCCTTCCTTCGGCAGGTGATCATCGCCTCGACGATGGCCGTGACCTGCATGCGAAGGATCTCCGGGTAGGTGATCGCCAGGCGGCAACCACGGTGGCCGAGCATCGGGTTGGCCTCGTGCAGCGCCTCGACCCGGTGTACGACCTTCTTCAGCGGCACTCCCATCGCGTCAGCCAGTTCCTTCTGGCTGTCCTTGTCATGCGGCAGGAATTCGTGCAGCGGCGGGTCGAGCAGGCGGACCGTGACCGGGAGGCCCTTCATCGCCGTGAAGATGCCGATGAAGTCCTTGCGTTGATACGGCAGCAGCTTCTTGAGTGCCTTTTCCCGATCAGGCAGTGTGTCGGCAAGGATCATCTGTCGCATCGCGATGATGCGATCGCCTTCGAAGAACATGTGCTCCGTCCGCGTCAGCCCGATGCCCTCGGCACCGAAACTACGGGCCCGCCTGGAGTCAGTGGGTGAATCTGCATTCGTGCGTACCTTCAACCGGCGTGCTGCATCGGCCCATTTCATGATCGTATTGAAGTCACCCGACATCTTCGGGGTCGAACCATCGACACGGCCTGCAAGGACCTCGCCCGTGGAACCGTCGATGGAAAGAATGTCCTTTGGTCCGTAGGTCTTGCCGTTG
This sequence comes from Planctomycetota bacterium, assembly GCA_036339395.1. Lineage (GTDB taxonomy): Bacteria > Planctomycetota > Phycisphaerae > Phycisphaerales > SM1A02 > SP202. The sequence continues at coordinate 26,812 of JAYZBD010000092.1, read as the reverse complement.
ACGGTGGCCCGTCGCTTGCGATCGTCGATGACGACCGCTCCGGCGCCGGCGACGCAGCACTTGCCCCATCCCCTGGCCACGACCGCTGCATGGGATGTCATGCCACCGGTACTGGTGAGGATGCCTGCGGCATGGTGCATGCCTTCAACGTCCTCGGGTGATGTTTCGGTTCGGACCAGGAGGACCTTCTCGCCGGCCTGTGACCGCTCGACCGCTTCCTCGGCGGTGAAGGCAAGTGCTCCCCAGGCAGCACCCGGCGAAGCCGGCAGCCCCCTGGCGATGCACGTGGCGTTCTTCTTGCTGGCCGCGGTGTAACTGGGCAGCAGCAGTTGTACGAGGTCACCAGCGGGAATACGCAGCAGCGCCTCGTCCCGTGTGATGAGTTTCTCCTTCACCATGTCCACGGCGATCTTGACCGCTGCCGCCGCAGTACGCTTGCCGTTGCGAGTCTGGAGCATCCAGAGCGTGCCACGCTCGATGGTGAACTCGATGTCCTGGACATCGCGATAGTGCTTCTCGAGAGTGCCCCGGATCTTCATGAGCGATGCGAAGGCCTTCGCATCCCATTGCTTCATCTGGGAAACGGGTTTCGGAGTTCGAATACCGGCCACAACATCTTCGCCCTGGGCGTTGATGAGAAACTCACCGTAGAACTGGTTCTTCCCCGTCGATGGATCACGGGTGAATGCAACACCTGTTCCAGAGTCATCGCCCATGTTTCCAAAGACCATGGTCTGCACGTTCACCGCCGTACCGTGGAGTCCCGTGATCTCGTTGATCGACCGGTAGGCCATGGCCTTTGGCGCATTCCAGGACTTGAAGACTGCTTCAATGGCGTACTGCAACTGCTTCATCGGATCCTGGGGGAACGCGCTGCCGACGTGCTTCCTGTACACCGCCTTGTAGGCGGCGCAGAGTTCCTCGAGCCCCTTGGAAGGCACGTCCGTATCCTCGGTGACCTTGTATTTCTTCTTGAGTTTCGTAAATGCCGCCTCGAAATGATGGTGGTCGACGTTCATGACCACGTCACCGAACATGTTGATCAACCGGCGATAGGCATCCCAGGCGAAGCGGGGGTTCCCGGTCAACTGGGCAAGACCCTTGACGGCGGCATCCGTCAGGCCGAGGTTCAGCACGGTGTCCATCATCCCGGGCATGGACACGGCTGCACCGGATCGAACGGAGACGAGGAGTGGATCGGACTTGGAACCGAAGAGTTTTCCAGTCGTCTGCTCCAGGAGCTTCACGTTCCTGCGGACCTCTTCCATGCAGCCGGCGGGCATCCGGCCACCAGCACGCGAATAGTCGGCGCATGTCTCAGTCGTAATCGTGAACCCGGGCGGAACCGGCAGACCGATGGAGGTCATGTCTGCAAGATTGGCTCCCTTTCCGCCAAGGAGTTCCTTCCAGTCACCACGGCCCTCGGTCTTGCGTGGGCCGAAGGCGTAGACCATCTTGGACTTGCCGACTCGACTCTTCTTCGATCCAGTTCGCCTCTTCCGTGCAGTTGCAGGCATTGGTCTGAAACTCCTGGCGCAGGCTGTGTGCGCTGCGTGTATCCGGGTCATTCTAACCGGACCCCGTTCACACCGTGCTCGACCACTTGGTGTCCCGCTATGATCGTGTACATGGAGTCGCCCACGCCACAACGAATACATATCGATGCAAGCGACCCCCTCGACCTCCTGGCCGCATGGGACCAGGACCGCCCTGTCGCACTCGTGCGATCGAGTCCCGTCTCAAGCGGCCCCTGGTCTCGCTGGTCGATGATCGCCGAACCCCGGGGTCATCTCCGCATCGACTCGAAGGCGACCTGGAACGGCGATGGGCCTCCCCCGATCGACCTGCCATCCCGGGTCGACGATCCCATCGCGTTCCTCCAACAGGTCCTCGACTCGACCTGCCCATGCAGGAACACCGTCGACATTCCTCTTGGAAACGGGGGGCAGTGGCTGGCAATCCTTTCCTACGAACTGGGGCAGGTTCTTGAACCTGCCGCCATCGGATTGGTGGACCGGGCCGAAAAACCCTCCTGGCCACTCATGGATCTCCTGTGGTGCCCCACCGCGCTCGTACACGATGGCCATGATGACGAATGGTGGTCCATCGGGGAGGCTGTTCCACCAAGCCCGACAACACGGACGACATGGCAGGGTGGCATCGGAACTCCCGTAAGCCTGCCGAATCGCTCCGGGTACACCGACCAGGTCCAACGAATTGTCGAGTACATACACGCAGGCGATGTCTTCCAGGTAAATCTCTCCCGTCGACTCAGGGCAGACGTCGACATCTCGCCGAGATCCCTTGCAACGGAAGCCATGGCCGGCGCCCAGCCACGATATGGGTTCTATGCGGAACTGCCTGGCGGAAATGAACATGAGGATCGAGTTGTCCTGAGCCTCAGTCCCGAGTTGTTCCTGCAGGTCGAAGACGGGGATGTCGTGACACGACCGATCAAGGGAACGCGCCCGGCCACCGCCTCCTGCAGTGAACTGATCGATTCGGAAAAGGATGCTGCCGAACTGCACATGATCGTGGACCTGATGCGCAATGACCTGGGCCGTGTCTGCGAACCCGGGTCCGTGCATGTCGTAGAAGGCCGGACGATCGAGAGCCATCCAACGGTGCACCACGGTGTCGGGGAAATCCGGGGTCGACTGGAACGGGGAACAACGGTTTCAGACCTCCTCAAGGCCACCTTCCCACCCGGGTCGATCACGGGTGCCCCGAAGATCAGGGCCATGCAGATCATCCATGACCTGGAACCAATACATCGTGGTCCCTACTGCGGCGCACTGGGATGGCTCGGATCGAAGGATGCATGCCTCTCGGTTGGAATCCGGACGCTCGCATTGTCAGGTCGATTTGCCGGCGGGTTCACCGGGTTCGAGGGCATCGTGGAGTATGGCACAGGCGGTGGAATCGTCTGCGACTCGGACCCGGATGCCGAGTACGAGGAAACCGTGCACAAGGCCGTGGTCTTCGAGCAGTTGGCTTCGCACACGACCGTTGGCTGCACCTGAGTTCGTCAACTATGCGGCGGACCGCCGTGTTGCCAGCTGCCTTTTCTGCTGGCAGGCAATCGCCCTGACGATCTGCTGGACCACGCAACTGCGATTCGATGGGTTGAACGTGAAGTCGAACGTCATGCCCGTGTAGACGCGCTTGTCGGAACAGATGTGCGAATGCACGAGACGAGCGGTTGCACAGACCGGCGTGCGTACATGTGGCGAAAGTGAGAAGCGTGTCCAGAAGAGTGGCGAACGATGCAGGACCGCCGTGTCATCCGGTGAGATCGTCAACCCGACTCCACCCCCACCGAGATTCACCAGCTGTCCACAGATCGAGGGACCGACTTCAGGCAGTGCCTGCTCTTCCTTCAGGGTCGGTCCTGCCATGGCATCGTGCCGGTCCTGCTCTTCCTGGAATGCTGCAGCATTGACCCGCTCGGGCTGGACGACGGACTGCGGATCGAGCAGCGGCCAGATCGTCACGTCGGGAAGTGCCAGGCCGGTCGCATCCAGTCGATAGTCTCGCCGCCGTTGGCAACGCTCGACACTGGCAGGGAGATCAAGTCTCAATGCGATGCCTCGCCAGGATGCTCCGTCCACATTGGTCTCACCCCTGCAGGTTGTCTTGAACTTCCAGCGGTTCTGCCCGATGGCAATGATCCCGACCAGGCGGAGTCCTGGATGCAACGTGATGACCTCTCCCAGGGCTGAAGGTGGGCAGATCCAGATCTCGTCCCCCGTCAGGTTGACGACCTTGGACCTGAAGACCAGGTCGCCTCCACTGCCACGTTCCCCGCTGGCTCCGGATTCATCACTGGTATCTATGGCGACTTCGATGGAACCGTGACGCTGGTGAATCTGCTCCAGGCAGCGACGCCATCCCGATGTTCTTGAGCGTTGTGCTGGCACGTGCGTATCCCCTGCTCACTGCAACATGCTGTGGCCTGGTGGGATATCGACCCTCGCGAGGTGCTCCTGCAACCCCCCTACGCCATTGTGTCCCCAGGAGGCTTCCTCAAGCCTGCGTAGAACGCATGACCAGTACCGCCCCCTCACCAGGGCCGTCCACGGGTGAATCAGGTCCGGATAACCCGGCTGCAGCAGCCGCGTGGGAGAGTGATTGGCGAGTCCAGAGACGGAGGTGGACATCATCCTCTCGAAGGGACCAGGAAGCTTCGTCAATGGAATCGCCGCTGCGAATGGTGAAGATCGGATCGTGCTCGTCCCAGATCATCTGCAGATCGCCATCCGGGCTCAGTCCCGTGGTCCAGTTGCCTGAATCAACCTCGGGCTGGAACTCGGAAGGGATGTCGTCAATGACCACCATGCCACCAGGAGCCAGGTGCGTTCGGCAACTGGTCAAGAGGCTCGTCGCAGCATCGAGGTCCCAGAACAGCATGAACGTATTGCCCAGGCACAGCACCAGGTCAAAGTCCGATCCCATGTCGTTCCATGGTGCAAGGACATCCTGCTGTATGAGTTTCGCATCAACACCGGACTGCTCAAGTGAAGCACGACACCTTGCAAGGGCATCCTCATTGCAATCAACTCCGACCACATCACACCCTGCAGCTGCGGCCCGGGTGACTGTTCGGCCATCACCACACCCCAGGTCGAGGACTCGAGCAGCTGCGGCCTTCTCCCGTGATCCTGCCCACGAGTCAAACCATGCAGCCTGTGCCGCGGAACGGTCTGCGTCATGTGGATCGCCACCATCGAGCCAATCGCCGATCTTCATCGTCGCCCTTCGAGTACTTCATCGAGCATTCGAAGTTCCTCCTGGATCTCATCAGCATCACCCGTGGCGCATGCTCCGAATCGAATGTCATAGAACCTGCCGACAAGCCGGCCCACGAGCCGGGAGATCGCATCACTTTCCTGTTCCAGCGAATCGGCCCAGTCACGGGGAGGTTGCCATGCAGGTTTTTGGAATCCGGAAGCGTCAAGTCGCTTCAGCATGTCGACGTAGAAGCCAAGGTCCCGTTCGATGGAACGTGCTTCACGTCCGGTTGCACCGGGCCGGGCCACGAGCTCCAGTACGTTCCTGCGATGCCGGAGTGTTCTTCTCCAGACCAGCAGGCCCATCGCGATGATCAGCAGAACGATGCCGAACCAGATGTAGCCGACCCCTCCGAAACCAAAGGCGAGATTCATCGTGACGAGGCTCTCTTTAGCCCATTGGAAGACCGCCGAAGCCGCCTTCGACCACCATGGCAACCATGTTGCCATCGCCGTCGCCTGGGAGCCTTCATCAAATCCGAGGAAGGATGTACGCCACGCACCCTCGGCCCATCGGTAGATCCACTGCAGCCGTTGTGAAAGCGTTGTTGCCTCACTCCTCCCTATCGGGGTGAATGCAGCGGGAGTCGGGTCGACGGTGAGCCAGTCACCGGGCGACAACTCCACTTCTCCCCAGGCATGGGCATCCGCTTCGAGCACGATGTAGCGGTTCGTCAACTCGTCGTACCGGTCGGTGACGAAGCCCGTCACCATTCTCGCGTGGATGTCGACCGTGTGACACATGCTGACGAAAGCCGCGGCGAAGTACTCGCAGTGCCCGACGCGATCAACCAGGAGGAAATACTCGACTGGATCCATCCCACCCACCGGCTCCCGCCCGATGCGGGTGAGATCCAGCGAGTATCGATATCGTCCCGAGACCAACGCCTGCCTGAAGACCTCGGACGCGTCCCTGTTCCATGCAGATGCTTCAGCCGGCGTCCTGGGCCTTCGAGTCGGAAGCCCCGCTTCTGCCAGAAGCCGACGAGCTTCGGTTGCAACTTCTTCATTCCTGTACCGATTCCAGGTCAGTGGCGCCGGCAGTCCCTGGGGCTGCCCGGGTACGGCTCGGATCTCGTACTGCAATGGTGCCAACGGTCCAGCAGCCTGCAGGACCTGCGTGTAACTGTTGTATTCCAGCTCGACGTCGACTGGAGCACGGATCGAGATTGGAACCGAAATCGAAAAGAGATCTTCAAGTGCAACAGCAAGGTCGAAACGCTGCGTCAGCATGCGATCCGACTCGAGTTCAAACTCCCTCGTGGTCTGGAGCGTGTGCCACCGCCCGGCTTCAATGTCATTCCGCCAGTCGGCCCTCGCAAGTTCCGAGGGTACCCAGAGTCCCCCACCACTGTAATGATCAAGCGTCGAACCTCGAAGTCGCAACGGCTCGGCAAGTTGGACTATGTCCCCTGCCGAGTTCTCCAGGGTCACTGACAGAACTTCCAGGAGGGAGTTGTTGATCCTGGTACCACCGACCAGGTCGACCCGGGAGGTATGTCCGGGAACAGTTTCCCCGGTACGACCCGTTGCCGCCCGAGCCAGTCCGCCTGTCCAGGCCCGCGGAAATCCGACGAAGAACAGGCCGCTCATGATGAGGATTGCCAGAAGGACAAGCACGGACATTCTTCGAAAGTCACGGCGAGCCCCGAGCCCGGAGACCGGCTTGGACATCGATGGCTCCAGGTCACCGGCCCCGACGACAGTCCGTCTCTCCAGGAGAACAAGTTCCTGGCCGTGATACAACTGGAAGAGCAGCAGGACCGTAATTCCCATCCCCGTCCAGGCAACCAGCAGGATGCCGAAGAGCAGGTCGATGGAGAGCAGTGCTGCAAGGACCATCAAGAGCAGGCTCAGGATCAGTCGCTCGGCCTCGTTCTCTACGGATCGTTCTTCGTAGAGCTTGAAGATGGTCAGCCAGACCACGAATGTACCGATCCATGGCATTGCGTTTCCAGGTTCGGCAATGATGTTGATGGCCGTGATGACCATGACGATCGCGGTGAGCAGGAGCGAAACGGGCCTCGGAAGCGTAAGGCCACGCGGACCTTCGCATACGTACCTGCTGCCGACCGCGAGCATGCCGGAAACAAGGACGAGGAGGAGTGCATGCTGGGCAATGCAGTGCGCGACGATCGCCGTGAAAACAAGAGCGAAGCACATGCGTGATTCAAGGCGGGCCAGGTTCATGCAGCCACCTCCGGCTTGTCCTGCTGGACATCTGCAGCAGCCTTCGGAGATGGAGCAACCACGAGGTCGGCGAGCTGTCGCCCGGTGAGGTACCAGGCATCGGGCCGATGGGACAACGGACGAATTCGGTCGGGGCTGATGACAACAAGGCCGGCGGGCTCCATGGTCGGAACATGGACCTGGCCGGTTCGCCTCGGTGCATCAAGGTCAAGACCGGCAAGCAGTGTCATCAGGCGATGGACATGAAACGCATGCCCCCTGAAACCCAGTTGAGGTGCACTGAATCCTGGAACCGAGAGGTCGACCTCCAACTGTGCCGCAGTCACGGCCTTGACAAGCGATGCAGCCAGCGTGATGGCACGCTCCTCCAGTTCCCTGGGGCTGAAGGACTCGTCCGAACCAACCTGCAACTGGTCAGTAGGCGTGGAAAGATCCAGCACGATCCGGACGCGAGGAGGGCTCGGACGAGCCCGGTCGATCGCAACAAGGTCGTTCCTGTGAGCGGACAGCTTCCACGCAATGTCCCTGACACTGTCGCCTGTCCTGATCTGCCTGATGCCGAAGTAATCGTCGCCACCACCTCTTCGTCTAGCGGTTCGAAGGCCATCGGGTCCGCGTGGCACCAGTGCTTCCATGACTCGATGCTGCAATTCATGGACCCGCGGATAGACAAGTACATGTTGCAACTGGCTCAGGCGACGACTTCGGCGGATCATGCCGAAGGGAAAGGATGTTCGTACGCTGAATCCTGTCAATTCAACACGACCACGCTGCAGGGGTGTGTAGACAGCTTCGCCATGAACCGTCTCACCCGGACCGACGTGCAGGATCCATGCCCTGGATCGAGATGAGTCGAAGGCCTTGGAGCCTGCCCCGCTGAAGACCTCGTCGATGAACAGTCCAAAGGCCGGAACCCAACGCCGCTGACGCATGACCTGGTAACGGATGACAAGAGGTTCACCCACGTTGCCATGCAGTGGCAACTGCCTTTTCAACTCCAGGCCACGGAGCATCCAGGAACTGCCGACAAGCGCCACGACAAGAATGCCTGCAAGAACAGCAAGGAGCCAGAAGAGAATGTTGTTGCCCTGGAGCATCGCAGCTGGAGCCAGCAGGAAGACCAGCAGCAGGAAGGTCACCGGCGCATTGACGGGCAGCAGTTTTCGGCCCATGTCACCACCTCCACGGGTGTACGACCAGTCGCGACCTGATCAAGTGGTCGCGTCCTCGGCCACCGGGGCCTCCTCGCCGGGTTCATCCGATTCAGGAGAATCCTCTGCAACAGCCTGCTCCGGGTCGGGGGCGACATCTACCTTCACGGTATTCGCCTTCCCTGCCTTGGAATGACCACGTTGCAATCCTTCGACCTCGGGCAGATCATCAATGCCGGAGAGACCGAAGACCTGGAGGAAGTCCTTCGTCGTTCCATACAGCATGGGGCGGCCGAGTTCCTCGGCCCTGCCGGCAATTCGGATCATGCGACGTTCAAGCAGGCTTCGAAGGACCTCGCCACAGGCAACCCCTCGAATCGCCTCGATCTCAGCGCGCATGACGGGTTGTCGATAGGCGATGATGGACAGGGTCTCCATCGCGGCTGGAGAAAGGCGGGACTGCTTTCGCTGATCCAGGATCCGTGCCAGTACGGGAGCAGCCTCCGGGATGGTCATGACCTGCCATCCACTCGCGACGCGTACCACTCGAAACACACGACTGGTTTCTTCATAGGTTTCATTCAAGGTGGCGATCAGGCTGGTAATGGATGCAGCCGTGGCATCGGGGATACCTGCAGCCTCACTCAGCTTTGCATCACTCATCGGGCGATCAGCTGTCATGAGAACGGCTTCAAGTCGAGCCGCGGGTTCGAGCGTACATTCGCCGGCTGCTGAACCCGTATCTGTCATGACTCATGCTCCTTCCGTGATCAACGTTTCCATCATCCGATGGAATCATCGACTCGATCAATGATCGGTCGTGAGGCCTCCGCCCTGGCGGGCAAGGTGCACTCGTTCTCGAGCGACCTGTTGGCGGCGTGAAATCTCGTTTCGGTCCATGTCCTCGGTGGGTTCCTGGCTGGAAAGTGCAGCCAGTTTCTGTTCCGCGTCTGCAAGGTCGATTTCCGATGCGGGGGTCGTGGACTCGGCAAGCACGGTGAGATGATCTCCCGTGACATGCGCAAACCCGCCCTCGACCAGGTACCACTCGCTCTTGCCATCAGAACGGTCAAGACGAAGTCCACCAGGGGCCAGGCGGGAAAGCATGGGTGCAAGTCCAGCCATCATGCCGTATTGGCCATCCCATGCGGGAAAGCGAACGTAGGTCACTTCACCATCGAATGGCATGGCTTCGGGTGTGATAATCGAACATTGGAATGACGTGCTCACCTGATTTCCCCAAGTTGAACTGTTACAAGTGGCCTATAAGGGCCGTGTTGCATTACCCGTAACGTGGGATTGTAACGAGAAGCAGATCCCATTCGTGGACCTCTTGGCACCTATATCCTTGATTCAAGCCTGTTTTTAGGATATTATCCATATATCTGGATGAACGGATGCACGCTGTTGCTGTGCACCTTAGTTTGTTCTTCATTGGAGAATCAGAACGTGAGCCAGACAGCATCGACTACCGAAACATTCATGAACACCGGTCTGCCTCTCCTTGGGGACCTCCCTTTCAAGGTGCATTCACTCGATCCGGACGTTGTCGCATTTGGTCGCAAGGAAATGGAACTTGCCGAACATGAGATGCCTGGGCTCATGGCATTGCGAGCCCAGTACGGCGAATCGAAGCCGCTTGCCGGCGCGAGAATCACCGGCTCACTGCACATGACGATTCAGACAGCCGTGCTGATTGAAACCCTTGTTCATCTTGGGGCTGAAGTCCGCTGGGCCAGCTGCAACATCTTCTCCACGCAGGATCATGCCGCAGCCGCCGTGGCCGTCGGTCCCGATGGAACCGCGGACGCGCCCGCAGGCATCCCGGTCTTCGCTTGGAAAGGTGAAACACTCGAGGAATACTGGTGGTGCACATTCCAGGCACTGCACTGGGGCGACGGCACCGGGCCGAATCTCATCCTCGACGATGGTGGTGACGCAACCCTGCTCGTGCATCGTGGCGCTGAACTCGACCGAGCCGGGGAAACAGCCGACCCGGCATCCGCCGACAACGAAGAGTTTGGCTGCGTACTGACGGTCCTCAGGGACATCCGCAATGCGTGTGGCAACTTCTGGGATGACTACGCCAAGGCTATCAAGGGAGTCAGTGAAGAAACAACCACAGGTGTACACCGCCTCTACCAGATGGCCGAGGCAGGCACGCTGCTCTTCCCGGCCATCAACGTCAATGACTCCGTTACGAAGAGCAAGTTCGACAACCTGTACGGGTGTCGCCATTCCTGCGTTGACGGCATCATGCGTGCCACCGATGTCATGCTTGCCGGGAAGACAGCGATCGTCTGCGGGTATGGAGATGTCGGCAAGGGCTGCAGCCAGTCACTTCGTGGGCAGGGATGTCGCGTTCTCGTCACGGAAATCGATCCCATCTGCGCCCTCCAGGCCGCGATGGAGGGCTACGAGGTTGTCCGGCTTGATGAAGCCGTCGGGCGCGGCGACATCTTCGTCACCACGACCGGCAACTTCAATGTCATCACCGCCGACCACATGGCTCGCATGAAGCACAATGCCATCGTGGGGAACATCGGCCACTTCGACAACGAGATCGAAATGGCTGGCCTCGAAAGCCGTGACGATGTGACCAAGATCGACATCAAGCCCCAGGTTGCAGAATGGAAGTTCAAGGACGGCCACAGCATCATCGTTCTTGCCGAAGGGCGGCTCCTGAACCTCGGCTGCGCAACTGGTCACCCGAGTTTCGTGATGAGCAATTCATTCACCAACCAGGTACTTGCCCAGATGGAGCTCCATTCCAGTGCAGCTGCGTATGGACTTGATACCGTTCATGTCCTGCCCAAGCACCTCGACGAGATGGTGGCTCGGCTTCACCTTGAACAGCTCGGGATCGACCTCACCGAACTCACGCCTGAACAGTCCGAATACATCGGGGTCGACATCAAGGGTCCCTACAAGCCGGACCACTACAGGTACTGATCAGCCGTTCAACCCCCTCCTTCAACCACGATGGCGATCTCATCGGCTCCACCACCCCCGATGATGAGTACGACCTGGCTGCTGGGATCATGGCTGAGCATCAACGTCCTGAAATCGTCTCCAGCCGGCACGTCTTCGGCCGCGATGTAGTTCATGACCGGGTGTCCCCCGCCCCTCCCAGGGTCGAGGAGTGATTCCCGCTCCATGAGAACGGCCCCCCGTCCACTCAATGCATGTGAATCCTGTGCGAAGGACCAGAGCACCGGCCACATCGCCGTCGCCGCCTCGATTTCCAGGGCATGACCTGCTGAATCCATGCGTTGCAGCATAGGCTCCCGGACTGTTCGAGGGTAGACTTCCCTGTACGCGAAAGGTATCCAGGACACACCAATGATCTTTGAACGCTTCGAAGAACCCGGCCTCTCACAGTATTCCTACGGCGTCGGCTGCCAGGGGACAGGGGCCATTGCCGTCATCGACCCGATGCGTGACATCGATGTCTACATCGATTACGCCCAGCGGAACGGCGTCACCATTTCACATGTACTTGAAACGCACATTCATGCCGACTTCGCTTCAGGAGCACGCGAACTGGCCGAGAGGACCGGGGCCCAACTCTGCCTCTCGAGGTTCGATGAAGGTGAACTGTTCGAAATCCAGTTCCCTCGAACGAAACTGGATGACGGTGATTTCATCGACATCGGGAACGTGAAACTCGTTGCACGTCACACCCCGGGGCACACACCGGAACACATGTCCTATCTGGTGTACGACCTGCAGCGGAGTCCAGACACGCCCATGGCGATGCTCTCCGGCGACTTCCTGTTCGTCGGGTCACTTGGCAGACCAGACCTGCTCGGCAAGACTGAAACCGATGGGCTTGCGAGGAAACTCCATGCAAGTGTCCGAGCACTCGATGGACTTCCAGACTCGATCGAAATCCACCCGGGACATGGGGCCGGATCGATGTGTGGCGCAGGAATGAGTGGACGACCCATGTCGACCCTCGGGTATGAACGAATTGCCAATCCCCTGCTCGATCCCGGGCTGACGGAAGACGCCTTCGTCGAGAAGATCCTGTCCAATCTTCCTCCCCGGCCCGAGTACTACACCCGCATGAAGCAACTCAACAGCTCGGGACCAGCTTTGCTCGGGCAACTTTCAGCCGGACCATCGATCACACCCGAAGATGCACGTGACTTCAGCCAGGCAGGAATCATCATCGACCTGCGAAACCAGACCGATTTCGGTCGTGGACATGTCCCGGGCTCGGTCTGTATCGGCGGTGGCAGGAGTTTCTCGACCTGGGCTGCCTGGATGCTTCCACCGGAAACACCCCTGCTCCTGGTGGGTTCTTCGATCCAGGACATCGAGCAGGCGGTCCGTGGACTTGTCCGGGTCGGACTGGACAATATTGCAGGCCATCTCACCGGTGGCATGAGGGCCTGGGCCAAGGCCGGGCTGCCGGTTGCACAGCACGAAGTCATTCCATCAAGTGAACTCCAGGAACGAATCGCTTCCGGAGAAGAACTCCTTGTACTGGATGTCCGGACCGATCGGGAATGGGATGATGGACATATTCCAGCTGCCCATCACGTGGTTCTGCAGAATGTCACTGCCAACATCGATGATCTGAAGAACAAGGGCCCCGTCGTGACCGTGTGCGGTGGTGGGTACCGATCAGCGATTGCAGCCAGCCTGCTCGAACAGGCCGGGGTAGAAGTGCTGGACCAGCTTGGAGGCATGGCAGCGTGGAACAGGGCAGGTTGCTCGACGACGAAGGATACGGCAACGCTTTGATCGACTCCCGGACCCGGAACCAGGCAACCGGTTCCGAGTACTCGCGGTGTCGCAACCCACTGGATAGAATGCCCACTCCATGAGCGACTCAATCGGGCACGAGTGCGGTCTTGCACTTGTCCGACTCAAGCAGCCCCTGAGCTACTTCGCTGAACGCTACGGCGATCCGAGCTGGGGCGTGCGCCGCCTGCACCTGCTCATGGAAAAGCAGCACAACCGGGGACAGGATGGCGCAGGTATCGCCGTCGTAAAGCACGACATGCCACCAGGCGTCTCCTTCATGCGGCGACTTCGTTCAACCCGGCACAACGCCATTGAACGCATCTTCGATACGATGCAACGCGACCTTGAATCGATTCAATTGAAGAACGGCAGCACGAACTTCAAGGCCCTGAAGCACCGCTGCAGGTATCTCGGCGAGGTCTACATCGGGCACCTGCGATATGGAACCCATGCTGGCAACACGACTGCCAATTGCCATCCATTGATTCGAAGGAACAATACGGCCAGCCGGAATCTTGCCCTTGCAGGCAACTTCAACATGACCAACTCCCGTGAACTCTTCGATCAACTCGTCGAGTACGGACTCAGTCCCGTTGGAGATTCGGATACCCAGGTCGTTCTTGAACGCATCGGGTATTTCCTCGATCTTGAACATCGCCATCTTCGAACAACGATGGGACCGGAGTCCTTCCTGCAACTGGAGGGCCGGGAACTGGCGCAGGCCATATCAAGCGACCTCGACCTTGGGAAGATCCTGTCACGCGCATCGGAGAACTGGGATGGCGGGTATGCCTTCACCGGGCTCCTTGGCAATGGTGATGCGTTCACCTGCCGTGACCCCGCCGGCATCCGACCACTCTTCTTTTACGAGGATGAGGAAGTGATCGCGGCCGCATCCGAGCGACCTCCGCTGATGAGTGTCTTCAATGCCGAGCCTGAGGACATCAAGCCGGTCGAACCCGGGCACGTACTCATCATCAAGCAGGATGGTCGAACGTCCCATGTCCCCTTCATCGACCCACTCCCCCTGAGGCAGTGCACCTTCGAACGGATCTACTTCAGCCGTGGTAATGACCCGGACATCTACAACGAACGCAAGCAACTTGGAAGAAACCTGGCTGGACGCACCCTCGATGCCATCGACCATGACATCGAGAACGCCGTCTTCTCGTTCATTCCGAATACAGCCGAGACGGCCTTCCTGGGTCTCGTTGGTGAAACCCAGAGGCAGGTCCGGAAGGCACATGCCGAAGCTTTCTGGGCCAGCATCGAGGCCGGTACACCCGACAAGGATGCATTTCACCGGATGAATGCAATCCAGGTCCGCGCCGAAAAAATTGCGCACAAGGACCAGCGGCTTCGTACGTTCATCACGCATGACGCTGCACGTCGGGACCTCGTGATGCACATCTACGACATCACGAGAAATGTCGTCAAACCCGAAGACACGCTGGTCGTACTTGATGATTCAATCGTACGAGGAACAACCCTGCGGGAATCGATCATCACGATTCTCAGCAGGCTCAATCCACGCAAGATCGTCGTCGTTTCATCCGCTCCTCCGATCATGTACCCGGACTGCTATGGGATCGACATGAGCCACCTCAACCGGTTCATAGCCTTCCAGGCTGCCGTCGCCCTCCTTGAGGACCAGGGAAAGTCCGACCTCCTCGAAGCCATCGAGCACGATTGCAAGGCCCAGGCTGACGCCCCGCCGGCCTCCATGGTCAACCATGTCCAGCGAATCTATGACAGTTTCGACCTGGAAACGCTCTCCGGCAAGATCGCCCAACTTGTCCGCCCCACGGATGTCGAGTGGAACGGGGACCTGCAGATCATCTACCAGGACCTCGAGGGGCTCCGTTCCTCCATGCCCGAATACACCGGTGACTGGTACTTCACAGGCGAATATCCGACTCCAGGAGGCCTGGATGTGCTGAACAGGTCCTACTTGAACTGGCGTGCAGGACTCGACCAACGCGCCTATTGACTCTTCCAAGGCCATGCAGCGGCCTCCAAGGGGGCGAAAGCCTTGTGCTTCCCTTGACTGGAGGGTGAAAAACGGGTCAAATACCCCGCTCGGCCCGCTCCCTTGTCGAGGGGCGGCCTTGTCTTTTAGGAGGTCCTCCGTGGCCAGGTATCTCGGTCCCAAGGTGAAATTGTCCCGCCGCGTGGGTGTACCCATCGCGGATATCCCGAAGCACACTGCAAGGCGACAGCTCAATGCGCCTGGGCAGCATGGCTATCGCGGTCGGCGACCGAAGGATTATGGAATCCGCCTGACGGAGAAACAGAAACTCCGCTACCACTACAGCATCATGGAGAAGCAGTTCAGGCGATACGTCGCCGAAGCGGGTCGCCGGAAGGGAAATACCGGCGATGTCCTTCTCCAGTTGCTTGAAGCCCGTCTCGACAACATCGTCCGACGCAGTGGCTTCGTCCGCACGATCTGGGCGGCACGCCAAGTCGTCACCCACGGCCACGTTCTGGTCAACGGAAAGAAGGCCAGCAAGCCGAGCATTCCGATCAAGATCGGCGACGTCATTACCTTCAAGGACAAGATCCAGAACGTGATTCGAGAGAACATGGAGTCACTGGCTGGTCACATCGTTCCCGAATGGCTTGAACTCAACCCCGCTGAACTTTCTGCAAGGGTCGTTTCAACACCACTTCCCGACCAGATTCCCTTCGACGTGAATACCAACCTCATCGTCGAATTCTATCGCTGATTCCTCGTTCGTCTCGAGCCCACCGGTTCCCCGGGGGACATGAAGAGGGTGGAGGTCCTCCTGGTTCAGGCATGCTCCCCGAACCAGTTCCCAATCGATGAACAAGTTCTTCCGCAAGTACAACAAGTGGCTCCTGGCAGTCTTCGGATCCGGCCTGATGGTGATCTTCCTCATGCCGGAAATCCCCTCGCTTGTTTCGAACATGGGACTCAACCGATCCATCGTCGCAACCGTCGATGGCCGATCGATCAGTCGCCAGGAATGGAGCCAGTACCAGTCCGAGGCCCAGGTCATCGACCGTCTCCAACTGACACTTCCCTTCGTCGGCACGATCGACAGCTGGGAACAGTGGTACCTGCTCGTACGGGAAGCCGGGGAAGCAGGCATGATCGGGGGACTTGCAACAAGCCCCATAACGGATGACCAGGCGATCCAGATCAGCCGGAGCCTCGGTGTAAGTCCCACGACCGTGCTCCAGACATACACGAACTACATCGGGATCGTGAACTACCTCAGCCACCTGTCTGGAAGCGCGCCGCTCTCCGATCGGCGCCTGAGACTCAATGGCAGGAAACTCTTCGACACGATTACCGCGCAGGTTGTCTCGATCAAGGCCGACACGCCCGATGGTGGGCAGGAGCCCGATGAAGAGCAGTTGAGGGCGCACCTCGAACTCTACGGTGACATTGAGCCCGGAACCGGCGACCACGGCTTCGGCTACAGGCTTCCCGATCGACTTGCACTCGAGTGGCTCGTGATCCCCGACAGCGCCATCAGGCAGTCCCTCGAATCCAGCGAAGCGATGAACGACATCGAACTGCTGAAGTACTGGAGACGAAACGAGGGAGACAAGGGCATCCCGGAAGTCAAAGCCGGTGCGGAAGTTCCCGAGGCCGTCCACACTCGACTGCTTGATGAACTCACCAACGAACGCCGGTCTGAACTCTCCAGGAAGACAGGCGACGAACTTCGCTCACCACGACGCGGGTTCAAGGAATCCGGCGGCTACATCGTTCTGCCCGAAGACTGGGACACGCAGCGACTTTCCCTCGAGGATCTCCGCCAATGGCTGCAGGCTGAACAGGGACTGGAACTCCCCACGGCAGAACGGACCGAGGGCCTTGTTCCTCTCGACGAACTCCGCTTGATCGGGGGAATCGGGCTTGCTTCGACAGACAAGTACGGACAGCGACCCATCAACCTTCCGGCTCTTGCAGCTGAAGCAAAGGAGTTCGAAGGAAATGGTCTCTACCCGATCCAGGAAGGCGTGGCCGGGCCCGTCCTGAAGGATCGACAGAACAACCTGTACGTATTCCGCGTGATTGAAACGGATGCCGCTCGACCCCCGGATGACGTGGAGGAGATCCGTGAAGAACTCAGTGCGGACCTGCAGCGGCTCGCTCACTACCGGCAACTGGTCCAGACCATCGACGACGTTCGGACGAGGGCTCGAGCCGAGGGACTTGATTCCCTTGCAGGAACGAATGAAACGAGCGTTCTCGGAGCTTCCTTCCAGCAGTACGATCCACGGTTTGCACAGTTCTTCCTTCAGAACCAGGGATCGATGCCGAGGGCATCGCAGATCGTTCCGGGCCTCGGGGAAGATAGAGCGGTTGTAACGACCGTCCTTGAACGTGCCAGTTCATTGGACCAGGATGGTTCCCTGGTGGATCTTTCGCCGGACGAGCGTATTGATGTCATAGCCTCGGAGGACAACCTGGCCCTGGTCGTCGTGCAGCTCAACAGCCGAACACCCATTACCCTCGATGAGTTCACGGTCATGACTGAAGCAGGACTTCTTGCAAATCTCATCATGCAGGATGAACTTGTCGATTCGGGCTCGATTGCCGATGCATTCACCCTCGAGGCGCTCATGGAACGTCACAACTTCGTTCCTTCCGGCGAATCCGAGCAGGATGACCAGGCAACGGTGGATGCAGCAGGCGAAGAAGATGCCGAGGCATCTGGTTCCTAGGTTCTGCGAATCCACCGTCTCTTCAACTGACACGTGATCCTGAAGGAACCGGGCGATCGGTCCGGAGCAGGCAGACGTCCGTGGCATTCCCCTCTGCATCCTCAGCCGTACCTGCCAGGATCATCCCTTCACTGATCTCTCCACGAATGGTCCTTGGTTCGAGGTTTGCAATGAACACCACCTGCGTTCCGACCAGTGTTTCCGGATCCTCGTACCAGGCACGTACCCCGGCACAGATCTGGCGGCCAGCCTCGGATCCATCGTCCAACCTGATCTTCAGGAGCCGGTCGGCATCAGGGTGATGTTCCGCGGCAGTAATCGTGCCGACGCGGAGATCAAGCCGGGTAAATGTCTCGAAATCGATGGAAGATTGAAATTCGGCCATGGAGGCTCCTTCAATGCTCTCAGTGCCCAGGGAGGCATGCTAGCGTGACTTCCAGGGGCCTGCGACAGCGGGGAAAAAGCCGTCCCTGGAGAGAAGGTCACCAAAACACGTGCTGCAAGGGACTTATGGCTACAACTTGGGGCCAGGGAATGCTAGATTACTGGGGAAGGGAAATGGCCAGTCGTGACTGCGAGTCATGCTCGAGGCCAGGGAGAAGGATTTTTTCTCCGGGGGGGGAGAGATTCCATGACAACGCAGACTCGATGGGCAACCGTTGCGACGGCTTCCACGTTGATTTGTGCAGGCTCCGCCATGGGCGACCTGCTGAACCTCGACTATGAAATCGTCGGTGTGAACCACATCACGGGAGCAAACGCCCCGACCGGAGACCATTTCACGGTGGACATCTTCGCCGTGGTCGAAGCAGGCGATCGCCTTGATGCGGTGGCTGGGGATGACAACGTCGACAAGATCATCTCAGCACTTCCAACCGGCTCCTTCTGGCAGAACGCATTTGGTGGCAATGATTCAACGGCCATCAACCCGCTTCTGTTCGGAACGTTCCCTTCACTTGAATACGACTCGTTCGTGACCATCGGGCTGCTTGATCAGACTGGGAATGCAATGTCCACGCAGGGCATCGACTTCAGCCAGTTCGAAGTCGGTGGAGACATCTTCGCCGACAACGGTGCCTGGTACGTCACTCCTGCAGATGCGCAGGGTGAAAGCGAAGCCTTCTCCGGCACCGATTGCAGCAGTGGTTTTGCTGTCCGGGTTGCACGGCTTACCGTCAACGGACTCGGTACGACCATCCACCTGGAAGGCATCTTCCAGGGCAAGGACTCCGCAGGCACCACCTGGTCATCGAACGGATCGGTGGACATCGGCTATGTACCGATCGACGACTGCAACAACAACGGTGTAGCAGACAACTGCGACATCGCCAATGGCGACTCGGACGACTCCAACGAGAACGGAATCCCGGACGAGTGCGAAACATTCGACTGCAACGGCAACGGCATCGATGATGCCGACGACATCGCCGATGGCACGTCCAGCGACTGCAACGGCAATGCCATTCCCGACGAATGCGATATCGCCGACGGCACGTCCAGCGACTGTGATGGCAACGGAACGCCCGATGAATGCCAGTCAAACGACTGCAACGGCAACGGCGTCCCGGACAACTGCGACGTCGCTGACGGCACGTCCGAAGACTGTGACGGCGACGGCACTCCCGACGAGTGTGAGCCCGATTCAGACGGTGACGGCATCATCGATGACTGCGAAGTGCCGCCCAACTACGTCAACCTGAACACAGGTGATGTCTATGAGTTCTTTGATAATGCAATCGCAGACGCAAACCAGGGTGATTCGATCCTTGGATTGGCTGATGCCGTAAGCAGCGAGGCAAGCCTCAACTTCGACTACAACTGCGTCGAGTTCATTGCAAATGGCGACGTCTACACCACTGCTCCGATTGATCTGGCTCCATGCGGCACATTCAACATCGAAGGTACAGGCTACATCGATGGCAACGTCCGCACCGCTGCGTTCGGAACAAGTCGAATCGAAGCCGACAGTTTCCTCGAGTTCGACGCAATTGGAATGGTGATTGTGCGAACGGACTCCACGCTGGAAGTGTCTGCAACATATGGCAGTGACTTCGAAGGCACCACTATCATTCGTAATCGCGGTGTGCTGAGCGGTTACGCAAGCGCCGGATCCGGCATCGACAACCAAGGCACGATGCACATGATGGAGGGTGCGTCGCTTGAAAGCGATGGTGCTATTAACACCGGTACGCTGAATGCCCAGGGCACCATCATCGGTGACCTGAGCAATGGAAGCCTGGCCAATGCCGTCAATGATCTGATGCACATCGGTGATCTCACCAACGACGGAATGGTCAACATCTTCACTGGCGTGTACTACCTCACTGGTACTCTCACCAACAATGGCACCATCAACGGTGATATCGACGAGGGCCCCGGTCTGCTCGGTGGTGACGAGACCCAGCCTGGTGACGGCTTCAACGTGGCCGGCAGCTACAACGCCGGTCCCGATGCCAGCCTCACCATGCCACACGAGTACTGGGCAGTCCGCATCGGCGGACACGTGAACCTGGAGATCAATGACCCGGGCAACTTCCACATGAGCCTTGCTGAACTGCACGCCACCGGCCGAGTCGACGGCGTACAGGACATCGAGGTCATGGGAACCGACCTGGGCAATACCGAGGACGGCCTCGAGCAGGGCGCAGCGGGCAACTTCCCGCTGGGTACGCTCCGCATCGATGCCAGTTCCTCGGCGCGGCTCGTCGATGTCCATGACAACGACAGCCTCGGCCAGGATGCCGGAGAGGCCTTCTACTGCGATACCCTCGTGGTCGACGGCTACCTCGACACCAATGGCTACAAGGTGTACGCCAACAATGTCGTGATCAACGGCAAGGTCAGCGATGATGATGATGTCATCATCATCGACCCGCCGGTACTTGGTGACTTGACTGGTGATGGCCTCGTCGACGTGCTCGACCTGCTTGTCGTCATCGCCGACTGGGGCTCCTGCCCCGGCGAGTGCAGCGCAGCCGACCTCAACGGTGATGGTGTCGTCGATGTGCTCGACCTGCTCATCATCCTGCAGGAATGGTCCTGACCCTTCCTGAGTTGAGCATGTGAATGCAACACGCGGCCCCCGGATTCGTCCGGGGGCCGCGTTCAATTCGGTTCATCGAGGACGGTTTCAGCCAGACGCCTGGATCGCTTCCCAGTCCCTGTCCGAGAGCATGCTGCCATTGGCACGCTCGGACACCGTGGCGTCCCGCCGCCAGGATCGCTCGCATGCCGGCTGATCCCGGAGGTCCTGGATGGCAATGGCCTCTGCGGTGGTATCCACGGTCGCCCGGGACACGCCGATCAGGTCAGCGAGCTCGGGTTCGAATGCCTTCAAAACTCCCTTCGGATCCGGGATGACGACGCCTGCATCAAGCGGTTTTTCGATTCCCGATGCCTTGGCCTCCTCCAATGCCTTGAGCACATCGTCGCGGACCTTCATGACCTTCGGCCAGTTCGCATCGGCCTGGACATCGATGTCCTTGAAGACCTCCATGTGTACGCAGGCATCCTCACCGTAGAGGTCACGCCATGCCTCGTCGGCCGTATGCGGCAGGATCGGCGCAAGGAGCCTGCAGAGCATCGAGGCGATCTCATGGAGCACCCGCTGGGTCCTTCGACGCCTGGGAGCATCGACTCGGTCGCAGTAGAGGCGATCCTTGACCGCAACGCAGTAGATGGCGGACAGGGCCTCGTTGCAGAAATCGAACAGGGCAAGGTGCACTCGCCTGAAATCAAACCGATCGTAGGCTGCTCGAACTTCCGCCTGGAACCTGGCCGCTTCGGCCAGGGCCCAGCCATCGATCGAGGTCGAAGGCACATCCGTTGCCTCCATGTCCGAAGGATCGAAGTCGCCGAGATTGGACAGGAGAAAACGCAGCGTATTGCGTACCTTGCGGTAACTCTCACCGGCCAGTTGGAGCAGTTCATCATCCGCCCTGACATCATTCTCGTAGGCAAGGCTGCTCACCCACCAGCGACAGACATCGGCGCCATGGGATTCAAGCAGCGTGCCGACATCGAGCGTGTTGCCCTCCGACTTGCTCATCTTCCTGCCCTGGCGGTCATTGACGAATCCATGGGTGATGACCGTCTTGAATGGCGATGTGCCGGTCACGCCGATGCCTGGAAGCAGGGACAACTGGAACCATCCGCGATGTTGATCCGAACCTTCCAGGTACAGATCGACGGGATAGCCCAGGCCACGACGACGCATCACGGCATTCCAGGAGGAACCCGACTCGAACCAGACGTCGAAGATGTCATAGGCCTTGGCAAGTTGGTCGACCTTGAGCCCCTCCGGCGCATCCGGGTCGCCGGCGACATCCCAGTGCTCCAGCAACTGGGCCGGCGTCTCGCTGAACCATGCATCACTGCCCCGTTGTCCAATGGCCTGGGAAACCGCCCTCGTCGAAGCAGCCGTCAACACCATCTCGCCATCGGGCATGATGAAGGCGGGAATAGGAAGTCCCCAGGATCGCTGTCGCGAGATGCACCAGTCAGGGCGTGACTCGAGCATGCCCCGCATGCGGTTTCGCCCCCACTCGGGCACGAAGTTGATGTCGGATGCCGTGGCCGCCATCGCCTTCTCACGGAGTGAAGTCCCATGGCTCTTCGTGGGCTCATTGACGGAAATGAACCATTGCTCGGTCGAGCGGAAGATGACGGGTGATCCCGATCGCCAGTCGTGTGGATAGCTGTGCTGGTAGTCGTGATGATGCAGCAGGTGCCCGCTTGCCCTCAAGCGTTCAACGACCACTGGATTCGCCTCCCAGACGCTGAGGCCCTGCAGCCAGTCCGGCACGGTCTCGTCGTAGGTGCCCTCGGCCTGCACCGGGCAGTAGATGTCCAGGCCTTCACGGATTCCCGTGAAATAGTCATCGGTTCCATGCCCCGGAGCCGTATGGACAAGCCCTGTCCCATCCTCGAAGGTCACGTACTCGGCGGCGACGATCGGGCTCGTGCGCTGGCAGTACGGGTGCTCATAGGTCAGGCCGACCAGCGCGGAACCATCACACTCCCCCAGGACACGGGCATCATCATGCCCGGCCGTCTTCATGACGGTATCGACGAGATCGGACGCGATCACTCTCGTCCCACCACCGGATGCAACCAGTGCATAACGCCCACGCTCATGGACGGCGATGGCCATGTTCGCCACGAGCGTCCACGGCGTCGTTGTCCAGATGAGGAAGGACGGTGTCGTGTCCAGGTCGACCCCGAATGCCGCCGCGACTGCTGCTGCATCGCTCGCGGGGAAGTCCACGAACACGGACGGATCGGTTCGATCCTCGTATTCAAGTTCGGCCTCGGCCAGTGCTGTCTGGTTGTCGATCGACCAGTGCACGGGCTTCAACTGCCTGTAGACGATGCCCTCTGCAACCAGGTCCGCGAAGACCTCCAGGACCGCCTGCTCGTAGCCGGAATTCATCGTGAGGTATGGATCGTCGTAGTCGGCCAACGTCAACAGGCGCTTCATCTGTTTCGCCTGGCCGGCCTGGTGCTTCTCGGCATAGGTACGGCACTCTCGTCGGATCACCATGCGGCGGGTGTCGTCATCGAGGGAGTTGATCTTCTCCATCTTCCCCTTCTCGAGCAGTTGCATCATCACCATGTGCTCGATGGGCAGCCCGTGGCAGTCCCAGCCGGGCACGAAGGGACAGGACCGGTTCTCCAGCAGCCTGGATCGAACAACGATGTCCTTGAGCACCTTGTTCATCAGGTGCCCCATGTGGATCAACCCGTTGGCATAGGGTGGACCATCATGGAAGATGAACGGCTCGGAGCCTGACCTGGCCTCGATCAGTTGCCCGTACATCCCCTCCTGCTCCCACCGCTTTTCGCTGGCCGGTTCATTCTCCCGGAGGTTCGCCCGCATCGGGAAATTCGTCCGGGGCAGGTTCAGGGTCTTCTTGAAGTTGGGGCGTGTGGCGTCTGTCATGGATTGATGGTGGCCTGCTCACTGGGGTTGGGCATCATGCAAACTGCACAGGATACCCTTCGGTCGCCGGTTGATCACCCACTATTCGATCGGTTCAATCCAGCCTCGTGCAGCAGCATCGAGTGATCGAGCTCATCCCCAGCGTGATCATGGTCGTGCTCCTCGATCGCTTCATGGACGTGGTCATGGTCGACGACCGTACTCGCAGCCCAGCCAAGGGACAGGCCGAGCACCAACGCAACGCTCAGCAGCAGGCGATCGTGCCTGTGAAACTGCAGTTCGGGCAGGAGGTCACTGAGAGCGATGCAGAGGAAAAGACCCGCAGCAAATGCCAACGACGCCCCAGCCATGGCACCCTCCTCACCCATGCCGAAGTAGCCGACAAGGGCCCCGACGGGTGTGACTGTTGCATAGGCCAGGTTGAACAGGATGCAGCGAGTTCGTGCCTGGCCCGCTGCACGCATGAGCGTGACAAGTGCCAGACCGTCAAAGGGCTTGTGGAGCAGGATGGCAACCAGGATGCCCAGCCAGGCCGACTCCCCCGCAGCCCATGCTCCTCCCATGGCGATACCTGCCAGCAGGCCATGGATGCAGAGACCAAGGAGCGCCCCGGCCCAGGTTGTTTCGTGGCAGTGCGGATGTTCGGAATGCTCCGAGGGCGCATCATGGTGGTGAAAGCAGATGAACCGCTCAAGAAGAAAGATGCAGAGGAAACCCGCAACGACCCACATCAAGACAGGGCCGATCGAGGATTCAACTCCATCTCCCCCGTGCGAATGCATACTCAAGGCGTGCGGAAGGAGATCAAACAGGGAGATGCTGACCATGATCCCTGCCACGAAACTGAGCGTGACCTGCATCCCACGGTGCGTCAGCCGGCCCCAGAGTGGTACGAGACCACCGAGCACGGATACACCAAAAACCAGGATGAGTGACAGGAGGAAGTAGAGCACGGGAAGAGCATGATATTCCATCGAGCCTGGCATGGCCTGTAGCATGCTCCATACCCGTGACCCTCCTGATCACCATGTCGCTGCTCGTTCTGCTGCCCGGGATCTTCCTGTTTCTCGGAGGCGGCAGACGCCTCCCGATCCTGATGTACCACAAGGTACGTCCTGCCCAGGCAGACTCGCTGACCGTTCCCCTGGAGGTCTTCAGGAACCACCTGGAAGTACTCGCTCGGCGTGGCTACCAGGCGATCTGCTTCGCCGACCTTCTTGCACATGAAGAACATGGGCGGCCACTGCCTTCAAAACCGGTACTCCTTACCTTTGATGATGCCTATGCCGATTTCATCGAACACCCCATGACGATCATGAAGGACCTCGGGTTCAGTGCAACGGTCTTCCTCCCCGTGGGTCATGTCGGCGGTGAAAATGCCTGGGATGGAGGTGGGGAAGCCATCATGAACTGGAATGATGTTCGCAGCGTTTCCGATGAGGGAATCGAAATCGGCCTTCATTCCTGGAACCATGACAATTACAGGGACCTGGATCCATCGGACATCGAGGCTGATCTCCTGCGATGCCTCGACACGCTTGGTTCCGAATCCGTTCCATTCGTGCCTGTGCTCGCCTACCCCTACGGAGGACTGCCAAGGAACGGCGAGCGACGCGCACACCTGGAATCGATCCTCGAGAAGGTCGGTATCCGTTATGCCCTGCGCATCGGATCCCGGGTCCATCGCCTGCCCACTCGAAGCCGCTTCGCACTTCGACGCGTCCCGATGGAGGGAACGGACACGGGGCTGAGGCTCTGGTGCAAACTGGTCCTGGGCCGAACCAGGCTCTGAAACAGGGAACGCCGTGGATCCGCCAGGACCCACGGCGTTTCAAATGGAGCAGATGAGACTCGAACTCACAACCTCCTCGATGCGACCGAGGCGCTCTCCCAATTGAGCTACTGCCCCTCACATGGGAACGGAATTATAGCCTCATTCATCGCCCGGTCCGGCATCGTCGGCAGCCTTCAGCGGAGTGATATCCCTGGTAATTGTCCCGGGTGCGGAAAGTTCCTTGGGTGCCGCGGCACCAAGCGCCTGCAGGTCCCGAGCAGCCGGCATGAGTCTGCTTTGTACGGAGTTGGCTGCCTTGTTGTAAGCATTCACGGCAGAATCAAGTTTGCGACCGACGTCACTCCAATAGCCCAGGAGCACACCGATACGATCGTGCAGGGCTCGTCCGAGATCAGCGATTTTCTGCGCATTTTTCGCGACGGATTCCTGTCTCCATCCCCATGCAACGGATCGCAAAAGGCCCAGGAGCAGGGTGGGCGTCACGATGAGTACCTTGCGTTCGAGTGCCTTGGCATGCAGATCCGGCTGGACTTCCAGCGCCGCAACGAATGCCGATTCAAGAGGAATGAACATCACCACCAGTTCGGGTGCCCGCTCGAAACTCGTCCAGTATTCCTTCTTCCAGAGCGACCGGGCATGTCCCAGTACGGCATCGGCATGCTCCTTCATCAACTTGTCGCGTTCTTTGCTCCCCGAAGGCTGATCCAACGCCTCGAGATATCGCTGCAGAGGTGATTTTGCATCGACGATGATCTTCCCATCTCCCGGCAACCGCACCAACATGTCCGGTCGAAGTGTTCCTTCATCCGTCGATACGCCGGACTGCTCGTAGAAGTCACAGTGCTCCAGCATGCCGGCGAGTTCAACCACGTTCCGCAATTGCATCTCACCCCATCGCCCACGCTGGTCGGGACGACGCAAGGCCGAAGCCAACTGGCCCGCGGTTGCATCGAGTTTCTCGTGTCCCTCGATCAGGTGCTTGATCGAGGAGTCCAACTGGGTGTACGCCTTCACACGCTTTGACTCGAGTTCAGCAACGGCCTTGTTCTGTTCTTCAAGCAGTTTCTTCATCGGCGCATAGGTCTGCTCGGCCAATTTCAGGAACTGATCGCTGTTGGCCTTCAATGCTTCCTGGCCGCGAGCGGCGAAGGTCTCGGCCATCTGTTTCTGGGCCTGCTCGAGAAAGAGCTTCTGCTCCTGGAAGCGCTCAGTCGCCGCCTTGAGTTCAGGTTCAAGGGCCGCCAACTGTTCGCGGGCCTGCGTCTCCGCCTCGCGAGCCCCATCGACTTCTGCGCGGAGATCGCCGATCCGGGACTCCATCTGACGAGATGCCTCCTGGGCCCTGGCCAGACCATCATTCTCTCCCCGCCTGAAGGCGATGACGCCGATCGAACCCAGCGCAATGCCGATCCCGATTCCCAACAAGAGGATCAGGGCGACATATACCACCTCATCAACATAGTCCATCCCGCCATCATACGCCCTA
>JAYZBD010000091.1:0-2538 GCA_036339395.1 Planctomycetota bacterium | reverse complement strand
CGGCCAAGCCCCAGCCGCGATTCGGCAGTGAATACCTCATGCCGGTCATCTATGCGGGGAACAAGGATGCCAGGGAGAACATCGAGGACACCCTCGGAATCAACTGGATCGATCTTGCAGTCGTTGACAATCTCCGCCCCGTGCTTGAACAGGAAAACCTCGGCCCGGCCCGCGACAAGATTCATGATGTCTTTCTTGAGCATGTCATGGCGCACGCACCGGGATATAACATGCTCATGGATTGGACTGACGCTCCGATCATGCCTACGCCGGGTGCCGTGGGAGACATTCTCCAGACGATCGCAACCCAGAGGGGCATCAATGTCGTCGGGGTCGACATCGGTGGAGCAACGACCGACGTGTTCTCCGTGTTCAACGAGACGTTCAATCGAACGGTCTCGGCGAATCTCGGCATGAGTTACTCGATCTCGAACGTCTGCGCCGAAGCGACCCTTCCGAACGTACTTCGCTGGGTGCATTTCGACATGGATGAGCGGGAGCTGCGCAACCGTGTCAAGAACAAGATGATCCGCCCGACGACCATTCCCCAGTCGCACGAAGCACTTGTCTTTGAACAGGCTGTTGCACGGGAAGCCCTTCGCCTGGCATACCTGCAGCACAAGGAGTTTGCTACGACGTTGAAGGGTGTTCAACAGCAGCGAACGGTTGGCGACACCTTCAGCCAGCAGTCCAGTGGCCAGACGATTGTCAACAACATGGAACTTGATCTCCTGGTTGCATCAGGTGGTGTCCTTTCCCATGCTCCACGAATGCACCAGACGGCGATGCTGCTCGTCGATGCCTTCGAGCCGGAGGGTGTCACCACGCTGGCCAAGGATTCGATCTTCATGATGCCGCACCTGGGCGTCCTCTCCTCCGTGCACCCCAAGGCGGCCGGCGAGGTCTTCGAGCGGGACTGCCTTGTCTTCCTGGGGACCTGTGTCGCTGCAAAGGGACTCGGCAAGCATGGCAAGCCGTGCTTCAGTTACTCGATCGAGGGTGCTGTCTCGGGATCGGGTTCGTTGAACTTCGGTGATCTTAAGCTGCTTCCCCTTGGCCAGGACCAGGTTGCGACCATCACCTGTGAACCTGCAAAGGGATTCGATCTTGGTGAAGGTCCCGGCAAGACGGTTGTTCGCGAGGTTCATGGTGGCACTGTCGGCCTGATCCTTGATGCACGTGGACGACCACTGGCCCTGCCCGATGAGCGAGCAGCCTGCCAGCAGACGATTAAACAATGGACCGAGGCCCTGGAGTTGTATCCAGAGGCCTGTGCACCAGAGCCCGTAGGGGCCTGAGTCAGGTTGGAGCAGAGCAATGGCCCATGCATATACCCCGGGTTTGAAGGTAACGAGCCACATGACGTACAGCGTCAAGCGGATCCTTCCCATCAAGGGTGACGTCCTGGTCTCCAAGGGTGACCAGGTCCAGGCGGACCAGGTCGTCGCAGAGACATCGATGCCCGGTGACATCTACCCGATGAACCTTGCGAACATGCTTGCTGTTCCGCCATCCGATGTGGCCGAGTGCCTCCTGAAGAAGGAAGGCGACAGCGTGGAGCAGGATGAGCCCATCGCCAAGACGAAGGGCCTGTTTGGAATGATGAAGAAGACGATCCATTCCAAGTACATGGGCACGGTTGAAACGATCTCGTCCGTGACCGGCCAGGTGATTCTTCGAGGAGCTCCCATCCCGGTGCAGGTCAAGGCCTACGTGACTGGAACCGTCATCGAGGTCCTGCCCGAGGAGGGGTGTGTCATCGAAGCGGATTGCAGTTACATGCAGGGGATCTTCGGAGTGGGTGGGGAGACATGTGGCCCGATTCGCATGACTGGTTCCGCTCACGATGAACCCCTTGATGCATCCGCCATCTCCGAGGACATGTCTGGAACAATCGTGGTGGGCGGGGGTCGAATGACTGCTGCAGCCATCAAGAGGGCGCGGGACGTCGGAGCCGTTGCGATCGTGGCCGGCGGCATTGACGACCAGGATCTCAGGGATTTTCTCGGGTACGACCTTGGTGTCGCCATTACCGGCTCGGAGAAGATGGGCATCACGGTCGTGATCACAGAGGGCTTCGGGGATATCGCCATGGCTCGGCAGACCTGGGACCTGCTTTCTTCCCGGGAAGGCCGTGAAGCCTCGATCAACGGGGCGACCCAGATCAGGGCGGGGGTGATGCGACCTGAAATCATCGTGCCCCATGGCGATGCTGCTCCTCCATCGACTTCAGACGTCGATTCCGTCGAGGAGGGCCTCCTCGTGGAGGGCCGCTCAGTGAGAATTATCAGGGATCCCTACTTCGGAGTCATCGGGGCTGTAGCAGGTCTTCCCTCGGAACCCCAGGTCCTCGACTCGGGGTCCAAGGCACGCGTACTTGAAGTCAAGCTCGATTCCGGAGAGAGTGTTGTCATTCCACGGGCCAACGTGGAACTCATCGAGGAATAACAAACTCCATGCTTCGTAGACATTGGGCAATGATCCTGGGACTTACGACGCTCTTCCTGGCGACAGGTACTGCATTTGCTGCTGCAGGTG
>JAYZBD010000090.1:0-19735 GCA_036339395.1 Planctomycetota bacterium | reverse complement strand
CATGGCATTCCATGCCCAGACGGCGACGGGGAAGTTGAAGGCCGTGATGATGCCGATCGTGCCCAGCGGATGCCACTGCTCGTACATCCGGTGCAGTGGTCGCTCGGAATGGATGGTCAGCCCGTAGAGCTGTCGCGAGAGACCGACGGCGAAGTCGGCGATGTCGATGCACTCGATGACCTCGCCGACGCCCTCGGGATGGATCTTTCCCATCTCGAGTGTGACCAGGGCACCAAGTTCCTGCTCCTTCTCCCTGAAGGCATTGCCGATGCGACGGACGATCTCGCCACGCTTGGGTGCGGGGAGCATGCGCCAATGACGCTGCGCGGCCTGGGCCCTCGTGACGGCATCCTCGTAGTCGCTCCTGGACTGAAGGCGGACCGCGGCGATCGCTTCGCCGGTGGCCGGGCTGGTTGATACGACGCAGTCATCGCCAGCGGTTCCCGGATCGGTCACCAGTGGATGCTGCCAGAGTGCGGAAAGAGATGCGGTTGTCGACATCCCGACAGTCTAGCAGGACGGTCCTGCAGGTTTCCCTACACTGTGGGCATGCCTCTTGATCGAAATGGAATCGCCCGGCGGGCTGCCTGTGAACTGGAAGACGGGTTCAATGTGAACCTCGGCATCGGCATGCCGACCCTCGTGGCCAACTTCGTGCCTGGGGATATCAATGTGCAGTTGCAATCCGAGAACGGCCTCCTGGGCATGGGCCCCTTCCCGACCGAGGATGCCGTGGATGCAGACCTGATCAATGCAGGCAAGCAGACGGTGACCGCCGTACCGGGAGCCAGTTTCTTCTCCTCGGCGGATTCCTTCGCCATGATCCGGGGTGGGCACATCGACCTTGCGATTCTCGGGGCCATGGAAGTCTCCGAGGCGGGAGACATCGCCAACTGGATGATCCCCGGAAAGATGGTCAAGGGCATGGGTGGCGCGATGGACCTGGTCGCCGGCGTGAAGAAGGTCATCGTGATGATGGAGCACGTCAGCAAGAAGGGTGCACCCAAGCTGATCCCGGAATGCACCCTCCCGTTGACCGGGCTTGCCTGCATCGACATGATCATCACCGACCTGTGCGTCCTGGTCATGGATCCCGGGCAACGGCGGTTCGTCCTGACCGAGCTTGCTCCCGACGTGACCGTCGACGAGGTCCTCGAGAAGACCACGGCCCGAATCGAGGTCGCCGAGCGTGTCGAGGCCATGCCGGCCTGAGTTGTTCAAGATTGAATGACAGCAGGCGTGCGAAGAATCGCACGCCCGCCGGGTGTTCAAACAATCCTGTTCTCAGAACTCCTTCGTCCGGTGCTGCATCTGCGCCTTGAGCCTCGCGAGGATCGACGAGTGCATCTGGCTGACACGGGATTCGGACAGGTCGAGCGTGACCCCGATCTCCTTCATCGTCATCTCCTCGTAGTAGTAGAGGATGATGATGAGTCGCTCGGCGCGGGACAGCCCCTTCGTCAGGAGCAGCTTCAGATCATCGCGCTGCAGTTTCTGAACGGGATTCTCCTGCCGCGTGTCCTTGACGACATCAATCTCGCGGACATCCTTGCTGGAATCCGTCTCGAACCACTTTCGATTCAGTGAAACGATTCCGACCGGCTTCGAGTCTCGAGACAGCTTTCCAAACTCGTTCTTGTCGACCTCGAGCTTGGAACAGATTTCATTCTCGGTCGCTCGACGACCACTTGTCATTTCCAGCGACCGGCGGGCCCTGTCGACCTTCGCCGTACGGGAACGCACGAGGCGGGGCACCCAGTCCATGGCACGGAGTTCATCGAAGATGGCACCCCTGATCCGCTGCGTGCAGTACGTCTCGAACTTGACACCCCGCTCGAGATCGAATGCATCGATGGCATCCATGAGCCCGAAGAGGCCGGAAGACATCAGGTCCTCCACATCAACTTCCGACGGCAGGCGGGTGTGCATCCGCTCAGCGGTGTATCGCACGAGGTGCAGGTAGTTCTCAATGAGATGATTCCGGATCATCTCGGAGGCCTGTACCTGGTACAGGACCCATACCTCGCCAATTTCCATCTCCGCGAGCAGCTCGACGGTGACCTTGATGGTTTTCTTTTTCCGGGGTGCACGCTTGGGGGCACGTTTTGACGTGCGACCCGAGCTTCCAGCCCTCGTCCGTGTGGGCTCTTTCCGCGTCTTCGGCATCGGTCTGCTCCTTGACCATCCAGCCGCGTGTATCGAACGCGTCATGCGTTCAATTCTGGCCGTCGCTCGAATCCGTTCGAGTACGATTCGACCTCGAGAACTCTACCACACGAACCTGAATTCTGCTTGTTCGCGTGAAGTCACACTCAACTCCCTGGAATCCACGCAGGTCGACGCATTGCTCCTGGCGTCGGAAGTACCTGTCAATACTGAAGATGAAATTCCATGGGCCACTTTCTCAACCTGCTGCTTGATGCACATTCTCCACTCCTGTCGGATAATCCAGTCATCGTCCGGGTCGCTCAACTTCGTCAGAAAAGCCGAGCCACCGCGTAAAACGATCAAAAAAACCGCGTTCTTGGGCCTGTCCATTCCGGCCGTGGGGTTCTCCGAGAAGTTGTACAGCCAATCTTCGCACTGCACGTGAAGCGGGACAATTCGGGGCCCCGATGATGAAGGGCAACTGGTTTCGAACCGCGACGCGGACCAGTTGATCATGGGGTATCACCCCGAGGAGTTCCACGTTCCTTTCGAGGAATTTCCTGCTTGCACGGTTGATCCTGCCATGGACCTCGACTCCCTCGCGATCGTCCTCGACCATGTTCACGACGAGATTCAACTGCACCCCGCGATCTGCGGAAGAGAGTGACTTGATCATCCCGTACGCATCCGTGATGGCCGTCGGTTCCGGTGTACAGGAAACCAGGACACGGTCCGAGGCCACTGCAAATCCGACAACACTGCTGCCGATCCCGGCACCCGTATCGATGAGAATCACGTCGGAGGTTTCCTCGAGTGCCACCAGTTCGCGCAGCAGGTGCCTGCGACCCTGGCGATCCATGTCGGCAATACCCGAGACACCCGATGCTCCCGGCACCAGCATGAACCCTCCCGGTGCGGGCACCATGATCTCCCTGAGCGACGACTGTCCGGACAGTACATGTTCAATGGTCCGGTTCGGGGTGATCTGGCACAGCACATCTGCATTCGCCAGGCCAAGGTCGGCATCCAGCAGGACGACACGCCGCCCGGACTGTGCCATGGCAACCGCGAGATTCACCGCGAGGTTGCTCTTGCCAACCCCGCCCTTTCCAGACGTGATGGCAATCGCCTTGGCACTCCGTCGCACCGCGGGCCCTGGTTCCGCTTCCTTGCCGAGCACTTCCATGATCGGCCGGCGGCGGACTCGACTGCGTGCAGATGATGCATCGACAAGATGGCGAAGCGATGTGGCCTGGTCCTTCATGATGGCATGCCCTCCCCGATGACCATCGCGGCAAGTCGATCCGAGCGTGCCGTCTCGATGTGATCCGGTACTTCCTGCCCGGTTGTCAGGAAACTCAAGCGGGTACCGATCCGGTGCACGACTTCAACAAGCATTCCGAAACTGACCGCCTCATCAAGTTTCGTCAGGACGACATGGTCGATCCCCACCCTGGAGAACTCGGCAGCTTCCTGGAGGAGTACCGACCGGGAAGCCGTCCCCGCCAGGACAAGGTGCGTCTCATGTGGTCGGGCAACCTCGAGCAGGGCCTTGAGCTCGGTGATCCTCGCCGAGTCCTTCTGGCTGCGACCGGCTGTATCAATCAGGATGACATCAAGATCAGCCAT
Source organism: Planctomycetota bacterium (assembly GCA_036339395.1). Classification (GTDB taxonomy): domain Bacteria; phylum Planctomycetota; class Phycisphaerae; order Phycisphaerales; family SM1A02; genus SP202. Next base: position 15,958 of record JAYZBD010000090.1, on the reverse strand, counting down.
GTCCTCAAGTGCCCTCGTCAGTTCCGAGGCGCAGCGGGCAACCGCCATCGGGACACCGATGATCTCCGCGTAGGTACGAAGTTGATCGATCGCCGCGATGCGATAGGTGTCGAGCGTTACGAGGCCGACATTCCGATTCTGGCGGATCCTGTAGGCGGCGGCGATCTTGGCGACAGTCGTCGTCTTTCCCACACCAGTGGGTCCGACCAGCGCAAGCGTCAATGGTCGCCCGTCCGGTGAACTCGAGAGCAGTGATCCCGTTGAGACGGGAATGAACCCTGCGAGCTGTTCCACGAGCGTTCTTCGTACTGTTTCAGGATTCGACAACTCGTCCACTGACAGTGAAGAGGTCACGGCATCGACGACCTCGCGAGCCAGTTCCTCGGAGACTTCCTGGCTGATCAGGTCGGTGTACATGTCGACCAGTTCCGATGGCACCTTCGGACAGGTCCCCTCGACGTCCTGCCCGTCAAGCACACGTTCGACCATCGTACGGATGACACCGAGTTCCCTGAAGACCTCCGATGCAGGCTCCCTGGAACCAGCCTCCACCACGGCAGTCGCTGCAGGGGGATCCGTGCTCGATCGTGCAACACGAATCTCGTCGGCCGTTGCGACTCGCAACTCCACGACTCGGTGGGCCATGAAACCAAGAAGACCCCTTCGCCGAACCATCCGGGAGCCGAGGATGACTGCATCTGAACCCAGGTCACGACGAATGGCTGCTACTGCCTGCTCCATCGAGTCTGCAAGGTAGGTTCTGGGCTTCACGGTTGATACTCCTTGCATGTGGTCATGCGGCTCCGGCACTTGAACCAGCGTGATCCACGTGGAGCAGGCCGATCGACTCGATCTCTATTCCTCGATCAATCTCGTTGTATGCAAGCACTACGACACCGGGCATGTGTGATTCAAGAACCTCCCATGCCTGTGGCCGAACACCCGGGGATGCCAGGACGACGATTCGATGGCCGGCCTGGGTCAATGGCTCCGCCATCCTTGAAGCACACCGGGCGAAGTGTGCCACGAGGGAAGGTGGCATCGTGAGCCTCGTCGAGGTCGGCGTGCGGTCGATGTACCCCTCGAGCAGGTCCTCGGAATCGGGATCCAGCGTAATGCACGCCAGTCGCATCGAACCATGTGAATCCATTTCCGCATACTGCCTTGAAATCGTGCGACGCAGGGCATGGCGAACATGCTCGGCAAGGATCACGGGATCAGCAGTACCGGTAGCCCGGTCGGCAACCGTCTCCAGGATCGTTTCCAGGTCACGGATGGGAACGGTTTCTCTCAGCAGGAGCTGCATCACCTTCTGAAGTTCGCCCGGCTTCACGACGGACGGCACTGTTTCGTCAACGAGTTTCGGCGATGTCTGTCGAAGTTGTTCGAGCAGGCGGCCGACATCCTCCCTGCTCAGGAGATCGGCTGCGTGATGACGGATGAGTTCAGACAGGTGCGTTGCAAGGACATTGGGAGCATCGATGACCGTGTAACCGGCCTGTTCCGCACTCCCACGCTGCTCCATGTCGATCCAGGTGACATCGAGATCGAATGCGGGCTCCTTCCCGGTAACGCCCTCGATGGGCTCCGCCATCCCGGTCGTGTCCATGGCCATGAGCAGGCTGGGGTAGATCGTTCCCACTGCCACGGTTGCTCCACGGAGTTTCACGCTGTACGAATCAGAGTCCAGTTCCATGTTGTCCCGGATCCTGACAGGTGGAACGATGATCCCCAGTTCAATCGCAAGCTGGCGACGCAACAGGTCGATGCGATCGAGGAGATCCCCCCCACGTTCAGCATCGACGATCTGGAGGAGGCCGAATCCAATCTCGATTTCCAATGCATCCATCGGAAGGAGCGATTCAACCGGAGCGGCGTGCTGTTGGGCTGCAGCGGATTCCTCCCGTGCAACAGACTCCTGTACGGCTTCCTCATGTTGCCTGTAGGAATGCACGCCGAACCCGATGACGGCAAGGCCGATGCCTGCCCCGAGAAGGGGCAGTGTTGGCAGTGGCGTGAAGGCCAGGCCCACGAGGAAGACTGAAACCAGGAGAAGGGCAATGGGCTGTGAAACAAGCTGCCGTGGAATCTCGTCGCCGATGGTCTGCTTCTCGCCTGCGCGAGCAACGATGAGACCTGCTGCGATCGCGATGATGAACGCCGGAACCTGGGAGGCAAGTCCATCACCGATGGTCAGCTTCGTGAAGACAGAGACTGTGTCCCCGAATGCCCATCCCTTGATGAACATGCCGATGGCGATGCCGCCGATGATGTTCACGCCGGTGATGATCAACGCTGCAATGGCATCACCGCGGACGAACTTGCTCGCCCCATCCATCGCCCCGTAGAAATCCGCTTCGCGTGTGACATCCTGGCGTCGCTCTCGAGCCGTGTCTTCGTCGACAAGACCGGAGGAGAGATCAGCGTCAATGGCCATCTGCTTCCCCGGCATGGCATCCAGCGTGAACCGTGCGGCGACCTCGCTCATCCGGGTCGCTCCCTTCGTGATCACCACGAACTGCACGATCACGAGAATCAGGAAGATGACCAGGCCGACGATCACCGAGGAACCTGCGACGAAGGTACCGAACGCTTCGATCACGTTGCCGGCAACGTCCATGGCCCCCTCCGGGCTGGGAGCATCGGCATCGAGAATCAAGCGCGTCGAAGCAACGTTCAAGACAAGGCGGAACAGTGTGGCCCCCAGGAGCAACGCGGGGAAGACGCTGAACTCCAGCGGCCGTTCCATGTAGATGGTCGTCAACAGGATGACTGCTGCAAGCGAGATGTTGACAGCAATGAGCACGTCCAGCAGCACCGGTGGCAGGGGGACGACCAGGACGGCCAGGAGAAAAAGTATCGCCACCGGAACGAGCAGGTGCTTCCACCGACTCAGGCGGACACCCAGATCGAGGATTGGATTGGAGACGGGAATGCGTGTCATGGTGTTCCGCTCCCGCTGTCGCGATACACGCCGGCGAGTACCTCGGCGATGCCCCGGAACAGGTGCTCGGGAACACGTTCCCCGCTGGCAACCTGTTCATGGAGTTCGATGGCCAGCGAACCGGTTTCAATGATTGGTGTCGATGCGACCGTCGCTTCCTGCTGCAACCGCCTGGCAACATCCCCCCGGCCCCCGGCAAGCACCATCGGGCTGGAGGAACCGGCTCGATCATGCTCGATGAGTACCGCCACGGTCCCTGGTGCAACAAGGAGAATCCGAACTCGGGCACTGGCATCCACGTGCCTTGCTCCGGCATCCTGCAATGCCCGCTGCCTGCGACGACGACGGGATTCGGGATCGCCCTCGGCATCCCTCAACTCGTCCTTGACCTGCTGCCTGGTCATCTTCAGGTCCTGCTTGTATTTCCAGCGTTGCCAGGCAAGATCCACGAAACCAAGCAGGAGCAGAACGCCACCGACGCGAAGGGCCAGGTCCAGGAGGCACATCCCGACCTGTTCCATCCCCGTTGGAAGGTCCAGGTATGGAAGGGTCAGCAATCCGGAGGCGTACTGGAGCATGGTGAGTACCGCCACCAGCAGGACTGCACCGATCTTCAACAGGTCGAGCGTGACACGCACGGCACCACTGCTTCCCAGGAGCCGCTTCGCGCCATCAACCGGATTGATGCGCGATGCTCGTGGCTTCAAGGGGGACAGTGTAAAAAGCCACCCAACCTGGACGAACTGCGAAAGGATGGATGCCAGTGCCACGACAAGCACCAGGGGGATGAACACCCAGGCAGCAGCCATGAGTACATCATCGACAATGACGAACATCGTGGAGGGAGCCAGTCCTTCCTCGAACGAGGAGAAGTTCAGTGCACGTTCAAGAAGCCCTCGTCCCTCGCCGAGCATGGTGCCTGCTGCAAACCAGGTTGCCAAGGTCGCAAGCAACAGTGCGATTGCGGCACCCAGGTCATGGCTGCGCGCGACCTGCCCATCAGCCCTGGCCTGTCGAAGCCGCCGCGGGGTCGCCTGCTCGGTTCGTTCACCGAGATCATCGGGCATGCGGGGCTCCAGTCATCGTGTTTCGACCCATTCGGTGATCCCATTCAACGTAGTGTCGATGGCTTCCATCACAACGTTCTCGATTACGACCAGCCCCGCAATCATCACCGTGAATCCAACGAGGATCCTCAGTGGAAAACCGAGACTCAGGATGTTGAATTGTGGAACGGTCCTGGAGACGAATCCCATTGCAATGCTCATCAGGAAAATGATGGCGATCACCGGTACGGCGACCCGGAGGGACACCTCCATCGCCGAGAGCAGCATTCCCGAAAGCAGTGACAGAACACCTGTATCCACCGAGAAGGATCCGGCCGGAACATGATCGAAACTGCGGAGAACCGCTGTCACCACGGCTTCGTGGCCATTGACGAGCAGGAATGACGCCAACGCCAGGAAGAAGAACAATCGCCCGAGCACATCCCCCTGGTCGTCCATCGCAGGGTCGTAGAGCGTTGCAAATCCAAGACCCATCTGCTGTCCCATCAGCAGGCCACCCATCTGCAGGGCGACCAGTGGCAGCGAAGCGACCAGGCCGATCACCATTCCGATGAAGACTTCCCGAACCGCCAATGGCAGGAATGTTCCCGGTTCGAGTGACAGGCCCTCGGTTGAAACGGCACCGATGCCCAGAAGGATCGGATACATCGATATGCCCAGGACGAGTGTCAGCACGATTCGAAGTCGCAGCGGGACGACCTTCGAGCTGAGGACGGGAGCAAAGACCATCAGACCGCCAATCCGGAGAATGACGAGAAGAACTGCAGGCAGGTGGACAAGGATGGTGTTCATGGGAAGTGCACATGGGTCAGAAGGCGGTGAACATCTCCACGGCGAAGTCGGCAAGCTTCGCCATCAACCAGGAAAACAACACGATGGAGACAAGCAGCATCGCAACGATCTTGGGAACGAAACTCAGCGTCTGCTCCTGGATCTGCGTGACAGCCTGGATGAGACTGACGAGCAGGCCCACGAGCAGGCCGGCACCCAGGATCGGCGCAGACAGCAGCAGCGTGTACATCAGGGCAAGACGGATGGCATCGATGCCTTCGGCAGTCATGCACACCTCCACACAGGTTCAGCTCGAGATTGGCGCACTAGGGCCCTCCCCCCGCAACGATGCCCGCCGCCATCGGCATCACCTCCGGCTGCATGACGGAGGAAACAAGTGACCCTGTAACCAACTGCCACCCATCAACGAGAACGAAGAGCAGGAGCTTGAATGGAAGAGAGATCAGGACAGGCGGCAGCATGAGCATGCCCATCGAGACAAGCATGCTTGCGATGATGAGATCGATGACCAGGAAGGGCAGGTAGATCCGGAACCCGATCAGGAAGGCGACCTTCAACTCGCTCAGAACGTAGGCGGGAATAAGCGTGAGAAGATCGACATCACTGCGGACCAGGGTCGATGGATCGGATGTATCGATTCCCCTGTAGTTCAACATCATGTAGACACCGGACCAGTTTCCGGTCGCCTCGATCTGCGAGAACATGAAATCCCGCAAGGGCTGCTTCGTCTCGTTCCATGCCACCTCGTAGCTTTCTTCATCACCGTCGAGGTAGGGACCGATCCCCCGTTCGTACATGGCTGAAAGCGTCGGGGCCATGACGGCGAGCGTGATGAAGAGGCTCAGCCCGATGATGACCTGGCTCGGGGGAAGGTTCTGCGTACCCAGTGCCTGCTTGAGCAGTCCCAGGACGATCACGATCCGGGTGAAACACGTGCAGAGAATGAGAATCGATGGAGCAATGCTCAACACGGTCAGGAGCAGAATGATGTTCATGGTCGAACTCAGTCCACCATCCATTCCAGGGATCGATTCTGACACGTCTTCGAGAATCTCGATCGGATTCAGGACCTCGATGTCCGCTTTCACCGGGGCAGCTCCCGCCTGGCAGGCAATGGCCAGGGTTGCCATGCAGATGATGACCAACCAGGTCGAACTGTCTCGCATGCGGATCATGAAACCGGCCTCCAACCGATCAGGCGTCGCCAACCTGGAATGCGGCGGGATGATGTAAGGTCAACAACACCACCTTCATGCTGTCGAGGCTTGTTTCCCGCAGACCTTCCGGCTGCACTTGAACCACGCCCTGCTTCTTCGAGGCGATCGTGCAGTTCCGAGAGTTCCTGGACATCGCTGAATTCCGTCAGTGTCTGCATCCGACCTGCAGACTGGTGCACAAGCAACATCCTGTTTCCAACCTGCAGCAGCACAAGGTGGTGTCCCCTGCCCATCGGGTACCTGGCATGCACCTTCAGCAGCCCCTGTGGCCTGTTCGTGCCGGGAAGAAGACCACTTCCACGTCGAATGCACCATCGAACCAGGAGGAGCAGGCCGATGACGACACCAAGTGCCAGGAGCACACGAATGATTTCACTGCTTCCTGCATCGAACATCGAGATTGACGAAGACCCGTCGGCCACCGGTCGCCCGCTGAAGAGCCCGTTGGAAGTACCAAGCGGCATGCCTTCGTTCGAACCGGATACGGTCCCGGCAGTCAGGTCCGCAATCGTGGCCGAACACAGCAGGAGCAAGGCTGGCAAAGCCGCTGCCATCACCCTCGATGGAGTTGTTCCCGTCAAACGCATGTCGCCTTCCTGGCGTATCCGGTCCATCCATGACCGGCGGGACATCCTGTCCCCTTGACTCTCAACTGCGGCCGGATATCTACCCGGGCCGACCTTTCATCCCCGGTCGATCGGGACATGCAGACCTGCTGCGCATCCCGCGGGATCCGTATCCATGATGTTCAGGCTTCCGAGCGTCACTGGCCATCCATGGCTCCGGGGCGCATGATGCGCAAACACTGCGCAACCGGTTGAAGGGCCTCCATGCCCATTGCGGAATGCACCGGCGCGCAACCCCCACCTCCCACTGACGAGGCAGGGCATCGCTGTCATCGGTCGATGCCGGGAGTTTCCTCGAATGTCGTTTTTTGCGCTTCGACCCCGGGATGCATGCCAGTCACCCTGCAAGGTGGTCAACGGGCCGTGATTCCCTGCCTTCCCGTACCATGTGGCCATGATGCCCACCCATACATCCTGCCGACGGCACTTCCCCTTCTCCAGGGCAGCCTGCCTCGCGCTGCTCCTGTTCTGGGGCGTCGACTCGATCCAGGCCCAGGAATCCTATGAACTGGATTCACACGACGAATGGACACTGGAACACAGCCCGGAACCAGGATCGCTTGCCGGACAACTGGGGCAGATTCGAAAACTACTGGCCGAGGGGCGGGCCAACCGGGCCTTGAACCTCTCAGAACGATGGATCGAGCGAAACCCCAACTCGGAGATGCTCGACGAAGCGATGATGATCAAGGCGGATGCCCTGGTGGCACTCAATGATGAGTACGAGTCGCTCTACGAGTACGAGTACATCGTTCGGCGATGGCCTTCAAGCCCGGTCTTCGCCCAGGCATGCGCTCGCGAGTTCCAGATTGCCGTGGAATATGCCCATGGGAAACGAAGGAAACTCTGGGGAATTCGGTTCGCCAACGCTGAAGACGAAGCCGAGGAACTGTTCATCCGGATCCAGGAACGAATGCCGGGAAGTCAACTCGCCGAGATGTCCGGGATGGAACTGGGGGATCTCTATTTCCGTCAACGGCGGATGGCCCTCGCTGCCGACATGTATGCGATCTTCATCAAGAAGTATCCAAAATCTCCCTACCTCGACATGGCGAGGCGGCGGCTGATCTACACGAACCTGGCGACATTCAAGGGGCCTGAATTCGACGTGGTCGGTCTCATCGAAGCCAAGATCGAACTGCTCCAGTTGATTGAATCACAACCTGCAGAAGCTGAACGACTCGGAGCAAGCGCGCTGTTGACCAGGATCGAGGAATCGCAGGCCGAGAAACTTCTTTCGACGGCGAAGTGGTACCTCGTAGTCGCCGACCCGATTGGAGCGGAACTGGTCATTCGACGACTGGTTGAGCGATACCCGGAGACAGGATCGTGTGTCCGAGCCCTGGAGTTGATACCGTCGATTCTTCCCCGGCTTCCGGAACATGTGCTTGAGAAGACACCGAACTACGCACTACTCCGTCATGCGATCCTCGGCGTGCAGGATGAACCGCAGGAAGACGAGCAGGAGGATGAAGCATCATGAGCAGGATCACGTTCATCCTTGTGATCGCATCGGCCCTTTTTGCAAGCTGCTCGGATGATCCTCGACAAGGCTGGTCAACCAAGTCTGTCTACCCGACTCAATACACGACCATTGCCGTGAATACATTCGAGAATGAAACCCATTACAGGCAGATCGGATTCCTGCTCACGAAGGCCCTCGTAACGACCATTGAATCGCGTACGCCCTATAAAGTCACGAATGAAATGACCGCCGAGACTCTCCTCACCGGCAGGATCGTGAACGTCGAGCTGACCAGCCTCTCCCAGAACCGCAGCGACGACAGGCTCGACGAGGAAGTCGTTGTCGGGGTGACCATTGATTTCAACTGGACGAACCTCGAAACAGACCGAACCATCGTTGAAAGGATGAATTTCGAGGGTGGCGGCCTTTTCGTACCCACTACACAATCCAGAGAAGTCATCGAACTGGGCGAATTCGAGGTCGTACAGCAGTTGGCGACTGATGTGGTTGATGAGTTACAGTCGGCCTGGTAAACGCCCGGCAGACCGAGGACATCGATTTCAGGCCACTGGTGGCCTAGAATGGTGAGGTTCCGGTGCTGGACTGATGTGCACCGGGCCCGAGGAACGTGTGAAGAGAAGTACCCGCGTACACCGGGTACACCGGGTCAACCGGGGACATACGAACATGACAGACGAGCAGCGACCCCCAGGCGGGGATCAACAGAAGCAACCGGGTCAGCAGGACCCGAAAAAGGGAACGCCCCCGCAGGGCAAACTGGGGCGTGGGCTCATGAGTTGGGTCCTCATCCTGGGTGTACTGCTGATCTTCTTCGCGCTCCTGAACAACTCCCCCTCCGGCAAGGAAGTCAAGGGCTGGCAGAACTTCAAGGTGCTCATCAACCCCGATGGTGGAAAGCTGGCGGAATCTTCTCCCGGCAACCCCATGCCCGTGGTCGTGCAGAATGACCGGATCGTTGCAATGGTCCGTGCACACGATCCAGCACTCAACAATTCTAGTGAGCCTGCGCCCGTCTATGTCAAGATCGACTCGGCCGAACGTGGCTACTACCTCGAACAACTCGATGCACTCGGGGTTGACCATGAAGCCAGTACCGGCCAGTCCGTCTGGCTTCAGTTGCTCGTTACGGTCGGACCGTTTCTCCTGATCGTCCTCTTCATCTGGTTCCTGATCGCCCGCTCGATGCGAGGCGCCGGCGGTGGACCGGGCGGCATGCTCGGCAACTTCGGCAAGTCGAAGCATCGACTCTCGACAAAGGACGCCTCCACGATCCGCTTCACGGACGTCGCCGGTATCGATGAAGCAAAGGAAGAAGTGCTCGAGATCGTCGAGTTTCTCAAGAGTCCGAAGAAGTTTCAACGACTTGGTGGTCGCATACCACGGGGCGTTCTTCTCGTGGGACCTCCGGGATGTGGCAAGACACTGCTGGCAAAGGCCATTGCAGGCGAAGCCGATGCTCCCTTCTTCTCGATCTCCGGTTCGGACTTCGTCGAGATGTTCGTAGGCGTAGGTGCCAGCCGTGTGCGGGACCTCTTCAAGCAGGCAAAGGAAAACTCGCCGTGCATCATCTTCCTCGATGAAATCGACGCCGTCGGTCGACGCAGAGGTGGTGGGTTCAGCAGCGGCGGACACGATGAGCGGGAACAGACTCTGAATGCCATCCTCGTGGAGATGGATGGATTTGAGCAGACAGACCAGGTCATCGTCATCGCGGCAACGAATCGCGCTGATGTACTTGACCCTGCATTGACCCGTCCCGGACGATTCGATCGCCAGGTCCAGGTCACCCTGCCCGACCTCCTGGGTCGGCAGATGATCCTCGAAGTTCATGCACGAGGCGTGAAGATGGGCGAAGACGTCGATCTTGAGCGTTCAGCCCGGGGGACACCGATGTTCTCCGGCGCCGACCTGGCCGCCCTCATCAATGAAGCAGCGATTCTCGCTACCCTCGAAAACAAGGACTACATCGAGCAGCATGATCTTGAAGAAGCCAGGGACAAGATACGCTTCGGCCGTGCAAGAAAGAGTCGGAAAGTCGAGGAACAAGAGCGAATTGCCACCGCCTACCACGAAGCAGGCCATGCCGCCGTCCAGGCACTCCTCGAGGATGCTGACCCGGTACACAAGGTGACGATCATCCCGCGTGGGCAGGCGATGGGCGCAACCTTCAGCCTTCCTGAACGTGACAGGTATGGATACAGCATGCGTTACCTCGCGGCCACGATGCGGGTGCTCTGCAGCGGACGCATCGCCGAGGAACGCAAGACCGGAGACATCTCATCCGGTGCTGCAATGGACATCCAGATGGTGACCAACTATGCACGGCACATGGTCCTTGAATGGGGGATGTCCGATCGACTTGGATTCGTCCGCTACTCTGGAGAGGACAACCCTGACACGTTCCTTTCTGAAAAGGAATACTCGCAGGACACGGCACGTATCATCGACGAAGAGGTCAAGCGCTTCATCGACGAGGCGTACTCGGAGACCCGCCAGATCCTCGAGGAACACTGGTCGAAGGTCGAAGCCATCGCCGAGGCCCTTCTCAAGTACGAGACGCTCCAAGGGGATGAAGTCAACCAGCTCATGGAGGGACGTACCCTGGATCGACCCACGGTCGCGGACCTTCTCGAGTCCGAGTCGAAGTCTACGAAACCTCCAGCAACGTCGACATCGACCGATGTTGATGATCGAACAGACGAAGCTGGTGGCATGCTCCCGGCTCCCGCATAGTTCTACTCGGCAACCAGGGCCTTCCGGACCGAATCGGTTTCGACACCCTTGATTCGCACCGTCTTCTGCGCAGATCCATGCCCGGACTCGACCTCGACCCGCCCGCGTGCATCAAGCAGTTCCTCCAGCAGGCGTTCGACTCCACGGTTGGCCTTCCCCCCCTCGGGAGGCGCGCTCACGCGTAGTTTCAACCTGCTGCCGAGCACTCCGGAAACCGAGTCTCCCGAAGCACCGGGAACCACCTTGATCGCCAGGAGTACATCAGGACCGTCCTGGGTGATCTGAAGACTCATGCTCCCTTCGAACCTTCACTGACCTTCTTCGAACGGAGGAGGTGGTGGTACTGCTGTGCAAACCGATGCGCCTCATCACGAATCGCCTGGCAGAGACGAAGACCGGCATGATGACGGCTGAGTTTCAGAGGTTCCTTGATTCCATCGATGAAGAGGACCTCCTCCTGCTTGGCCAGGGCGACGACCCTCGGAGGTTGTACTTCCAATCCAGCGAAGATCTCCAGGGCCGCATTGAGTTGACCACGACCTCCATCGATGAGAATGACATCGGGGTACAGTTCATGGCCCTGCCCCGCTTCGCGATACCTTCGGGATACGACTTCACGCATTGCCTGGTAGTCGTCATTCGCCGCCGTCCTGATCTTGTAGCGGCGATACCCATCCCGCCATGGTCGACCATCGATGAAACAGACCTTCGCGCCGACCGTCTCGCGGCCACCGAGGTGTGCAATGTCGATGGCCTCCATGCATCGCACTGGATCGTCGAGCTGAAGAATCTTCTGAAGTGATCGCAACGAAGATGCCGGATCAGTTGCAAAGACAGTCACCTCCGGCTGCCAGGCAGCGCCTTCACCCCGTCTCCGTGTTTCCCGTTCAGAGAGTTTCTCGATGGCGGACAACTGGTCACGAAGCGATGCGGCCTTCTCGTACTCACGATCTTCCGAAGCCGCATGCATCTCCTGTCGAAGTTCCTCCAGGACATTCGTCCGCTGCGTCCCGATGAACCGGATGAAACGCGTGATGTCTCGACCGTATTCCTCCGGGGTTATGCGATCTGCGCACGGGGCCGTACACATGTCGATGGCGTGCAGGAGACATGGGCGGAAATGCCTGTTGACCGGGTCGCCCTGGGTGATGTCCAGGTGGCAGGTCCTGAAACGGAAGATCTGCTGCAGGAGCTGCATGGCTTCACGAAGCGCTCCCGTTGATGTGAAGGGCCCGAAGACCCGGGCCCCGGGATGGTCTGATGGAACACGCGTCACGTGCACCGCGGGGAACGCATCTCGCGTCGTTACGACCAGGTAGGGGTAGGTCTTGTCATCCTTCAGGAGCACGTTGAATCGAGGCCTCGTGTCCTTGATGAGTCGCGACTCGAGCAGCAGTGCATCCCACTCACCCTCGGTCTCGATGACCTCGATTTCATCAACGAGTTCGAGCATCGGCTGCTTCCGAGGCCCCAGGTCCGTGGAAGACGTGAAATAGGAACAGGCTCGCGATCGCAGGGAGTTCGCCTTCCCCACATAGAGAACATGACCCGCCACATCCTTGAACAGGTAGACCCCGGGCCCCTCCGGCAACGTCTTTGCACGTTCCAGATGACGTTCCCGGCTGGCCGACGACTTGGATCCACCTGGTGCCATGGATTCATCCTAGACCGTCTGAATGAACTGCTCCCCCTTCAAATGGCCTGAAAGGGCGTTTTGTCCTGGGTATGGATGAAACAAAGGAGGTATTCGCACGTTCTAGTGGTATAGTCACGGAACCAGAAACCCCAATTGGTCAGATCCCCGCGTGTTGGGCACGGCCACTTTTCAGACAGGAGAATTGGAATGAAGTTCATGCTCAAGACACTCGGGATCAGCATCGTTCTTGCAATCGCTGGTTGTACGAGTACCAGTTCAACGACATCACCAAGCCTCAGCGCTGCCGATGACGCACCCGCCTGCGCTTCCAGCTGCAGCGCCGCATGCAAGGCCGCCTGCAACGCCAAGACCAAGGCCAAGTGCGGCCCTGACTGCACCAAGCCCTGCTGTGCCGACAAGAACAAGGCTTCAAGCCTCGGCGCATTCAATGATGATGCAGCCAAGTCTTCCTGCTGCCCCGGCGCCAAGTCCAAAGCGGACAAGACCGGTGAGTGCCCATTCTCAGGCAAGAACAAGCAGTAAGCAGAATCAATCACCTGATTCAACCAGGGAGGCCTCTCGCTATCGAGGGGCCTCCTTTCTCATGCGCATGCTCTGGTAGAATGATGTGATGTCGATGCTGATTCGTGGAGGCAGGGTGATCGACCCGGCAAGCGGGCTCGATAGGACCAGCGACATTCTCCTGGAGAATGACCGCATTACTGCAATCAAGTCATCGATTGACTCCAACCCCGGCGAAACCAATGTCATCGAAGCAGGCGGCTGCATTGTCTGCCCCGGCCTTGTTGATATCCACGTTCATTTCAGGGATCCACACCGGGGCCAGGTGCATGACGAGACGATTGCCTCCGGTTCCGCCGCTGCGGTCGCTGGTGGTTTCTCGACAGTCTGCTGCATGCCCAATACGAAGCCTGCACTCGATACGCCTGATCAAATCAAGTACGTGCTTGAGCAGGGGCTGGACATCGGGCTCGCTCGCATCCATGCGATCGGATGCGGAACCATCGGGCGACGAGGCGAACAACTCGCCCCCATCGCAGAACTCGTCAATGCCGGTGCCTCGGGCATCTCCGATGATGGGGATGGCGTCGCCGATGACTCAATGATGAAATCCGTTCTCAAGGCGGTTGCCGATGCAGACACCTGCTTCATGCAGCATTGCCAGGATCCATCGACAACGCGAGGAGCCTCCATGAATGCCGGTGCGCTTGCGATGAAGATGGGACTCGTGGGATGGCCTGCCAGCGCCGAGGAATCGATGCTGGAACGGGATCTCACGTTGAACCGGGACATCGGGGCCAGGTACCACGCCCAGCATCTGTCCAGCGGAGGCAGCGTCGACCTGATCCGGTCTGCACGAGCCGATGGCCAGCCTGCAACCGGGGAAGCATCCCCCCACCATCTGCTCCTCACAGAGGATGCCTGCGCAGGATATGACACATCAGCGAAGATGAATCCTCCGCTTCGGCGAAGGGATGACATCGAAGCCATCAAGCTCGGGATCGCGGATGGAACCATCACGATTCTCGGAACGGACCATGCCCCACACCCATCGCATACGAAAGAGACCGATTTCGCTTCCGCATCATTCGGAATCGTCGGCCTCGAATGCGCCCTGCCCCTCTACCGGAAAGCCCTCATAGATGGAGGCGTAGTCGACTGGCCCGGAATGCTCGCAATGATGACCTGCAACCCCGCAGCCCTCGTCGGACTTGATTCGCAGGGCATCGGCATGCTCCGTGAAGATGGGCCTGCAGACCTGACCATCATCGATCCGGATGCCGAATGGATCATCGATCCAGGCTCGTTCAGAAGTACTGGCAGGAATTGTCCGTTCGCTGGGTGGAACGTACGTGGCAGGGCCATGACAACCATTGTTTCCGGCAAGGTCGTGTACCAGGACGCCAGGATCGCTGTTGCCTGAAGACCCTGTAATTCCAACCTTGTAGACCCGGTGGGGTCCAACTACAATCTTCCTTTTCCCCGGCACCCTTCGGTCGATCGGGGCGGTTCCTCCAGGTCGTGGCTGGATTGAACCGAATCAACCCTGACTGGTGCCCAGCACCACTCCACAAGCGCCCTGGGCGAGATGGACCACGAACATCGAGCCGGTGTCGCTGCACGAGGAGGCCTTCATGGCCGATCAACTTGTCCAGGATCTCCTGGAAGCAGGCATTCACTTCGGACAGAAGAAGAGTGCTTGGAATCCACGGATGAAGCCCTATATCTGGGGCACCCGGAACCGGATCCACATCATCGATATCCGCCAGACCATCCGTGGTCTGCTGCTCGCGAAGAAATTCGTGACGCAGACCGTGGCTTCCGGCAAGAGCGTGGTCTTCGTCGGAACGAAGCGGCAGGCCAAATCAAGCGTCGAAATGCACTGTGGCGAAACCGGCATGCCATGGGTGACCGAGCGATGGCTCGGAGGCACCTTGACGAATTTCAGGACGATTCGAGAACGACTGAAGCGCCTGGTCGAGCTCGAGGCACTTGTCGATTCTGGTGAAATCGAAACCTATTCGAAGAAGATGACATCACAGTTGATGCGGGAGAAGCGGAAGATCACCCGGAACCTCCAGGGCATCCGGAACATGACCAGCCAGCCCGGCGCCGTCTTCGTGATCGATTCGACTCGGGAAATAAACGCCATCAAGGAAGCCAAGGTGCTCGGTATTCCAACGATCGCCCTGATCGACACCGATGGCGACCCCGAACTCGTCGATATTCCCATTCCCGGCAATGACGACTCGATGCGTTCCATCGATGTCGTCATGCAGATACTGTCCGATGCGGTCATGGCAGGCATGGCCATGCGCGGCTCCAGTGCGGAGCAGGAGGAATCGCCGGAGGAGAACAAGGAGAACAAGGAGAAGAAGACCAAGCGTCGTTCTTCGCGATCCAAGTACAGCTCGAAGGAGAAGGCGGCTACAAAGCCTGCTGAGACCTCCCCGGACACGGAAGAGCCCGCGCCTGAAACAGCGGTGGAAGCAACGACAGAACAGAAATGACAACCCGTTCATCCCGCGTGGAGGAAACTCCCGCTTCATGAACCAGATTCAAACGCACTACGCATTCAACGGAGACAGACACCATGACCACCACCATCGCCGCAAAGGATGTTGCTGCCCTGAGAGACAAGACCGGGCTGGGCATGATGGACTGCAAGAAAGCCCTCCAGGAGAACAGTGGCGACATCGAAGCCGCCGAGAATTGGCTGCGTGAAAAACGCAAGGGCAAGATGGATACACGGACGGAGCGAACAACCGGTGAAGGGCGAATCGGAATCGCCATTGCAGGTGACAAGGCTTCGATCATCGAAATCCAGACCGAGACCGATTTTACCGACAAGACCGAGGACTACCTCAAGGCGACCGATGACAGCGCCACCCCTGCCCTGGGCATGCCGGCTGGTGATGTCATGGCCGCTGAGCCC
>JAYZBD010000089.1:0-11132 GCA_036339395.1 Planctomycetota bacterium | reverse complement strand
CCCCACGCCCAATCCGTACGTCGTTGAACACGAGGATCTCATCGCCAGCATCCGTGGTGATGGGCCACGCCTCAACGAAGGCAGGCGTGTGGCGGAGTCGACCATGACCGCCATCATGAGCCGCATGTCCGCCTACACGGGGCAGGACGTCACCTGGGACCAGGCCATGAACTCGACGCTCGACCTGACTCCGAAGACCTATGCCTTCGGGAATATCGAAACGCCACCCGTGCCCCAACCCGGCAAGGACCAGGTCACCTGAGGAACGATGTCATGAAACGACGCGAGTTCATCGCAACCACGGCGGCAGCATCCCTGGCAGCAGGTCTTGGACACAATGCGATCGCGAGGCAGCGAGAAGATGCTGCTCCTGCCGGCAATGACACGTTCACCCTCGACTACGCCCCGCATTTCGGCATGTTCAACAACCATGCAGGAAATGACATGGTCGACCAGATCGACTTCATGGCCGAGGCGGGCTTCCGATCCATCGAGGACAACGGCATGCGAGGCCGCTCCGTCGAAGACCAGCAACGCATCGCCGATGCTCTTGAACGGAACAACATGCGCATGGGCGTGTTCGTGTTGAACATGGATGGAGCCTGGTACCCGAGCCTGAGCACGGGCAAGCAGGAGGAGATCGACAAGTTCGTCCAGAACGCCAGGGACTCGGTCGAAGTGGCCAAGCGGACCAACGCCCGATGGATGACGGTCGTCCCCGGCAAGGTCGCCGAGGGCATCCCGATGGACGTGCAGACCGCCAATGTCATCGAGGGCCTGAAGCAGGCCTCGGCCGTACTGGAACCCCACGGCCTGGTCATGGCGTGCGAACCGCTGAACTGGCGAGACCACCATGGCCTGTTCCTGCAGTACACGCCGCAGTCGATCGAGATCATGGAGGCGGTCGATTCCCCTTCATGCATGATCCTGCAGGACCTCTACCACCAGCAGGCCACCGAGGGAAACCTCATTGATCACATGAATGCAGCCTGGGACTACATCCCCTACTTCCAGGTGGGAGACAATCCAGGTCGCCGCGAGCCTGGTACGGGCGAGATCAACTACGCCAACGTGTTCAAGCACATCCACGGCCGTGGCTACACGGGCATCGTGGGCATGGAACATGGCAAGAGCATCGGCGGCAAGGAAGGCGAGGTCGCCCTCATCGAGGCCTACCGACGCGTCGACCCTGCATGAATCCCGTTCCCGGGAGTCCCCTTCCAACCCGTCACTTCTTCGAAAGCTGTGTCTTCCCTCCCGGGTAGCACACGAGCAGAATTGCAAGGCACCCCAGGGCAGCCCACATCGGCATGGAGAACAACGTCGTGAAGTTGATGACGTTATCACCTGCCGCGTTGGTCGACATCGCGTAGTCACCGATGTACCCGGCTACCAGGCTTCCAACGACGATACCGATTCCAATGATGACCAGGTTGAAGAGGTTCTGGGCGCTGGCCTTGACATCGGTCGTACATTCCTCGTCCACGATCATGAAGGCTACGAAGATGAAGCAGCCGAAGCACAGACCGTGAAGAGCAATTCCAGCGATGAGGATAAGCATCTCGGGAAGACCGAGGGTCTCATGGAGCCAACCGATCTGCGCAAAGAGGAACATGCGCAGCGCATAGGCGGCGAGTCCGATCGCAAGGAGGCTCTTCCTGGAGACCTTGCCTGCCACGAATGGAATCAGGAAGAGCACGCCGACCTCGGCGATCTGCCCGATGGTCATCAGGCCGCCACCTCCAACTCCGAACACCTTGTTGATGCTCGCGACCGTACTGGCTGCGTGCGCTTCGTATTCTCCCAGGAACTGCGAGGTATAGACGAAGTAGAACTGGTGAATCATGCTCACCGGGATCGCGATCAGGAAAAGCAGGACAAGCGGCATCCGGGCGCATTCCACGGTTGCATCCAGCGTGGCAAAGGAGGATTCACCCTTCTGGGGTGGAGTCTTTGGCAACGTGAAACAATAAATCCCCATGATGAGGCCGAGAATGGCACTGAGTTTGAACGCATCCATCATGCCGGCTGCACGCGCAGTTTCCAGTGCTTCTCCGGTCACACCTTCGGGCGAATGTGAATAGAGCAGCCATTGGCCAATCCCGACACCTACGATGATCCAACCTATGGTGCCCCAGAGCCTGACCCATCCAAAATCACGATCGCGATCCGGCATGTGGTGGAACGCCAGCGAGTTGGTCAAGGCGATCGTCGGCGAGTAGATGACCGAGTAGAGAACGGAGAACCCGAGGAACACGTAGTAGTTCTCGATCGAGGCGAGTTGCCAGACGAGAATCGCTCCGAGGATGTGACTGAGCCCGAGAAACTTCTCGGTGTTGAACATGCGATCGGCGATCTGCCCCGCGATGAAGGGGCCGAAGATCGCACCAACGCCACCAGCCATGAACATCCAGCCGATCTCGCCGGGCGTGAACTCGCGATAATTGAACAGGAATGGGAAGAGCAGTGGAAGCCACGCCCCCCAGATGGCGTATTGCAGGAACATCATGAAGGACAGGCGGCTGCCCAGTCCCAGGCCCATTCGTGGCGCTATTGCTGTGCTGTTCATCTGGTTGTTCCTGTCAGGGGCAAGCCGACAGGATATCGAACCAAGCGGAACAAGGCGTAAAAACGGCGACCGGACCCCCGGAGGTCCGGTCGCAGGGAGGGCGGTCCCACCATCGTGCCCGCCATCCGCTCAACTCGTCGTGTGGTCTTCAGTACTTTGAGGAAAAGAGAGGTGTGTGCGTTCAGGAGTTGATACGCCGGGAATCAGCCGGGGGTTGCACCTGCCCCTGTGAATTTCACCAATCAATTTCCTTCCCCCTAGAATGATCAGGATGCCGCCCCTGAGAGCAGATCTTCGCAGTGACACCATCACCATGCCCACGAAGGCCATGCGTGAGGCCATGATGAATGCGGAATTGGGCGATGACGTACTTGGTGACGAGCCGACCGTACAGGCACTCCAGGCCCGGGTTGCCGACCTGCTTGGGAAGGATGAGGCCTGCTTCGTTCCCTCCGGAACGATGGCAAACCAATTGGCCATTCGAGCACAGACCGAGCCAGGGGATGAAATTCTCTGCCACCCCGATTCCCACATCTACCACTATGAATCGGGCGCCCCGGCGGCGCTTTCCGGCTGCAGCATGGCTTTCCTGCCCGGTGATCGGGGAATCTTCGATGCTGATTCCATCGATGAACAGATCCGACCGGACGATCATCACTTCGCCATCTCGAGACTGCTCGTCATCGAGAACACGCACAACAGGGGTGGCGGTGTTGCCTGGCCGCTGAAGCAGCTTCATTCAGCGACCGAGCGTGCCCGGTCACATGGTCTCCGGTGCCACCTCGACGGCGCACGCCTGTGGAATGCCGCCGTGGCAACCGGCGAAGCGCCTGGCACCATCGGCGCCTGTTTCGACACGATCTCCGTCTGCTTCTCGAAGGGACTTGGTGCCCCGGTCGGCTCCGTCGTTGCAGGTGATGCGGCGACGATGGCACGCGTGCATCGTTTCAGGAAGATGTACGGAGGAGCCATGCGCCAATCGGGACTCCTGGCAGCCGCATGCATTCATGCACTTGACCACCATGTTGATCGACTCGCGGATGACCACGAACGTGCACGTCGCCTGGCCGAAGCCATCAACGAGTGCCCGGGCTTCTCCGTTGAACTTGACGCAGTCCAGACGAACATCGTCTACTTCGATGTCGATCCTTCCAGGGGCACGCCATTGGAACTCGTGGATGCACTTGACCGGGAAGGGGTCCGAATGCTCGACATCGGACCACGAACCATGCGAGCCGTAACCAGCCTCGCAGTCGATGACGATGCCATCGATCATTCCATCCAGGCCCTGCATTCTCTGGCGGTTTGAGCAGCCACCCTTCCACTGCTCTTCGACCTGGTCCGTTACCATGGGCCCGTGCCGAACTACCTGTCTGACATTCCTGCCGGAACCGACCCTCCCTCGACGCTCCATGCCGTCATCGAGATTCCTGCCGGCTCGAGCAACAAGTACGAGTACGACAAGAATCTCAACGTCTTCAAGCTCGATCGGACGTTGTACAGCCCGGTCCACTACCCGGGCGCCTACGGCTTCATCCCAAGAACTCATGCACTGGACGATGATCCACTGGATGTCCTGGTACTGCTTGATGGCTACTCGTTCACCGGGGCCGTCCTCGAGGTCCGCCCGCTCGGGGTACTCGAGATGCAGGACGAGAAGGGACCGGATCACAAGATCCTCGCTGTTCCGACGACCGATCCCAGGCGAAGCGAGATGCAGGGACTCCAGCACCTTGCAAAGCATGTTCTCACCGAGGTGGATTACTTCTTCCACATCTACAAGGATCTCGAGGGCAAGCACGCGGACACCTATGGCTGGCAGGATCGCGTGGTTGCACACGAAATCATCACCGAGAGCATCGATCGCTACGAGGCCATGCAGAAGGCCTGATCCTTCAGGGTGTGGGCAGGGTCACCAGCCGCGTCGACATGCTTCGAAGATCCATCATCAACATGCGGTTCCACAGGGGTTCGCCGAACCCTGCCAGGATCTTGATCGCCTCCATTGCGCCAAGACACCCCACCGTACCGGAGACTGCGCCGAATACCGGGAACTCTCGTTTCCAGTGCACGGGTGGTTGAGGAACAAGTTCCCGCAATGATCGTGTCCGCCCACGCTGCTGGGAGGTGATCGTGAGGTCAAGGTCGTACATGGCGCATTCGACGATTGGAATTCCCTTCGTGAAAGCGGCTTCGTTCATCGCGTAGCGTTCCTCGAAGACCGGGGCACAGTCGACGACCAGGTCGACCTCCCCAACCAGTTCAGCGGCATTCGTATCCGAGACGTTCGCCTCGACAGCTACGACTTCCAGTTCCGGGTTGAGTTCACGAAGTCGTCGAGCTGCGCACTGGACACGGGGCTTTCCGATCCAGTCATTGGTCATGAGGAGCTGTCGATTCAGGTCATCGGGCCTGAGGTTCCCGCCATGGGCAAGTACCAGTCTCCCGATTCCAGCCGCGGCAAGCTCATAGGCCACTGGTGAGCCCAGGCCCCCCACCCTTGAAACAAGCACGGAGGCAGCCTTGAGACGAGTCTGTCCGTCTTCACCGAAGCCAGGTACCCCCAGTTGCCACTGGTACCTGCTTCGATCACCATCCGTGAGTTCACCTGGACACATGCTCAGCCTCCGGAAATCGGTGAGGACAGCAGGACATGAGATCCCTGGGCCAGTTCGACCTGGTGTGATTCGACGACATCATCGATTGCAATCAACAACCATGGATGCGGTACACCTTCAGCACTCAACAGCAGGCTTCGAAGCGGTTCTCCATGGCGCTCCGCCGCGGACTGGACGAGTGCCCGGGCGTCCGCTCCGCCAGGCAGTTCCAGGTCCTCCTGGTTCAACCCGGCGGCTTCTCGCAGCATCCCGAAATATTCAAGAGTGACTTTCACGCCGTTGTCTCCTGGAGTGGAACAACCGTTCCGTCCCGTATGGTCAGGGTAACGTCTGCCAGCATCTGGGCATCCTTGAGACTGTGCGTCACGTGCAGCACGGTCACCTCGACTTCCTCCTGGACACGTTTGATCACCCTGCAGATCTCCTCGCGTGTTTCATCGTCCAGTGCGCTCAATGGTTCATCAAGGCAGAGGACCGGTGGTGCAAATGAGAGTGCCCTCCCCAGTGCAACACGCTGCAACTCACCCCCGCTGAGTCCTGCGGGTCGCCGATTGAGCAGGTGCCCGATGCCCAGCAGCGAGGCAATGCTGTCGACCCGTTGTGTGATGAACTGCCTGTCGAGGCGACGAATCGACAGCGGGAGCGCCAGCTGCCTGGCTACGGTCATGGTCGGGAAGAGGGCCAGGTCCTGCGGCACGTACCCGATGCCCCGCTGCGAGGGGCGGGCGTGTGTGACATCCTGTCCTGCAATCCGTATGGATCCCGACTCGACGCCTCGAAGCCCGCAGATGGCTTCGAGCAGGGTGGTCTTCCCTGAACCAGTTCGTCCCATCAATGCCGTGTATCCACCCTTCGATACCTGCAGTGACACCCCGTCAAGGCGGAAGGTACCGGCACGAATCGAGATGGCATCGAGTTCAATCATTGAAGTTCATGATCCCGCCCTGTCCAGAGTCCAAGCGAACGTGCCAGGATGAGGATTGCCAGGGCAACAGCAACCATCACCAGGGACACGGCAACCGCTGCCTCGATGTTTCCCACGCTGAGTTCAAGAAAGATCGTCGTCGGCAGGACCTCGGTCTTCATCCTCGTCGCCCCGGCAAAGACGAGAATGGGTCCGAACTCACCAATGGCCCTGGACCATGCAAGGGTCGCTGCGGCAACCATTCCACGGCGGGCCTCCGGAAGCACGACGCGCCGGACCGCCTGTCCTCGACTGCAGCCAAGCGTCAAGGCCACCTGTTCCCGCCTGGGGTCGATCTGGTCGAAGGTGACCCGCATCGTCCGGACCGCGAAGGCCGATGCCACCATGAACTGGCCGAGGATGACCGCTGGAACGTCGTAGGTGATCCCCTGGATCCTTGAGAGTCCAAGCAGGTCCATGAGCCATGGAACAGTACTGTTGCACCAGGCGACGAATGAGACGAACCAGTCTTCGATCGCACGGCCCGGGCCGGTCTGGTTGAACAGGATCAGGAGGCTGATGCCAACGACAAGTGGTGGAAGGACGATGGGTATGTCGACGATCGCGTCAACGATGGATCGACCGGGAAATCGATACCTCGCCAGGACGTAGCCGGCGGGAATCGCAAAGAGCAGGGAGAGAAATGCCGTAATGGTGCAGGTCACGAGGCTCAGGCGTACCGAGGCGAAGATCGCTTCATCCGCCAGCGCCGTCCTGATGTCCTCGATACTCGTGAAGGATGCGTTGGCAACAAGCAGACCGACGATGAGCAGGATGAAGAACCCCGTCAACCCGATGAAGAGGGCGTGGAAGGGCATGTCGGGCTTCGACCGATGGGGCCTGCCGAGGCGTTCCAGGATGACATTGTTCTGCCTGCTCATTGCCCGGTCGATGTCACCCAGCCGAATCCCAGTGATCGGAAATGATCAGCCGATTCTTCACTTGAAAGGGCCTCGTACAGGCGGCTCATGGTCCGGGCATGGCTGGAATCCCGGCTGACTGCCCAGGGTTGGCGGGCAATCGATCCGGGGAGATCAAGTGGAATGCTCATGCATGTCTCGCGTGTTGCAGCTGACGCATTTGCATTGCTTCCGTAGACGACTACGGCATCAAGTCCCCCGACACGCAACTGGTTGACAAGGTACTCACCCGTAGGCGAGACCACCCTGATGTTCCCCGAAGCTTCGAGCGGTCCATGCAGTTCCTCCTGCAGCAATATCTTCCGTGTCAGGGCCCCGAGCGCCGATTGCTCCGGGTGCGAGATGCCCACCCGGGTACCTGGTCGAACCAGGTCGGAAAGCGACTGGATGTTCCGGGGATTTCCCGCTGGAACGAGTATGACCAGTGGATTCGTGGAGACGTCGATTCCTGGTTCGAATCGGTCGGACACCAGGTCGAGAAACGATCGGTCACAGGCGAAGTAGGCATCGGGCCTGGAGCCGGCCTTCATCTGGCTGACCAGCATGCCGCACCCGTTGTAGACACGCTCGATATCGACACCTTCACGGCGGGCAAAGTCATCGACCCGGGCCTCGATGGCCGGATGAAGCATGGCTCCTGCAAAAAGGATCAATCGAGGCCTTGAGGACCAGTCATCTCCTTCGACCTGTCCGAAACCGTGCGCCTGCATGTTGACCTGCCCGCGGTCGGCAGCCCCGACGAATCTCGCAAAGCTGATCGCCCGTGCCGGATCCTTCGTCGATTCAAGCACGCCGATCCCGACACGTTCAAGACTTTCCTGCAGCCGGGGGTCGTGCACTGCCTCGATTCCATCGAACTGCGACGCGGTAGTGTCCCAGGTGATGGCTGCATCGACTGCACCAAGGCGGACATCAACGGCGACATCCCCGACCGTTGGCTTGAATACCTTCGTATTCGTGGAGATTGACTCCCAGAGACCATGCGACTGGAGGAGGGATTTTGCAACCTTTCCCGCCGCTGCCGCCTCGGGATTGGGCATCGAGATCCGTACACCGTTTCCTGCAAGGTCGTCGAGCGAGTTGATCGATGCTGGATTACCTTCAGGTACGGCAATGACAAGTTGCTGCGTCGCGAAGGGAATGACCTCCCTGACAAGTCCCCGCTCCCTTGCCATCTGGAAGTAGGATTCCTCCGCCGCGATGTAGATGTCTCCCTTGCCGGCCAGTGCCAGGTTGTTCAGGAGTGTTCCGGAACCACCAAACTGCAGTTGGACCTCCTGCCCGGTCTCCTCCTCCCAGAGTCTTGCGACTTCGACAACGGGATTCTTGATTCCAGCTGCGCAGTAGACGAGCAACGGCTCCGGATCCGTCGATGCACCATGCACGCCCAGCGGTACCAGGAGGACGCCAGCAAGCATGATGGACCATCGGACACCCGGCATGGCTCAGTCATCTCCGTCGATGCGACTGAAGGTGGGATCGGATCGACGTGGCACGAAAGCCATCGATGTCTGGATGGCATGCGTGCAGGAGCATCCGCTGCTCGACTCGGGTGCGAGCACGATCCCTCCGACCGGGAGCATTCCCAGCCAGCAGCCACCTCGTGTGCCTGTCCACTCGGTCCAGGCATCGGATCCTGGATCCCAGAAGGAATGGAAGTAATGACGGAACAGGACGAGGTGCTTGGACGCCGACTTCGTACCACAGCCCCGGCCCTGGGGAATGCCTTCGCGGGTGATGTCCCCGTTCTCCAGGTCGTAGGCAAGGCGTTCAACGAAGACCTCGTTGCCGAAGATGACCGGGTGCTGAAGCGGACCGCCATGATGATCACGATCCCACGCATGGTCCTGCTGCCAACGGAGCGAGCCGTCATCGGCATTGAATACGAGCACATGAAACTTGTCGGAGGTGCCGACAACCACCAGCGCACCATTGCTCTTCAGGAGATACGTCATGCGATCGAAGTGATCGACTTCGATCGGTGTCTCCCAGGATCGTCGTCCTGTTTCAAGATCAACCGCGACAAGGTACTGCTCACGCAGCGACGCCTGGCCGATCCGACCCGACTCCGATCCATTGGCCAACCCGGAACGGGCTTCGATGTAATACACATTGCCTTCGTCGACGGTGATCGTCGAGTTCAGCAACCTGCCTCGCGGTACATGCGACCACTGCAGGTCATGATCTGCAGGATCCATGCTGAAGAGCACATCGCTGGTCACCCGCCAGGATTCCTCGCCCCCGCCGTCATACCACTCTCCCTCGGCCCCGGTGTAGGTCGACCCCGGGCGGACCCCGGTACCAAGAACGTGTCCATCCACTCGCGATATGAAGCCCCAGTCAAGCGGTGTATCCACCTGCACGGGAACATCCACGATGGCCACTCTTTCCCCCGTTTGCGCATCGATCACCCAGAGCCTGTCATCGATTGCGACATAGAGCTTGTCGTCGAGACTTGCGACCATGTTGCTGCAGTCTCGAGGCACGTTGACCCTGCGAAGTCCGGGGACCTGGAGGCTCCAGAGAATCGCCCCGTTGTATGCATTGAGGGCAATGAGCTGCCTGTTGGCCTGGATGAACATCCGGTGGCCTGCCATCAGGGGCGCGGGTGTCCGCGCGCCACGGTCCATCATGGGCCGTGGGCCTGGCCGTCCCCACCAGAGCACGCCCATGTCACCCCTGACCAGGTCATCCTGGCTGCATGCAGTATTGGCGGCATCGCCATACTGGTGCGTCCAGGTTCCTGTTTCCTTCAAGGGCGCACGCCTGTAGATGCGCCGTCCACTGCGATGTCGATCGACAATGGCCTCGCTGCTGCTGCGACTGACCGGAGGTGACTTCGCGGTTCCAAGGAGGTTCCTGTCGATGTCAAGAATGCCGCCGGCTGGACGAAGTACACGCCAGAGTTCCTGGTTCTGCCTGTCGGTGAATGCCGTGCCGTCGACGGGTCGCTCCGTCGTCACGTAATCGAAGAGATACGGGGCATGGGGAAGTGTTTCACCGGCAAGTTGATGAACTCGGACCCGATCTCCATGCAACCCGGCTGCTTCCGCAGCTTCCCGGGCAATCCGGACCTTCGATGGGTCCTCGTCGATCGCAATGACCTGCATGTCGTAACGCCTGGCAAGTGCACAGGCTCGACGGCCATCCTCCAGTCCCCAGACAAGGATGTATCCCTTGCCCAGGTTGGAATAGTCGAAGGCGGTATCAAATGACATCTGCGGTGAACGAGCCTCGACTGTCGTGGGCCCACTGGGTATTGGCGGAGGTGGTGTGAGACCAGGGCGGACCTGTGGCTGGATCATGGTCACCGGTCGCGGATCATCGACCAATCCAACAACCTGGAATCGAACCAGTCGATCCCTCGGTACATCTTCAAGGACAGCTTCGTGTCGTATCCCGGTGCCATCGGAGTCGACACGATTTGAAAGTGGAAAGACTGTTCCCCACTCGACTGCAGACGGCCCCGAAGTGCTGGTTTCCCAGGTCATCAACCAACGACCTTTCCCGAGCGGTTTCATGGCCGGGCTCATGCGCAGTTGAAGCGATGGTGGAACTCGCTTCGCAGCAGCGACCGCTGCCTCCTTGATCTCGGATGTGGACATGTTCCGGTTGTGGAGCGTCGCGAAGAAGACTCCACCGTGCTCCGCACCTTCAACATCATCCCGATATCGGCCACCGAAGGACAATGGCGTGCCCTCGGAGGGTTGTACCGAACCGATGACCTCGCGGGACATGGCAACAGGATCGCCATCGACATGAAGACGCGTGGATGACCCATCAAACGTCGCCGTAACGTGATACCACTGCCCCGGTATGAAGGGTTGCGGCGCAGTGACCCAATGCCTCTGGCCATCCTCGCTGGCAAGGCCGAATCCAAGGTGGCCATCGCGTTGACCAAGCACCCATCCCCGTCCATCTTCATCGGCCCACGCGACAACTCCACCCTCCGGGAGAACACGATCAAGCGACAGCAGCGCTTCGATCGAGAATCGTTCAACGGGGATGTTCATCAATCCCGGCTCGACCACCCGGAACGAGCGACCGATCGAGTCGGGAGC
>JAYZBD010000088.1:0-10194 GCA_036339395.1 Planctomycetota bacterium | reverse complement strand
CAAGCGACCTGCCGACGCTCTTCGATCGGCTCTCAGCAGAACCCGCTGCTCGGTCGAATTGTCAGTGATGAAGAACACCTGCAGCTGCTTCCGGAGCTCCTCCAGCGTGACCGGTTCCTCCGAGACACTGAGGATAATGTTGCCGTTTTCATCGATGTTGACAACAACGCCTGCTTCCTCGTTTTCCTCCCGCTGCTCACCGGGAAGCTTCGGCAACTCCACTTCGGCCCGGACATCGCGCGCAAACTCCGAAGTGACCATGAAGAAGATGATCAGGAGAAAGACCACGTCGATCATCGGCGTCAACTCGACCAGCAGTTCCCTGGATTTGGTGCCGGAGGAGAATCTCACGTATCACTGCCTCCACTGCCTGTTTCCGATACCGGGGCAGTCGAACTTTCCAGGTGAATGAGGAGACGCTCGATTTCCCGTGCGCCATCCGCCGCCAGGGCGTCGATGCGGTTCCTGAAGTAGGTGAACAAGGCGACGCATGGAATGGCAAGTGTCAATCCCATGAGGGTCGTGACGAGGGCCAGCGAGATGTTCCCTGCCAGGGCTTCGGAGTCGGAACCGGCACTGTGGGCCACGGAATCGAAGGCTCCGACCATTCCGATGACCGTGCCGAGGAGTCCAAGGAGCGGAGCAATGGTTCCGATCAGGCCAAGGGCGTCCGTCGCTCGATACAGGCGGGCTGTCTGCTCGTCACCCGCTTCTTCGACGGCGCTCTTGATTTCAAAGACACCAAATGCTGATCGCTGGTAGCGAAGCAGGCCGGCAGCCATGATCCGCGTCAGGAAGGAATCATTCCCCGGGTCAAGGCAGTAGGCAGCCGCTCCATCGACATTGCCATCTGTAAGACGCAAATCGAGTTCTTCCAACTGGCCTGGGGGCAGCAGTGACTGGCGCCGAATCTGCACGAAGTGGATGAGCACCAGGACCAGGGCCACGATGCTCAGGACAAGGATGATGAAACCGACCGTGCCACCTTGCACGATCGTATCCCACCAGGAAGCACCTTCCGGTGCTGCTGCCGTCGCAACGATGTACGGCGTGAATAACGAAGTCATGGGTTCTCCTTCCCATCTCCAAGGCCGGGCCTGGATGGATTGAGGGCCGGTGTTCGAAGCACCGGGTGTCTGGGTGTACTGCGAGCGAGATCTCCCCTGAGGCGCTCTGCCGCCTCGAGATCACCCGTTGATTCAAACTCGGCGGCCATGATTGCCATGGCAACGCCTGCCAGGTATGGCTGCGCCTGTGATGAACGAGCAACAACATGTGCCAGGTTGAGTTGCCCCTTGCGTCGCTGTCCAGATCCTTCTTCCATGAGATAGGAGCGACCAAGCTGGAACCGGATCCACATCTCGACCCATGGGGGGTCGTTGGCTGGCCTGTTCTGCAGTCGTCTCCTTGCATCCTTCCGGACATCCGGGTCTGCATGGACTGCATTGATCATGAGCCCCAGGAGCATGGTGCCCTTCTCATCGGAAATCGTGTCGGATTGCAGGTCCACCGGGCTGATGTCTTTTCCAAGATCCTGTTCAAGACCTGCCTGGTACAAGCCTGCGATGGTCGACATGAGCAGGTCATCCTCCGAGGACCACTCCTCGAGTTCGACCCGGGCATTGGCAACTCCAGGTCCATCCAGCCAGACCGGGGGCAGGTATGGAAGCAGGTTGAACTCTGGATCCCAGACCGGAACGACTCCCTCGACTTCCTCGGGGGAAAGAACCGGGGGAACACGCAGGGCATCACTGCCGGTCGTAATGCCAGCTCGTCGAAGCCTCGCCATCTCAAGCCCGGGCAGGAGCGCCTCTGCATTGGCGCCGCGGTCCAGGCGACATCGGAGCAGTCCATCCGAGACCACCAGCGCCGTCTCGCTGGTTCGGCCGACCATGCCCGGAAACTGGAGTTCCAGGATCGGTTCTGCATTGGCCATGTCACCTCGATCGAGCCGGGAGCGTGCACGCCAGAGCGTTTCAGCATTCTTCATCAACTCGGGCAGTCGTGGCTGGACAGGGCCGGCGATGCGAACGTCTGCAACACGATCCCATGAAAGCATGACTTCGACCACCTCATCCTCGGCTTCGCCGGGGATGCGCAGGAGTATTCCATCTTCATCAAGGCGCGTGATCTCCCCTTGCACAACGTCGCCTCCTCCACGCGGAACAACGATATCCCCGGGGGCAAGGAGCATCCCGGCAAGTGCAAACAGCGGGAGAGACATCATGGCGGGCCTCCGGATCTCACGAACCTGTAGATCCCCCCGGAATCCTTCGCAATTCGCTTGAGCAGGTCCTGGCTTGAATCATCGCCGAATGCAATCGTATTGATGACGGTCTTGAAGCCGCCGGTATTCAATCGCTGGATACTGTCGGGTTTCATCGATGTGATTTCACCGTCGGTGAGAAAGAAGATGACATCGGGGCGTTCCTCCTCTGAAAACACCCTGCGGAATGCAGGAAGCGGTTCCGTGCCTCCATTCGGGGAGAGGCCCTCCAACCATCGTATGAACCGGCGAACAACAGGTGAACGAGCCGTCTGCCACCCCTCCTGGTCAGGCGGTTCGACGATGTCACTGTTGTAGAACACGACAAGGAACTTGGTGTAGTCGGGAAGTGCACGAATAGAACGTTTCATCTCCTGCTTGGCACGGTCCATCCGCCCGCCAGTCATCGACCCGGACATGTCCACGATGTATGCAAAGCGTTCCCCGGCGGACGAGATGCCGAAGAAGGATCCTGCAGCTCCACTGCCCCCGATTCCCTTCACTCCCCCTCCCCCAGCGGCGCCGCCAATCGCTGGTGCCGCGCCGACCCCGTTGATTTCAAGTTCAGCAGCACTTGTATTAGCTTCCAGTTCACTGGCCTGGCGTTCATTGAGCAGTTCATCGAGCGCCGAGAGCGCCTGGTCCTCGGGCTCCTCCAGTTCACCCTCGGGCAGTTCCGTGAGTTCCTCGTCCGGCAGCAGGGTTGCTATCTCGACCTGGAACTCCTGCATGGGTGCATTTCTTCCAGCCCTGTGCTGCAAATGCAGGTAGATCATCACCCCGATATGAAATAGAAGCGAAAGAAGGATGGCCCAGACCAACAATGAACGGAGCCTGGCTTTGCGAGCCTGGCGGCGTTCCTGCTGCAATTGGACCAATCGCTTCACGAGTTCCTCGTTTAGAGACGAAGTTATAAATTCCGGGGTGGGCCTGGTCATCATCAAGAAATCCTCGAAGAAGCATATCTTCAGCCACCACTGCTAGGAAGGCTTGAAGCCCTCATAGGCGAGAAACGTACCAATGGTCACGAGGTAGAACTCCATTCGTTCTTGACCATCCCCGCTCAAACGGGTCCAATGAGGGCAGTAGCCCCGGAAGAACCCCATGCCATCCGCCCCCCACTACCACCGAGTCCTCCTGAAGATCAGTGGAGAGAGTTTTGCCGAGCAGGGTGATTTCGGGATCAATGCCGATGAACTCAAGACCATAGCTACAGCAATCGTGGAGGCCTCGGAGACAGGAACCGAGATCGCCGTGGTCGTCGGCGGTGGAAACATGATCCGTGGCGCCAACCTTTCGGCCCAGTTGGGCATCGACCAGTCGACTGCCGACTACATGGGCATGCTCGGGACCGTCATGAACGGCATGGCGCTCAAGGAAGCCATCGAGGGACTTGGCACGCCGGCAAGGGTCATGTCGGCAATCGATGTCCCGGCCATTGCCGAGCCGTTCATCCGGAAGAGAGCCCTTCGACATTTTGAAAAAGGACGCGTCCTGATTCTCGTAGCCGGTACGGGGAACCCGTTCTTCACCACGGACACCTGCGCTGCACTGCGAGCCACCGAACTCAATGCGGATGTGCTTCTGAAGGCAACGAAGGTCGATGGCGTCTACACCGCCGATCCGGTCAAGGACCCGACAGCAACTCGATACGAAGCACTGTCATACCAGGAGGCCATCGATCGTCAACTGGCGGTCATGGACCTGACGGCACTTTCGATGTGCATGGAACGCGACCTCCCGATCATCGTCTTCGACTTCCGACCGGAACACAACATCCGTCGTGTCATCACGGGTGAAACGATCGGCACACTCGTCACATCCCGTGAACGGATCCCTGTTCAATCCTGAATCGAGTACACCACGTTCCCAAACACCTGAAATGGCATTCCCACCCTGGCAGAAGGATGAAGAGGTAACGACAATGAGTGACGCGACTTTCCGAGAATGCAAATCGAGCATGGAGAAGTCCATCGAGCATTACGAGAAGGAACTTCTCGGGATTCGAACCGGGCGTGCCAGCACGGCACTCGTCGAATTTCTCAAGGTTGAATGCTATGGTTCGATGTGCGATCTTCGCGATATCGCTGCTGTCAATGTTCCGGAACCGACGCAACTCCTCGTCAAGCCATTCGATCCGACCACGAAGAACAGCATCTCCCGTGCTCTTGAAACAGCGGACCTGGGCCTGAACCCCCAGGTCGAGGGCGACGCCATTCGCATACACCTTCCTCCACCCTCGGCTGAACGACGCAAGCAACTTGTCACGCAGGTGAAGAAGCTCGGCGAAGACACGAAGGTATCGATTCGAAACGAGCGGCGAGATTGTGTCAAGCAGGTGGACACGATGGTCAAGGACAAGACGAGCTCATTCTCCGAGGATGATGGAAAGATCTCGAAATCCAACATCGAGGATCTCACCAAGGACATGATCAGCAGAATCGACGACCTGTCCTCCAGGAAGACCAGCGAGATCGAAGCGACCTGAAACCACCGATTCCCTGGGGATCAGTACTGTTTCCTCAGCCGGGCAGGCGGTATTCCCAGCTGCTGGCGGTACTTGACTACGGTACGCCGGGCAATGTCCACACCACGTTCCTTCAATGCAGCTGCAAGCAGTTCATCGCTGAAGGGCTTGGACTTGTCTTCAGCCTCGACGATCTCACCAAGCATGGCCTTGACCGCTTCCCAACTGACATTCTCACCTTCGGCCGTCTCTGTTCCGCCGGAGAAGAATCGCCGCAGTTGGACCATGCCCCTGGGGGTCTGCATCCATTTTCCGGCCACCGCCCTGCTGACCGTCGCAACATGTACGCCCAACTGCTCGGCGACATCAACCATCGGCATGGGTTTCAGGTGCTGTGGACCGATGTCGAAGAAATCACGCTGACGTGCGAGCACGACATTCACGACTCGCAGCAGTGAATTCGAACGCTGGTTGATCGACTCGATCAGCCACTCCGCATTGCTGACATTCCTGCTGATGAAGGACCGGGTCTCCTTGTCGAGTGCCTCGTCACCGGACATCGACCTGTACCTGGGAGATACACGCAGTGGCGGCAGGACACCGTCGCAGAGTGCTGCGACATAGGAGTCGGACTGTTCGTCATAGTCCACGATGACGTCGGGGATGATCGGGGCGACCTCGACATTGACCAGATCACGTCCGGGCGCAAGATTCAACCTGTGCATCGCCGTCATCGCATCCCGCACCTGGTCGATCGTCAGGTCCGTGGAATCGGTGATCCTCGGCAGGCGATTCTGCACCAGGTCGTCCAGGTGATGCTCGATCAGTTCCCGGACCGTATCCCACTCGACCGCATCCTCTCCCCGTGACTGCAACGCTTCGACCTGGAGAATGAGACATTCCTGGATGCTCCGAGCGGCCAGGCCGGGCGGTTCAAGCCAATGCTGCAGTGCATCGAGTGTAGATTCGAGGCGATCCACCGTCATGCCTGCTGATACGGCATCCGGGTTCTGTTCGAGAATCGTCTCCAGGTCCGTGCCCAGCAGGCCGTCATCATTGATCGAGAGGATGAGCAGCGCTCCAGCTGCGGCAGTCTCTTCATCGACCTCGGCGAAGGTCCACTGGTGCAGCAACTGCTCACCGAGCGAGTCTCCCCTGCCTTCCAGGTTGGCCATGGCATCCTGCTTCCGATCCCGTTCGCCTGCATGCCTCGACGGTGAATAACTCGAAGAGGAATACTCGTTGTCCGCGGCCTCGCTGTAATCACGTTCCAGGTCGCTGAGTCGCTCGTAATCATCAGCTCCGTCACCGGCTTCTCCGACGACCATCTCCTCGGATCCACCTGAGTCCCCGGTTTCGTCGGACGGCTGGTCGGCCTGTTCACCCTCAACGACTTCAAGCGCGATGTTCGACTCGAGTTCCTGGTCCACACGTTCCTGCAATGCAAGAATCGACAACTGCAGGATCTCCATGGACTGGATCATCCTGGGGCTCAGCTTCATCTGCTGTGAGAGCTTGGCGTGTTGTCCAGCTTCGAAACGCATGCGGTCATCGTACCCCCCCGATGGAAAGGGAGGCGACCAATGTCTGCAGTTCAGCTGCTTCCTACGACCCGGCGGCCTTCAAGTGCATCGGCAAGGACTGCCGCACTGGCATATTCCAGTTGTGTGCCGCTTGGAAGGCCACGGGCAAGCCGGGTGACACGGACGGATCTCCGCGTCAACTCATCGGCAAGGTACAGGGCGGTGCTGTCGCCCTCCAGGTTCGGATTCAACCCGAGGATGACCTCCGACACCTGTTCCCCGCGGCAGTTGCGTGATGGATCATCAACACGATCAAGCAACGTCGCTACCGTCAGGTCGGAAGGCTCGACTCCTGCAAGTGGATCGATCCTGCCCGTGAGAACATGGTAGACCCCCGTATACATTCCGGTCGACTCGAGGCTCATCAGGTCATGGGGCTGTTCAACAACCAGGATGGTCGATGCATCGCGGGTCGGGCTGCTGCAGATCGGGCATGGGTCGACTTCGGTCAACTGCCAGCACATGGAACAGCATGCCACTCGTTCCTTCACATCCTGAACCGCTTCACACAGTGACCTGGCCTGCTCCGGGGAGTCCTTCAGGACATGGAATGCAAGACGCGTCGCCGTTCTGCGACCGATGCCGGGCATGCGGCCAAAGGCCTCGATGAGGCGTTCGACAGGCTCCGGATACGAATGGGGTCTCCTGGCCATGGGCATGAAACTACAGGTCGAGCCCTCCCGGTGGCAATGGCATCCCCATCTCCTGGGCAACACCGGCAATCTTCTCCTGCGCCTCGGTACGGGCCTGCGTCAATGCCTCGTTGATGGTTGCCTTGATGAGTTCCTGCAACGCCTCACCACCCTCGACCGTGGAGAGCAGTGAAGGAGACAGCTGGATCGATTCGACTTCCAGGGTTCCATTGACCCGAACGTGAACATGCCCTTCCGGATCACTGGCCGTCACCTTGATGTCGGCGAGGTGGTTCCTGACCTCGGCAAGCCGGGCCTGCATCTTCGGCAGATCCTTCATCATCCCCGCAAGGCCTGCAAGATCCTTCAATCCTCCGAACATGGCACTGCCTCCCCTGTCTTGACTGGTTCAACGGAAACCACCACCGCATCGAAGATCTCCATGACCTTCATGACGTCCGGATGCTGCTCATACAGGGGGTCGACGGCGGGTTCCATGTGTTGTGGAGGTTCACTCGACTCGACCTTGACCCTTGCATGCCGCCCTGCAACTGATCGCACCATGCCTGCAATGGATTCCGACTGTGAACGAAGATAGTTGCCACTTCCAGATGCCGCGTCCCGTGGTTCAAGTACCAGCACCTCTCCATCCCATGAAACCGGACGTGCTGTCTGAAGAAGTGCCTGGCTCACGTTCGACTCCACTTCGCTGCATACCCGATCCCAGAG
Organism: Planctomycetota bacterium; assembly: GCA_036339395.1. GTDB lineage: Bacteria > Planctomycetota > Phycisphaerae > Phycisphaerales > SM1A02 > SP202. Next base: position 2,517 of record JAYZBD010000088.1, on the reverse strand, counting down.
CGAGTCCATCGAAAGGACCGCTACCACCGGGTTCTCCGGTGTCACGGGCTCCACGGGTGCAGGTGAACCAGCAGCCGGGGGGGCGCTGGACCCGGCACTCGATTCCTTCGCAGCCGGTGGCTTCGGCGGGATTGAAGAAGATGCGGCTGCAACCCCGCTGTTCAGACCTTCAGTTTTTTTTTTGGCTGGGACGGTCGCAGCAGACGTTCCGCGGAGCATCGAGGAAATATCGGCAAGTCGCTCCGTCGATGCAAGACGCACCAGCAACGCATCGAACAGTGCTCGTGAAGATGCAGTGAACCGTGCATGCCTGGCAGTCGCCTCGCATCGGGCGATCATGTGAAGGACGGCATCGGCATCAAGACTGTCGCATCGGGCCCGGACCCTGGCTCGCTGCTCCTCGGAAAGTTGAAGCAGGTCGGTGTCAGCCCCGCAGGACGTTGCCACGAGGAGTGATCGAAGGGAATCCGTCATGCTCTCGATGGCCTGGTTGATCGTGACTCCCTCCTGGAGGAGTCGCTCTCCTGCTGCAAGGGCTGCTGCTGCATCCCCATCCAGTGTCGCGTCAAGCAGTGTCTCGACGAGGGCACGGGCAGGCAGGCCGAGCATCGTGGAGACGAACTCCGAGGTCAGTCGCTCAGGACCAGCTGCAAGAAGTCGATCAAGAATGCTCAACGCATCACGCATCGAACCTTCGCCGAGACGAGCGACCTGGAGCAGGGCATCCGGATCAGCCTCGATGCCTTCCTGTTCCAGGATCGAGGCAAGGTGATCGGCGATCTGCCGAGCGGGTATCGCCCGGAAATCGAACCGCTGGCAACGACTCTGGATGGTCTGGAGCACGTCATTGGGCTCCGTCGTGCAGAGAATGAACTTGACGTGCTCGGGGGGCTCTTCCATGGTCTTCAGGAGCGCATTGAAAGCATCCCGCGTGAGCATGTGTACTTCGTCGATGATGTAGATCCGGTAGCGGCAGCGTGCCGGCTTGAGGCTGGCTGAGGCGATGAGATCCCTTGCTTCCTGGACACCTCGATTCGAGGCACCATCGATCTCGATGACATCAAGATCTGAACCACTCATGATCGCTTCGGCAATGGCATCCGCTTCGACAAGGTCATCGCTGATGTTCAGGGCACGGGCAAAGAGCCGGGCCATCGTCGTCTTGCCCACTCCCCGTGTTCCGCAGAACAGGTATGCATGCGCAACGCGATCCGACTCGATTGCATTCCTGAGCGTTCGTGCAATCGGTTCCTGCCCGACGACTTCATCGAAGTCACGGGACCGGTATCGACGTGCCAGGACGGTGTAACTCACGTTGCGGGCTTCCTTGCTCAATATGTCCCCTCAGGAACACTCCAGGTCCTGCAGCGAGGAACGAAGAGGGCGGCCAGGACATCCACGGCAGACGCGGCGTCGCTTATGGCTGCTGCGATCAAGCCCTGACCAGGTTCACGTGCCGAACCTCCGCAGGGCCCGGCCGCCCTCCACGTTCGTCGTCAACACACATGGTAGCCGCAGGGGAGGCTCGGGTACACTGCCCGGGATGCCTGAACAGGACCAGAAATCCAGCGAGATGGAGAGATCCGAACCCAAGCACATCGCCGCCCATGATGTCGACAGGGATGATTCATCATTCGGCCAGCCATTCATCCTGATCACGGTTCGGATGATCTACATCGCCCTGATGATCGCAGTTGCGGTCCTCCCTTTCGCCGGAATCATCGGTGCGACCTACCTGCCCCACCAGGGACTCAACATCCTCGCCCCGATCATCGCGACGATCGCGGTCGCAACCATCATCGTCCTCCTCGACCTGAAGACTCCTCGGAAGCAACTCTCCATCGTTGTCGCCATCTACCTTGCCATTCTTGCCGGCCTGCTTGCTGCAATTGCCATCGGCGCCTTGATCGATCTGATCGCCGATGCCTGGGGCCTTCCTGAAGGTGACATGGCATTGAAATACCTGACACTGCTGAAATTGGCAACGGGGCTCACCTTCTGTTACCTCGCAGTATCGATGGTTCTCACGACTCGCGACAACATCAGGCTGGTCATCCCCTACGTCGAGTTCTCGAAGCAGGTACGGGGAATTCGCCCGATGCTGCTCGACACGTCCGTCTTGATCGATGGAAGAATCAATACATTCAGCCGGACGGGCTTCCTCGATGCACCGCTGTTCGTTCCGCGGTTCGTCATAGATGAACTTCACCGTCTATCCGATTCGAGCGATCGCATGAAACGCGACCGAGGCAGGCGAGGCCTTGCAAATCTCAGGACACTGCAGGACACGCCTTCCGCTGCAGTCTCGATCGAAGAGGCGGATGCAGAGGAGGGAATGGTCGACCAGGCCCTGCTCGACGTTGCGGCTCGGCAGGATCTTCGCCTCGTCACCACGGACCAGACCCTGCTCAGGGTTGCGGAAATCCGCCAGGTGGCGACGCTGAACCTCAACGATCTCTCGAGCATGCTCCAGGGCCAGGTACTGCCAGGGGAACGAATGCTGATCGACATCATCAG
>JAYZBD010000087.1:0-16776 GCA_036339395.1 Planctomycetota bacterium | reverse complement strand
AATCCCGGTGGAAGGGCCATGGCGAATCCAAGTGGAACGAGCGTGATGGCCCCGGGTTCGAGCACGATCGCCTGCTCGATGGCTGCATGGAGATCCATGCCGGCCGCCTCGGTCGACTGGTATGCCGGGAGCGTTGCCAGTGCATTGAGACGCTTGATGGAAAGAGAAGGTCGGTTCATGCTGTCGCCGTTTCAGTCGAGGTTGACGATTGAGTCAAGAGTACCCAGTCCGAGAGGTTCACGGGTAAAGAAGGGCTCTGCCATGGGACACCCGATGCGACTTCCATGGAAGACGGCCGCCGCTTCGAGCCAGTCGATGATGCATCGATTCCGTTCGGGCAGCACGAACTGCGATTCATAGGCAAGAACAGCCCCGCGCTTGCGTTCCCATGTCGAGTGGATGTCGATCATGAACGACGGGTTCGGGACATGCCGCAGGTGCGTGCAGTAGTAGTAGAAGAACCAGGTCGGGTAGATGGGCTCACCCGGCAGCTCCGTCTTGACGAGTTTCGAATCGAATCGCGCGTCTTCGACGATGCGGGTGCATGCCACGTGATCCGGGTGGGCATCCTCGAAGTAGGGCGCAAAGACGATGTCCGCCTGGTGTGTCCTGATGGCGCCCGCTGCCCGGTGCCTGGCGTCGATGGAATGAACAACCTCCCTGTTGGGCAGACCAAGTTGACATCGTTGGACACGAAGAATCTCTGCTGCCTTCGCCGCCTCCGCGGCGCGAGTCTCTGGATCGCCATGGGGCGTAGGTTCTCCATCGGTCATGTCGACCAGGAGCACGTCATGTCCCTGGTCGACAAGGAGGGCGATGGTGCCACCCATTCCAAGTTCCTGGTCATCGGGATGTGGGCCGAAGACGGCAATGCGAGCCATGGAACAGGGAAGGATACCCTGCACAGGGGCTTCAGCGCCGGCGGTCGTACTTCAGGCGATAGGTCGAGAGCTCGGGATCCGGGTCGGTCCCCTCGAATCCCGGGATCCTGACCGGGTTCGTCGTTGGACCCGACAGCAGGGCCCACAGGGCATGTGCCCTGCGAGCAAGTTCATGGTGCAGTTCCTCGGCTTCCTCCTCGCGATCGTCGATGCGTGCGGCCTGGGATTCCATCGCCAGGCGAGAAATGGATGCCAGGGCGTCCCGGTGCTCAAGCAGCCAGGCATCATGCTCCGGTGGCATGGCAATCTGGCCAAGCACCAGTCCCGCCTGGGTACCGCCGGGTGGCACCGGCCCGGTCTCTATGAGGAGGTGCGCCAGGCGAAGGACGGCCAGGTCCATCTCGAGTTGATGGAGTTGTTCATCCGCCTGTTCCATGTCTTCTTCCGCAATGGCCGTTGCTGCAACACGCAGTCGATCTCTCATGTCTCGTTTCCATTGCGTGATACGGTCATCGGGCATGGACCACGCTGCCCAGGGTTCAAGCCGTGCCCCCGGATCAGCCTCTGTTTCGAGTTCACGTGCAACACGGACATGTTCCATGAGCCGGTTGAGACGTGCCAGTTCAAGCACGCCGGATCCGAGTGCATTGCCACGGCCCCATTCGCGGGCCCATGCAACCCGGGCCTTCCTGATCCGCTCCAGGATCGTGGCAGACCTGTTCGCAAGCAATGCATCCAGTTCCTGGTCACCATCGAGCAGGTGCTGTTCCATGGGAAGTTCGCTGAAGGTGTGTACCTGCCAGGCAAGGCTGCGAAGTGCACGCATCGCATCATCACGACGTTGCACATCGTCAAGCTGGCGAACCATCTTGGTCGCCTGCTGTTGAATCGACCTGGCCGCAACCGGGTCGATCCCGGTGAAGAACTCGATCTGCCTCGGCATGGCGGAGAGCAGCTGCAGGGCATCAAGTGCATCGTGCTGGTTCGTGATGATCGCGACGAGCTCGGGATCGGACCTGGGGGATCTGCTGGCAAGCAGGATGTCGACCTGTTCAATCATCTTCCGCTCGGCTCGCTTGTAGAGTTCGCCAAGTCGGACATTGATCACCAGCAGTTCACGCGGAAGGCCTTCAGCGTCATGTTCATTGAACTCGTTCCTCCGCTCAAGTCCCCTGGCCAGTTCCAGGAGTGCGCCTCTGCCCGGGCGTGCAATCTCCTCGGCGCCGATGGATTTCAGGAAGATCGGGGGAAGTTGTTTCAGGAAGAATCTGCTGTCACGGTCCTTGCTGATGTCATCGATCGCCCGGGCAACCCCCAGGAGCACATCATTCCATTCGCGATCCACTGAGAGGTCCAGCTGCTCAAGAGCCCGGGTCTGTTGCCGGTCCGTGAGCCAGGTGGCGGCAATGATCAAGGCTGCCAGTTCAGCCCTCGAATCACTCCTGGATGTCTGCAGGCCCGGCGAGGACCACCAGCCCGTGGGAGGTGGAACCTGGTCGAGGTGACGGATCGCTGTCCGAAGTGGGGAAAAGAGCGACTGCAACGTGGCATCAAGGCTGGCTGGATCCGGGGTGATGAGGCTCGACATCCGGAATCGGTATTCCTCATCGAATCGTTTCAACTCCTCGCGAGCGGCCTCGCGGGTGGCAAGTGACAGTGATTCGGAATGGAGCTTGTCGAGGCTCTCCCTGATCGCCGGCAGTCCATCTGCAAGCATCGAACCGGCAACCAGGGCCGAAGCGCTCGCTTCTCCTCCCCGCTGTCCTCGAAGAACCAGGCTCGTCGCCAGGGCTCCCAGGGATTGCATCGTTTCATCCACGAGGATGGCATCCTGGTCATCGATCCCTGGGAATGGAAGCGAGTACAGGTAGTCGTCAACCCGCTTGGACTGGACCTGCGCCCAACCGGGGCCTTCCAGGGCAACCGCGGACCAGCCGGTACACGGTGTGCACAGGACAAGCATGCACGAAAGTACCCCTGGCATGCCCGGACGTAACAACCCTGTTGAACCAACCATGATGCTCACCCACCGTAGTCTATCCACATGAGGCAGAGCCCCTCGGGCGGCATTGTCCTGCCTGTCCTGCTGCGATCGCACGACTCGAGAAGATCCGGAATCACGTCATCACTGATTCGCCCCCGGCCGACCTCGACCAGTGTGCCAGCGATGATGCGAACCATGTTGTAGAGGAACCCGTTCCCGGCAACATCAATGCAGATCCTCTGATCACCTTCTGCGCGAACAGTGCATTCATGAATTGTTCGAATGGTACTTTCACGACCATGGTTCAAGCGGGTCAGGCTGGCGAAATCATGCTCACCGACAAGGTGCTGGGCAGCACGATCCATGGCTTCGACATCCAGTTCCCATGGTGACCAGGCCGTGTAGTGCCTGTCGAACAATGGCCGGGTACTCGAGCGCCGCCGTGCGCTTGCGAGACGATACCGATACCCCTTGCTCAGGCAGTCCTGGATGGGGTCGAATGCAGTCGGAACAAGGCATGCTTCGTGGACCTGGACGTCGGCAGGCAGGCGGGACGTGACCGCCTCGACAAGCCGCGCAGGATCGATCTCAACGGCACTGCTGAATGCAGCGACCTGCCCCATGGCATGAACACCAGCATCCGTTCGAGAAGCCCCGAGAAGATTGACCTTCTCACGGACAGCCTCGATGACCGCTTCCTCGAGCACGCCCTGGACGGTTCGCAGGGGTTCGCTGCCTGGAGGATGCTGTTTCTGCCACCCGTGGAAGTTCGTGCCGTCATAGGCAACAGTGAGCTTGTAGCGGGGCATGCGTGGTGAAACCCGGGTTCAATGACCAAACAGGTTGCCTGGGTGGAACATGCCCTGGTCCCTGAAGTAGGCAAGGGCTTCATCAACACTGCTGAAGATCCGGGTTGCGGTCTCGGTGATGAAGGGTGAAGGATTCTTCTTCGGCTTCCACACGACGTACACCTCCTTGGTGTGTTCGAACGCGTGATGAAGCTCACGCTCGACGCCGCTGGAAAGCCCGGGAATGCCACCGGCAAGTTCAGGAACCAGCGACACGATCATGTCCGACTGGTCGATCAACTTGAAGTCCCGCATGTAGATCTGGCCATCGACATCACCGGCGATGTCGAGGATCTCACGGACACTGACCTTGACCGGTTCAGCGTCTGCACGTCCACCAAAACTGTGAGGCTCGACTTCGATCCAATCGCTCCCCTCCGTCGCTGCGGCAAGGCCGCGATCGAGCAGGAGTTTCTCATCGACATCGGCGGGATCGAACGTAATGAAGTGGTTCGCCAATTCGGAACGAAAGTGCTCGATCTCGGCAAGGATGTCAGGCATGTCCATCACGTGGCTCATGGGGAAACTCGGGTAGACCTTCTTGAGATCAGGTCGGGTGACCAATCTCAGGGCGGTCTCGACCGTGTCCTGGTGACGACCTCGACTGAGGATGTAGAACTCGTCCCGGCAGCCCATGGCATTGGCCAGCATCTCGGTGACGATGATCTCCTCTTCTCGCCAGACCATGCAGTCCTTGAGGGTCGCATCGATGTCATGCTCGGCATGCAGCCGATGATGGACGACCTCGATGTTGTCGAGCAGGCAGATGAACATGTTGGCCTGCAACTCGCTGACCTGGTCGAAGTCGAATGCGCTGAAGAGACCATGCCTCCACCGAAAGGTCGCATGGGTGTTGACGATGATGTCCTGGTAGTCATCCTCGGGCTTCGTCCGGGAAATGATGTCCTTGAACGCGGCACGCCGGAGCGAAGCCAAGCGACTCAGTGGAAGGTCCAGGATCCGCCCAGGATGGATATCCGGCCCCTCGGCGTACATCATCTGGCCTACATTGAACAGGGGTATCTCCCTGCCTCGCTCGCCGGCGCGATTGACAATCGCCTCAAGATAGGGCTTCTTGTCGATACCAATCTGACCCGTCACGACGGCTCGCACGAAGGTCTCCCGTTGTACTGGGTGCGTCCCAGGCGATCTTCAGCGGGGGGATTATACGGCCCTCCTGCATCCTGCGCCGGCACCCGCCTCAATCATCACTTCGTGGATCCTGAACGAAAACTCCTCAGCCAGGCCACCTTGGCCCGCCGGGGCCTCCTTCCATGGCGTCGCCCGCGACGCCACAGCACGGAAGTGACGATGATGACGACAACCAGGAGAAACCCGCCAATCGACCACTGGATGAGGTTGTACGTGCTCTGGGTCGCAATTTCACGACCAATGAGCCATCCCGCCCCGACCTGGATTGGCGCCGTGACAAGTACGCACGACATGGTCGCCAGGGTGAACTTCCAGAACGGAAGGTGGAGCATCCCAGCCACCGTGATGACTGTTGTCCTGCTGGCGGGAATGAACCTGGCAATGACGATCACCCACGCGCCGGATCGGTCAATCCTGTATTTCGCCTGGAGGAGACGACGTGGATGCAGGAAACGCTTGAACCACTTGATGTGCAGCAACCTCGCTCCCCACCTGGACACGATGAAGAACCAGAGGATGTCACCACCGCAGACTCCGACATAGGCCGCGATGAGCACCGGCCAGAACTCCATGTCGCCCTTGGCGACAAGGATCCCCGCTGGAATATTGATGATGTCTTCACCGAGTGGAATACCCACACCGCTGCACATCAACAGCAGGAACTGGATGATCGGGCCGAAGGTCGGACCATACTGCTGGAGAAGTTCCTGCATGACTTAGCCCTTCCCCACGCCGATCACCGATCGGCTTCCCGTCGCCTCATGCAACCAGGCCATCGATGCACGGGGTCGATGGATACCGGCCCGGCTTGAACGTTTCCACCACCAGGCAGCCCCGAGGATGAGCAGGATCAGTGCTGCAAGTGCAAGTGAATCCCGGACATGGCTTGCTTCTTCCCCCGCCCCGATACCCATTCCAATGAGCCAACCCAATCCCAGTTGTGTAATGACCGTGGGTATTGCACTCATCGTTTCGGCAAGCATGAACTTCCAGATGCTCATCCTCGAGATACCCGCAGCCGTTATCACCGTTGTACGACTGGCCGGTATGAACCGGCTGATGACCACGACCCAGATCCCGTACCTGTCGAACTGGTGCTTGATCTCGAGGATGCGCCGTGGATGCATCAGTCGCCGGAACCAGCGGATGTTCAGGATCCGTCTTGAAAAGAGGCGGCACAGGATCATCCAAAGCGTGTCTGCCATGATCACGCCGAAATACGCAGCCATGATCGTGCCCCAGAACGGCATGACCCCCCGCTCCATGAGCAGGCCGGCTGGAATGATGAAGATATCTTCCCCGACAGCAACACCGATGCCCGAGAGCATGAGAAGGAAGAAGAGCAACGGCGGACCGTAGTCGGCGAGGGACTCCTGGACTTCATCCTCAATTTTTCCCTTCAAGCCATCTTGATGCAATGAGCTCCCGGCAACCTCCGTGTGACCGCTTGTGGAATGGGATACCCCTGCACTGCCCGAGCATCCCGGCTGAAGGAAAGCGAGGGCACCCAGTAGCAGCAGCACACCGGACCAAAGTGGGAAACGGTGTCGAGAAGGCATGGCCACAGTGTATGTCGAACGATCAGAGCAATATGGATGAGCCTGGCTCGATCGAGCCGGGCAGGAGTTCGGACGGAATCTCACTGGAAGACTGGGCCGTGCCGGGTGCAATCTCTATGGCAGCATCGACATGCCCCTCGCTCGTCCATGGAATCGCCACTCCTCGCTCCTCCAGCCAACGTGCAAACAAGTCACTCTGGAGTTGACGGGAGGTCAGTGGGGAATCCGGTCCCTGGGAATTCTTGATGGGTGCGAACTCCTCTGCCCGGTCCGTGGCGAGTATGGCCGAACGCCCGGCACGACCGAGAACGTCGAATATGAACCGTTCCAACTTGACTGCATTCGGTCCGGACGGCTTCTGCAGTTCCCTGGTTTCCGGATCCCAGGACGGTACGTCCTTCAATGCCCGATGCCAGGGGAGACCTGCTCCACCCTCTCCGACAATCGACTGGATGAAGGAAAGGGAGAAGAGGTGCATGGCGATGTTGGCGGCATGAAAGCGGAGACGACCCTCCGCATCGACCGCGGATGCGAGGGGTCCTGGGAGATCCGAATATTCAATCACGCAGGTCCGACCTTCAAGCAGTCCGAATACGCCGACACGTTCCGTTGGATCGGTCTTCAGAACCATCTTGCTCGATGCTTCAGCGGAGGAACACGCCTCGTCGACATGAAGTCCGATGAATACCGGGTCGACGATCTTCGCGAGTGGATTGTCCACCTGGGAGTAGCTGATGATCGTTGTTCCCCGGGATTCCATGTCTGAAAGTGCCCCACTGCGATGCAGTGCGTCCAGGGAACCGCCGTGACCATCGGGACTGGTCGCGATCCGACCAGGCCCCGAGAGCAGGATTCGCCCGGTCTCTGCATCGAAGGAAGGCATCGTTCCCTGCTGGACAAGCATGATGGAATCCCGGTCGAGGCCGAAGCACTTGTTGTCGAGCAGGAAATTCCGCGTTGACGAATCGTTCGTCGGACTGGTGATGATGTACCAGGGCACGTCGGCTCCGTACCGCAGGCGAACTGCACGCAGCTGCTCTGCGAAGCACGCGAAGAGTGGCTTGCCGCTGACCGGGGTCGCCGGGTAGGTCCCCTTCGGCCCATTCCAACCGAGCCGTGTTCCCTGTCCGCCGGCGACGGTCAAGGCGGCGATCTGTCCGGCAGCGATACGCTCTTCACCGGCTGATCGAAGCGTCTCCGCCGAATCCGCATCGGGAACATGCGATTCGACCGGCGCAAGTTGGTCGGGATCGACTGGTGCCTCGCCCATACCTGAAATGACATCACGTGCCTGGTCGATCACATCCCAATGCAGTGACTCGACCTGGTCGAGCAGTTGTTCCGCTGCGTGGGGATCAAGCGAGTCGAACCCCTGAAGCAGGTGTCCCTGGTCCCGGGGATCAAGCAGGTTCCGTGCAGTCTCAAGTCGATTCGACATCGCGTCTCGTTCAGGAATCCGGCAGTGCCGGTTCCGTCCAGCCCGAGGGAAGGTGGCGAACGACCTTTCCGGTTTCAAGGTAGATCAACTGTTCGCAGACATTCGTGCAGTGATCAGCAATCCGTTCAAGGGACCGGGTCAGGTTCAGCAGGCTCATCGCCCAGGGAACGCTGTATTCTCCCGCGGCCAGCTTGGACTGCGCTTCTTCCATGAGCTGTGCCTTGAACTTGTCAACGGTGTCGTCAAATGCCAGTACGCGTTGCGCCAACTCCGACCCCTTCTCCCGCATCGCATTGTTCGCATCGCGGACCATCCCAACGACGCTGTTGGCCATGACCCGATAGGTTCTTGGCAGTTCTCCCTCGATTCCATCCGGGAGAAGATGTTCAACGATCGATACCGCACCATCGGCAATCCGCTCCAGTTCATTGTTGATCTTCACGATGGTCAGGACGCTGCGAATGTCATATTCCCCGGTCGGGCCCAGTTCCAGGAGCTTGATCGAGGCACGCTCGATATCGACGTCCGCCTGGTCGATGATCGCATCGCCCTCGATGATGACATCTGCCGAGGCCTGGTCCCTGCCGAAGTAGGCTTCGACGGATCTATGGATCACGTCGACGACCCGATCACCCTGTGTCAAGAGGTCATCCCTGAGCTGTGCATACTTTCGCTTGAAGTCCGTCATCATGGTCCCACCGCGTCGAAAGGCCGCGTGGAAGTATACTCCTGCAATTCTTCATCGGCACGACGCATCGGATCACATGCGATGCTCTTTCCCAGGAACCCGGATACCAGGCATGCCTGCCCTCTGTGTAAACATCGACCACGTTGCCACCGTCCGCCAGGCCAGGCGGACCTGGGAGCCTGATCCGGCCAAGGCCGCCGAGGAAGCATGCCTTGGAGGAGCCGATGGCATCACGATTCATCTCCGGGAGGATCGACGGCACATCCAGGACAGCGACCTCCACCAGCTTGCCGGTGCCCTTGCTGTTCCCTTGAACCTCGAGATGGCAGCCACCCCGGAAATGGTGGATATTTCGCTGCGGACACGGCCGGACATGGCCATGCTGGTCCCCGAGGGTCGGCAGGAAATCACGACCGAGGGTGGACTCGACGTGGCCGGCAGGTTCGATGAGCTCAAGCAGGTCGTCCAGGCCCTGCAGGAAGGTGGCATCAGGGTCAGTGCCTTCATTGATGCGGAAGAAGCCCAGGTGGAAGCTGCCAATGCCTGCGGCTTCGATGTCTGTGAAGTACATACCGGTCCCTATGCCCATGCCTTCCATGAACATGAACAGGGGCACCCGGATGTCCAGGCCGAACTCGACAGGGTCTGCAGGGCAGGTGAACTCATCCATGGAAACGGCATGCGTTTCAATGCGGGACATGGATTGACGATCTGGAACGTGGGAGCCGTCGCCGCACTGCCCCGATTGCATGAACTGCACATCGGGCACAGCATCATCAGCAGATCGATCTTCACAGGCCTGCGTACCGCCGTTGCCGACATGAAGAAGGTCATTGCCGATGCAGCAGTCCAGGGAGCAACACTCGATGCCTGAGCAATCACCCGCACATGTCGAAAGCGATGTCTCCGGAGGACGATCGGATCTGCCGTATCGGATCGCCGTGCTCTGCTATCTCCGTGACAAGGATGGTCGGCAGTTGATGCTCCACCGCCTGAAGAATCCGAATGCAGGGATGTATTCTCCCATCGGTGGCAAACTGGACATACACACCGGCGAAGGTCCGCACGATTGTGCTCGCCGGGAAATCCAGGAAGAAACCGGTCTCGACATTGCTCCCGGTGATATTCAACTCATCGGGATGGTGTCTGAAACCGCCTATGAATCTGCAGGCCACTGGCTGATCTTCTGCTTCCAGGTGACCCGGGCGATCGACCCCGATGAGCTTCACGTCACCGAGTTCGATGAAGGCACGCTCGAATGGATCGAGCACGATCGAATCGAGACCATCGACATTCCAGACACCGATCGCAAGGTTCTCTGGCCGCTCGTGCAGGAACACCGGAACGGCATCTTCGCCGTGCACATCGACTGCTCGGTTGAACCGATGACCTGGGTCGTACACGAACCGGGCCACTGACAAGCGGTCAGGGTGCGTCCCACCCGGCAAGTTCCACGATGGATTGAACGAGCGCCTCGGCCTCGGATGCCACCGGTGCCTCGGCGATGATCCGGGCAATCGGTTCCGTATTGCTTGGACGGACATGGACCCAGGACTGCTCGAAATCGACCCGAACGCCATCACTGGTGTCCACGGAGGCATCGGCATGGACCTCCCGGACCTTCTGAAGAACAGGGGCAACGGCCGCGGCTCCCCCGGAACCGGGCAGGTCGACCTTCGACTTGACCATTGCATAGGACGGCAGGGTCCCCACCAGTTCGGACACGCTTGATCCGGATTCTGCGATCGACGCAAGGACCAGTGCCATGGCCCCGAGGCTGTCCCGGATGCTGCACACGCCCGGAAGAATGACGCCCCCGTTGCCCTCACCACCGATGAGGGCATCGTGTTCACGCATCGCGGCAACCACGTTGGCTTCGCCGACGGCCGTGCGGACGACCCGACCGCCATGACGGGCCGCAAGATCATCGACCATCCGACTCGTCGAGAGGTTCGTGACGACAGTTCCACCCCCGTGTGCACGGAGCATGAAGTCGGCGACGATCGCCAGGGTGTACTCCTCGCCCAGGTACCGGCCCTGCTCATCGATGATGGCCAGTCGATCCGCGTCGGGGTCCTGTGCAAATCCAATCGCTGCATCCGCACCGGCAGTCTCGGAGGCCAGGTCGAGGAGGTTTGCTTCGGTCGGTTCCGGTACGTGTGCAAAATCACCCGTCGGCTCTCCATTGAGATGCTTGACTTCGCAACCGAGCAATTCAAGCAGCCTCCGACCAGGAACACAACCGGCGCCATTGACCGAATCAAGTACGACTCGATACGCCTGTTGTTGAATCGGACCCGGATCGACCTGCCCCAGCACTCTCGCCAGGTGCGTGTCATTCCCTCGCTCTTCCGTTTCAACTCCACTGCCCTGGGCAGGGTTCACCGCGTCGTCACCCATTGCCTTGAATCGTGCAATAAGTTCCTCGGCAACCTCCGGGGGAGGTGCAGCTCCCGAGGCGTCGATGCACTTGAGTCCATTCCACGGGTTGGGATTGTGCGATGCCGTAACGACCATTCCCCCTGCGGCCCCGGTCGCGGTCGTCATGACTCCCACCGTCGGCGTCGTCACCAGCCCCAGGTCGATGACGTTGCAGCCAGCCGAGTTCAGTCCGAGTGCAGCAGCAACAGCCAGTTTCTCACCGGAAGGACGACTGTCACGGCCCAGGCAGGCATGCGGTGTCTCGCCAGGAGACTCCTCGACGAGGATCGAGCCCCAGGCCGCGGCGAAGCGAGCAGCAACAGCCTCGGTCATGCTCGCATCGACGATGCCCCGGGCACCGGAAACCGAGAGCATCAGTGGAGCCGGGTCACTCATGGTCATGCCCCCAACCAGTACATGGTTGCATGACAACCCGGGGCTTCCTCGACGATCGCACGCGCGTTCTCTATCCGCTTCCTGGCCTGCTTCGGCAAGGCCTCTTCCACGACCGACCAGACGATGTGCCTGGCTATGTTCTCCGCCGAGGGATTCTGATCATCGAATGGCGGTGTGCCATTGAAGGTGTTGTCCTTGAAGGGAAGAAGCACCTCGTCAAGGGCCGATTCGAGCAGGTGAAAATCGATGAGCAGGCCCTCGTCATCAAGTTCACCCGCAACCTCCACCCGTACATGCCAGTCATGCTCATGGAGCAGCTCTTCCTCCCCGTTGATGGTGACGGCATGGCGAGCACGGAATCTCCGTTCGACCGAGATGCTTGGATACTCTGTCCCATCAGCAAAGCTCTTCATGCCGGAATAGTAGCGGCATGGTGGTGCAACCTGCAGTCAGTTGCTCCATGCGGCGTTTCGAGGCATGGCCGAGCCGACAAGGCGATGGATGAACTCGGAGTCGCCCTCGATATCAAGGTGCTGCTCCACATCGGGCACGACACTCAGGTCGATCGTCGCTCGATGCAGGTGACGACCCAGGTGGTACTCAAGGACGAATGGCGACACGGGGCCCAGGGCCCCCTCGGGCAATTGCGTCACTCCTTCCAGGACGGTGTGGGTATTGCCATCCTCGGTCCATGTAATCGATGAGGTCGCTGCATCCCATGCAATAGTGACCCAGGTGCCGTCCGGGCGCTGAATATCGAGGAAACTGGATTCAAAGGTCGTTCCCGAGAGGGAACCGGGCAACGGAGCAAAATCGATCCCGTTGCGAATCAAGCCCTGGAGCCGCTCCATGATGACACGCCCCACCACGCTCGTCGATGTCGACTCGGTGGTCGCCCTGTAGGCCTTGTAGGACACATCAAGCGAGACCATGACGGCCACCAGCAGGGTTGCCGTGATTGCCGTTGCAAGAAGCATCTCGACCAGGTTGAAACCGCGTCGTGCCATGATCATCTTCCTTCCCAGTAGGAACCCGGTTCAGCACTGGCGGAGACCGGCCAGGGAATGCCGTCTGGAAGAAGTGCATCCGGGTCGTAGCGGAGGATGATCTCGCCGAAACCGGGAAAGGACGGATCGGAAGGATCCGAGCCCTCTCCATCACCATCGACGGGACCGAAATACCCGATGGTCGTATTGAAGGCATCCGGGGTCCCTGCGTAGAACAACGGGCCTTCCCCCTCGCTTGGTCGGAATGTCATGAGCAGCGTGCCATCGACCAGTGCCGTGCCACGGATGTCCATGACGCCTGCGACGATGGTTCCCGTCAACTTGACCCGGGTACTCGAATCGTTGTCGAAGTTGCCCACGTCAACGGACCAACCGGGCATGAGGACCGAACTCTTTGCAAGTTCCTGCCGATCGGCCTCGTCGATGCCAAGCAGTGTCGCCTGGATCGACGCGGCATCAGGCTGTCCAGCCAGGTCGGGGTCCGCCGGGTCGACGTAGAAGCGACTGTTCCCCGTGAACTGGAGCTTGTTGCGCCAATGTGTGAACTCACCCGGGCGATCCCCGGCGACGGAACCGAGAAAGGTGCAGTCATGGAATCGAATGTTGTTCGAGACGATTCGTGTATCCGCATACGTGGTCGCCCCGGCATCGGCCGTCATGCCGGGAAACCGTTCGGTGTATCCGCCGAGTCCGTCCGGCTCGATGGCGCCGGCGTAGTTCCAGTCGGGATCGACGCAGTCCTCCTCGATCTCGACCCAGGTGACCCCGATGAAGGTGCATTCCTCGAACAGCGCGTTCGTACCGGACGGGATGCGGACATTCGTAAAAGTCATTTCGCGATAGACCGGTCGCTGGTACCAGTCGTAGGCCCCATTGGAACCCAGTGGCATCGATTCGTGCAACTGGGTCGATGCCTCGTGATACTCGGCTCCTCCACCGGCGTCGAGGTTGGACCCGACCTGTCCGCTTGAATCATCACCGAATGCGACACCCGTCATCGACTCGGCCTCGAACCAGTTGGTCGCGTTGAGAAACATGTCCGTTGTCACCTCGACGAGTTCCGGTGCCTCGACGAGAAATCGAACCGGGGAATCCGTGCCAGGTGCACGGACAGGTCCCTGCACGATGGTCTGCCAGCCTGCTCCGTGGGCCGCTTCCCAGGCCCCCTGCTCCACGGAAAAGACAAGTCGTCCGTGTACCTTGCCATACAGGTCTCGTGCATCGAGCACACCGTCGAGATACCCCAGCGACTGGTCCATGCCCCCCGCCACGACCGTCCCGTCTCCATCACGGTCCGGCACTCCCTTGTCGATGAGGCTTGCCAACTGCATGTCGACGGTGAATTCATCGATCAGCCCGGGCAGCCCTGCCGCATCGGCCTGGACGGCGTCATAGACCACGAGCCCATCGGAGTTGACATCGTAGACGCCCAGGAACAGGTCGAAGTCGTCGATGTATTCGTTTCCATCATGATCCTGCAACTGTGCGTACCCGTTGATTCCCTCGGCTTCAACCGGATGGTCGGGGCGAAGCCTGTTGTCACCATCAACGTCGAAGAGGGACAGCTGCTGGTGCAGGATGTTCAACTGAACATCGAGTACGAGTGGATCAAGGTCGAAGAAATCACTGCGAAGGACGAGCGGATCACCATTGACAGGATCCAGTTCTCCCGGCTGGATCCCGTAGAGAGAGCCGATGGGCCCCTCCACCAGCACGTTCTTTCCGATCATGATCCTGTTGGGTGCGAGTACGGCATACTCG
Source organism: Planctomycetota bacterium (assembly GCA_036339395.1). Lineage (GTDB taxonomy): Bacteria > Planctomycetota > Phycisphaerae > Phycisphaerales > SM1A02 > SP202. Next base: position 2,641 of record JAYZBD010000087.1, on the reverse strand, counting down.
ATCTGCTTCTGGATCCGGAAATCCATCTGGATGGACCGGCGGATCCCGTGATCGACGCCTACGCTCGTCACCCGGACGAAACGCCCGTCATCAAGCAGTTCGTACTGCAGGAGAACGTAGGGATCGTCCTCATCGGTACCGATCCGGATCGGCGGCACGGTGATGGACCCTGCAACCTCATCCAGTTCGAGAGATACTACGCTGCCCTCGTCCAGTACAACCGGGTATGAATCGGCGTGGAGGTGGGCGTCGTGGATGACATGCATGAGGCCTGGGCCGCTTGGATCGGGTACCGAGTAGCCATCGGGATCAAGGAGCGTGACGGCACCATCTGCGGCGGTCATCGTTCCAAACCAGAGTCGTTCCCCGTATCCATCGTCTACGACACCGCGATCGACCACGAACCGCGCCGTCTCACGCTGCAGGCGACGAGCGGCGAAGACCATGCCACTCTCTGCTGCCGACAGGCTTCGAGAAACCCGGAGGGCGGCATGGGCCGTCCGCATGTTTCCCTGCGCAACAACGGCCATCGTCGCCGCCAGTGAACCGAAGAGAACGATGAACATCATGGCAAGTACGGAAGCCACTCCACGATGCCTGTTCCAGGATGGATGTGCTGAATGCATGCAGGGATTCCCGGTCAATTCGGTGCCAGCCATCGGACCTTCGTCATCATGACCGGCTCGGGGGCATCGGGGCCCTGCCAGTCGATGGTGACCTCCACTCGCATCATGTCGGACGTGGCATCGAGCACATCGTTGTTCACGTTGCCTGGATCCACGTTGAATACATGGATGGTCTGCGTCCAATAGGTCATTCCCGGGATCACCTGCCTCATCGCATTCACGGGCCCGGTGCCATCGGATCCCGAAAGCACGAAGCCATTCCCGTCGATCCCGTCGAAGTCATCGAGGTCGTCGTAATCCTCGAGGTCGACCTCGTTGGCTTCCGGACCCCATGTTGCCGTTCCCGTGACCGGGTCGTGCCTGGGTGCATTGAACGTCATTTCACGGATCTCGTTTCCAAGGCGCGTAGCGACCGCCGCTCGCTCGGCCCAGGCGCTCTGTTCATGCCATGCCTGCTGTGCGGCAACCAGGGCCAGGACGCCCGTTGCGATGATGACAATGGCAACGGCCGTTTCGACGAGGGTGAAGCCCCGGGAAGAAACACGTGGATTCCGGTTCATGAAGGCACTCCTGTCAACTGACGATCGCGCTCATCTTGAAGATGGGCAGGATGATCGCCATCGCGATGAATCCCACGACCGATCCCATGACGACGATCAGGAGCGGTTCGATCATGCTGGTGAGCGTCTTGATCGCATCACGGAGCACGGTCGCGTAGTAGGTTGCAATCTCCTGGAGGACCTCCGAGAGCTTCCCCGACTCTTCACCCGCGCTGATCATCTGGTTGACGGAGCGTGGCAGCAGCGTCGAACGATCAAGTTCGTCATGGAGTTTCCGACCCTGCTGCACGGCGGAGTGCACGTTCAGCCAGAGACACCTGTACTGCGTGTTTCCAGTGATGTCTGCCGTGACTGAAAGGCTGTCGAGCACGGGAACACCGGCATTGAGCAGTTCTCCCATTGTCTGAAGTGACCTGCTGACATAGAGGGCCCGGAACATCCTCTTGAACAGGGGTACGACCAGCTGCAGGTGATCGATGCGTGCACGACCGGCCCTGGTTCGTGCAGTGATGATCAGGAGCGTCAGGAGGATGACGGATGCGACAAGAATGATCCACCAGTAGGCCAGCATCCAGCTGGAGAGTCCCATGAGAAACAACGTCGGCCAGGGAAGGACATCCTCCTTGCCCTCGAAAACGCCGGCGAACCTTGGAAGAACAAAGGTGAGCAGGAAGATCGTCACGCTGATGGCCATCGTGGCGATGATGAATGGATACACACTGGCTGATACGATCATCCGCCGTGTTTCCAACTGCTGGGCCATGAACGAAGCAATGCGATCGAGCATCCTGGCGAAGGAACCCGACATCTCGGAGGCGCGAACCATGTTCACGTAAAGTGCATTGAACTGTGCCGGGTACCGTGAAATGGCCTCGGAAAATGGTCGGCCGGATTCGACATCATTCTTGATGTTGACAAGCATGGCCCTGAAACGTGCATTCGTCGTCTGCTCGGCGATTCCCTCGAGCGCATGCCGGAGGCTGATGCCCGCCCGGATCATGACAGCCAGTTGCGTCGTGAAATCCAGGACATCTCGTCGACTGGGGCCTGAACTCCAATTCAACGCCCGGAGCAGTCCGACCCACCGACCTGTTCGTGATCCAAGCGGCATGAGCTTCAGGACATCGTGACCCTGCTGCTGCAGGGTGACCGTTGCCGCCGTCACGCTGTCGGCCCTGAGTACACCTGCCTGGATTTGCCCGCCCTCGAGGCGAGCCTGGTATCGGAATTGAGGCATCCTGTACCTCCTGTTCCTGGAGCCCTACGCGGCCAGCTGCCGGGACACGTACCCCGGCGAAACTGCGCGAGCGAGAGCGTCATCCTGGCTGATGCACCCGCGTCTGCAGAGCTCTGTAATCGAGGCATCGAGACTGATCATCCCGACTGAACGACTGGTCTCAATCACGTTTGGTATTTCGAATGTCCGTGACTCACGGATGATGTTGCGGACTGCCG
>JAYZBD010000086.1:0-14074 GCA_036339395.1 Planctomycetota bacterium | reverse complement strand
CGGGATCTGCTGGTAGACCTTGTCACCGATCAGGACGGGAGAGTCCACGAGCGGCGTGTTCGTAAGAACACGCCAGCGTGTATTGCCGTTGAACAGGTCAAAGGCCCGAAGGTGTTGATCAAGTCCGGCGATGTAGGCCGTGTCGGCCGAAGCTACCGCATCGGTTGTCACGTTGTCCAGCAGTTTCTTCCGCCAGAGTTGGGATGCACTCCTGGCGTTGAACGCCATGACGATGCCCGATGATCCCGTAACGAGTACTACGTCCCCGGAGAGAATCGGTGCCTGCTTCAACCCTTGGTCGACCTGGTATGCACGCCATGGGAAACCGATTCGCCATGTCTGCCAGACCAATTGTCCGGACCGTGCGCCATACAGCAGGTGTTCTCCATCAAGGACACCCGGTGTGTTTGCAATCCACTCCAGGTTCTGGGTAGCTTTGCCGATCGTGACTTTCTCAGGCATGCCGGTCGAGATGTTCAGCGTGGTGATGGTACTGGGCTTGAGAACGACGACGAGTCCCTCGGCCTCGTTGGGGAGTATCGATTGGACTTCATCAAGAGGTTTGCCGACGGAGACCGTCCAGACTCGGAGTCCATCATGGGTACGGACGCAGATCAGGTCGTTGTCGTGGGTAAGGATGAAGAAGTACTCCCCGGACGAAATCAACTGTTTGACCTTCTCGTGCGGTATGGGGAACTGCCAATTGATCTTGTAGTGGAGTTTGGCGGCAGAAATCGGCCCAACCGTGTACTTCTCCTCCAGTTCAGCGTAAATGGTTTCCTGTCGTGCCTCTCGATCGGAGGGTGTCACTGTTGGAGCCGGCCCCGGGGCTTCTTCCCTCGGGGTGCTCTGGCAGGCACTGGCGAAGATGGTGAGGATGGTGACGACGAGAAGCGGCAGCGATCTTGGGATCGTCTGGAGGCATCGGCAGGTATTGCAGTAGGTCATCATGAGTGGGCAGTCTTGCCCCCTGGTTCGTTGGGTGTACAAGGGCGAAGTGGAGCAGTATCAGGACTCTGACGGGGGCCGTCAAGACCACGTAAACTTGATTGGATGTTTACAGGCCTCATCAGGCACCTTGGGTGCGTCAGGGCATCAGGTTCGTCCCCAGGTGGCGGGGGACTTGTCTTGCAGGTTGAACTCCCGGCATGGCCCCATGAGCCCATCAAGGGAGAATCCATAGCTGTCAATGGATGCTGCCTGACTGTCTCAAGCCTGGGAGACTTGGAAGGCGACCAGGTGCTCGCTGGCTTTGATGTCGTGCCGGGAACCCTTGAGCTCACGACGATTGGATCACTTCAGCCCGGGGACAGGGTCCACCTTGAGCCGGCCTTGAAAGCCGGTGACCCCATCGGCGGGCACTATGTGCAGGGGCATGTTGATGGCACTGGCCAGGTCAGGTCCATTGAAATCAATGGGGATGATCACCGAGTGCGAATAGAGGTTCCTGGAGAGATGCTGGATCATGTCATCCTGCGTGGTTCCATCTGTGTCTCTGGAGTGTCGCTGACGGTTTCAGACGTGTTCGATGACGGTTTCGCTGTCACGCTCGTGCCGGCGACACTCAGGGAAACACTCCTTGAAGATCTGGAAGCCGGCGACCATGTGAACATCGAGACAGACATGCTGGTTCGAAGCATGTCGCAGGCCGGACGCGACAGTTCATCCTAGGAAGGAGGCTGGTCTGCATTTTCCTACCGGTCTGCGGTCGATCGGAGCGCGTTCAACTCCCCAAGTTCAAGAGGAAGTTGCTGGTTGATGCGCAGTTGCAGCCGCTTGATGGATCCTTCCGGCAGTTCGATGGCGAATCGTGCAGGAAATCCACTTTCGTAATTCTTCAACCGGGCGTTGTATGCCAACTCGGACTCGCCCGCTTCCTGCGGGTCTTCAATCTTCATTTCATGCAGTGCCGTAATGGTGCCCCTGCTGTCCAGGAAGATCAGGTCGATGTCGATGAGGCAGTTGGCCATCCAGAACGAGCGAATGTCGGAGTCTGGAAAGATGAAGAGCATCCCTCCATTCTCCGGGATCGAGTCGCGGTACATGAGCCCCTTCCGGATCGCCTCGTCATCGAGGGCCAGTTCAAGTGTCCAGGACTCGCCACCGATGGTCACTGTCTGGTGGCTGGGGAGGCGGGTGCCGCTGGTGCAGGCAGTCAGGAAGAGTGCACCCAGCAGCAGTGTCAACCGGATCGAAGCCATTGCTCATCCTCCCTTCTCATGGTGACCGGATTCCCCGGCAGCGAGTCGATGTCGAATCCGTCACGGAATTCCTCGATGGTCATTTCTGCAGGTCCACTCGTCAAACCACACCAGTGGGCAAGGAGTCCGATGATCCGTTCACGGGGGATTCCAAGGGCCCTGTAGGAGGATAGTCGGGTGTCCCCATGCCGTTTGGCAAGGCGGTGGCCATCATCTCCGAGCACGAGCGGGACATGCCACCATTCCGGCGTCTTCAAGTCAAGTGCTTCGTACAGCAGGGTCTGCCTGGCGGCACTTGGCAGCAGATCATCTCCGCGAACAACCTGCGAAACACCCTGCCTGGCATCATCGATGACAACGGCCAACTGGTACGCCGGTGCATGTCGGCGAGTCCAGACAACGAAATCACCCGGGAGTTCATGGACATCATGGTTGCTTGGTCCCTGTACATGGTCATCAACCCTGGTGGAGCCGGGGTGGACCATGAACCGGAAGTTCTCTCCGCCGGGGTTGAACGTGATGCTTGATCCGGCGGCCGGCGGTCTCAGTGCTGCCGGGAAGGGAGTCTCATGTGCGCCTTCCTGCGGGGCGGAGGCGACCGATGCGATGTCCGATCGACTCAGGTCGCAGGGGTAGACCTTGCCGGACTGGCAGAGATGTTCCATGGCATCCAGGTAGGGCCCCAGTTCCCTGGATTGCACGAGCATCTCTCCATCCCAGTCCAGGCCGAGCCACAGGAGGGTCTGGAGACAGTTCTCGACGGCACCCTGCTTCACACGAGGCCCGTCGAGATCCTCCATCCGCATGCACAGTGTCCAGCCGTTGTTCCTGGCAAGTGCCCAGTTGATGAGGAATGTCCTCGCATTGCCCAGGTGCAATGCACCTGTCGGGGACGGGGCCAGCCTGGACACCTGGGTGCTCATCGATTGATTGAATCTCCCATGGGTATTGACAGGAGGAAGTGCAGACCTGATGGTATTGGCTTGCAGCGATCAGTGCCCGGAGGACCGTGACATGGACAAGCTTGCAGAGGAAGTCATCGAGGAACGGATGGGCCAGTTGCCGGAGTGGACACTCAGCGGCGATTCCATCCAGCGGACCCTTTCATTTGATGACTTCAAGGCAGCCATCGCCTTCGTGAACACCCTCGCGGACATGGCAGAGGCTGCCAACCATCATCCGGACATCCTGATCCGTTGGAACAAGGTCACCCTGACCCTGTCCACACACGATGCGGGAGGCCTGACGAGCAGGGATTTCGACCTTGCCGGGAAGATCGAGCAGGCCACTACTGGTTGAGCGTGTTTCTCACGAGCTGGGCACGATATTCAAGTTCATCATTGTCCGACAGTGTCGACTGGGCCTGCTGGTTCAGGTGTGCAGGCTGGATCTGCACGAAGAGATCGTCAACAGTCTGAAGCGAAAGATCGACATGGCCCAGCGCCGCTCCAAGCCGGACGCGGCTCAGGAGTTTCATGGCTTCGTCGACCTTCAGGAGTCGGGCTGAGCAGAGCACGCTGTAGGCCCGCTGGATTCGATCGTCGAGGAGCATGCTGTTCTTCTTCATCAGGACATTGCGAGCAGAGCGTTCGTATTCAATCAAGGCTGGAATGATGCTCTTGGAGAACTCCTCCTGGATCTCCTCCTCGGTCCTGCCAAGCGTGACCTGGTTGCTCACCTGGTAGATGTGCCCGGTTGATTCCGAGCCTTCACCGTAATACCCACGAACTGCAAGGTGCAGTTCCTTCGCAGCCCGCTGGACCTTGGCGAGTTCATTGGTGATCCGCAGGGCAGGGAGATGGACCATGACCGAGAAGCGTATGCCTGTACCGACATTCGTCGGGCAGACGGCGAGATAGCCCCATTGGTCATGGAAGGCATAGTCGAGGTGCTGCTCGAGCATCGAGTCGATTCGCATGAGTTGTTCGAAGGTCTCGTCAAGTCGGGAACCTCTCCGGAGAACCTGGACCCGGAGATGATCCTCTTCGTTGACCATGATGCTCATGTGTTCGTCACTGGAGATGGCAACCCCACGATGCAGGCTGCTTTCCGCATGGTGCCTGGAAATCAGGTGTCGTTCGACCAGGAGGGCCCTGTCCAGTGGCGTGAGTTCATCCAGGTCCATCCAGAGGGTCTTCTCGGAGAGGGGTGCTTCAAGCATGACTCGCTGTGCAGTCTGCATGACCAGTGCACTTTGCATGTCGGAAGCCCGGTTGAGGAAGGGATGGTCGGCAAGGTTCCTGGCCAGGCGTGATCGTGTCGTCAGGACAACATCATTGTCGGGAATCCCGTTGTCCCCCTGGGCAGTCATGATCCAGGCTCCTCGACCTGCGTGTCCTCTTCCTCGGTGTGGACCTCGGTACTGAGCTTGTTCAGTCGATCGCGGAGTACGGCGGCACGTTCATACTGTTCCGCCGTGACTGCGGCATCGAGTTCCTTCATGAGTTTCCTGGACCGAAGTTCGAATTGGTTCGGAGTATGTTTCCTGTTTGGAACACGTCCGACATGGCTCGAGGCGCCGAATTGTGCATGCTCGATGAGTGAGCCGAGCGAGTCCTGGAATGCGTTGTAGCATCCAGGGCATCCGATCAGGTTTCCCCGCTTGATCTGGGCAAAGGTGATGCCACAGTCGGGACACTGCTTCCCCGAATTCTTCGGTGACTGCCCGATGACGAACTTCGTGAGGAGCTTGTTGATCGGCTGCTGCCCTGGAATGGCAACCCCGGCGGCCTGGGCATGTTCCAGGCAGAGGTGTACTTCCTTCTTCTTCCCGCCGGTTATCGAAACCTCGTGTACGACGGCGGGCTTGTTGCAAAGATCACACTTCATCGGGGATACCTTGCTGGAAGGTGTTCTACGTTGCCGCCGTATTCGATTCCATCACGTGACGAATTGCGGCGACTTCTCGAAGAAGTTGCCCGGCGGCTTCAAGGGTCTGCATCGTGCTTCCGTCCGATTGTGCCGAAGCAGGATCAGGGTGGCATTCAAGGAAGAGTGCGTGGACTCCAGCTGCAACTGAAGCTCGTGCAAGCAGTCCGGCCCGGTCCGGTCGGCCGGCGGTCACGTCGGCACCCGCTCCGGGCAGTTGGGTCGAATGTGTTGCATCGAAGCAGACGGGGACACCAAGTTCCATCATGTCACCGAGCCCGATGAAGTCATTCACGAGGCGGTGGTATCCGAAGAAGGTGCCACGCTCCGTGAGCATGGCTTCCTGGCAACCACAGGAAGAGAGTTTCTCCAGTGGATGACTCATCTCGGAAGGTGAGAGGAACTGGCCCTTCTTCACGTTGACAGGTCGGCCTGTTTCAGCACAGGCCTGGAGAAGATCCGTCTGCCTGCAGAGGAATGCGGGAACCTGCAGCAGTTCGGCGACCTCGGCAGCCATGGAGGCCTGGCTGGGAAGGTGGACGTCGGTCGTCACCGGCAGGTCGAACTCGGTCTTGAGTGTCGAGAGCAGTTCAAGGCCCTTTTCGATACCCGGGCCACGGTTGGATCGCATGCTGGTCCTGTTGGCCTTGTCAAAACTGGCCTTGAAGACCAGGGCCAGGCCCAATTCAGAACAAGTTTCCTGGAGCATGCCGGCAATTTTTCTGTTCGTGTCCATGTCTTCCAGGACACAGGGGCCGGCAATGATTCCAAGAGGCATTTCCGGGCCAATTTTGATGTTTCCGATGGTTATATGGGCCTGCATGGGTACATCCTACCCACCCGAAGGTTCGAAGGGGAGAGGGTTTTTTCATGCCTGGAGGTTGATTCCAACTTCCATGTGATCCAAACCGGCTCAACTTGCGTATGGAGAACTAGATCTTCGGCTTCAGGCCTCCCCGGGTTCGCCCGATGGAAGTACTGGAAGGGCACAGGGGTGCCATGAAAATGTGAAATTTGGCGGATCGTGGAGGTCATCATGACCCAGATGCCAAGAGAACCGGAAGCGTTCAGCGAATACGTGTTGCGGGTCATCCGCAAGCGAGTCAACGATCGCCATGTCGAACTGATGGGGCCGATGGATCTCACCATCGGCGGTCGCCACCTCGACCTGGGAAATCTCTATCGCATGGTCTCCTGTGACAGGGGCAACGGCGTTGAAATCGTCGAGGATTTTCTCGATCGCCTCGCCGAAGGAGATACGGTGGCGAAATCACCGATGCCACTGTCGCTGGCCAAGACACGGATCATGCCGCGAATCCAGCCGATTTCGATCTTTGAGCATCTTGACCGTGAGCAGGTTGCACATATGCCGTACGTGAATGAGACGGTCATCGTCTATGTCATCGACATGCCACGCATGACGGTCAGCATCACCGTTGAGCAACTCATGCAATGGCGTATCACTGTTGATGATCTTGATCTCTACGCACGTGAGAACCTGTTGCGATATACGCCGGATCTGAAGATCCAGCTCGTGGATTCGGAAGACGGCGGTCGCGCTGCGATCTTCTCTGCTCACGATGGATATGACGCGGCCCGCCTGCTCCTGGATACGCTGCATACACGGCTTGCCCCGGAGTTGAAGGGGGACTTCTATGTTGCGGCACCCGCACGGGACATGTTCGTCGCGATGTCATGCAATCCCGAGACCTTCGTCGACAGGTTGAAGAAGAAAGTCAACCGGGACTACCGGCGCCTGCCATACCCGATCACAACCGATCTCTTCGTCGTGACCCGGGATGGTGTTGCAGGAACCATGGCAGCCTGAGCCCCGGTCTGGATCACGGGTACCATGCCGGGATCCAACCCTCGGCAGGACTCCAACGTGATCCTTCTCATGGACAATTACGATTCCTTTACCTGGAACCTGGTCCAGTGCATGAGCACCATTGCGCCCTCGGAAACGATCGAGGTCGTACGGAATGACAGGATCTCGGTCGAGGAAGCGAAGGCCTTGAGTCCCTCCTACCTGGTGATCTCACCGGGACCCTGCACACCGAGCGAAACCGGGGTCTGCCCGGAGCTGATCAAGGCCTTTGCCGGTGAAATACCCATTCTCGGTGTATGCCTCGGTCACCAGGCCATCGCGGCTGTACACGGCATGGATGTCGTCCGTCACCATCAACCGATGCACGGCAAGACATCCGAGGTGCATCATGACGGGCAGGGCATTTTTCAAGGACTTGAAGTTCCATTCATCGCAACCCGCTACCACTCGCTGGTCGTGGACCGTTCCACGCTTGCGGGAGAGTTCACGATCAGTGCATGGACCGAGGATGGAGTCGTCATGGGGATTCGCTGGAATGCACCGGATGGAGCTGCGCCGATGGACGGTGTCCAGTTCCATCCGGAGAGTTTCCTCAGCACCCGGGGTCCGCTGCTGCTGGGCAACTACCTTCGGCAGGGGAATGCGGCCGTGGGTGCTCCGTGATGCGATCCAATCACGAGGCACGTATGATCCATGACATGACGACCCGAGACTTTCGAGCCAGGCTCAAGGAACGAGAGGGTGATCTCCTCGTACTTGCACCAGGTGATACCGCCTACGAACTGTCACTCGTGGCCGCAGGCCATGTCGATGCAGTTGTCGGGCAGCGCGTTTCAGGGCACATGGAAGCCGTCGCCCTGGCGATCCATCCGGCGACAGCGGGTGGGCGGTTCATCGAGCCAATCCAGGGCCAGCCCAGGATCGTGGCGGGGCGGGTCATCGAAGTCGACCAGGCTGCAGGTCGCGTACTGCTGGAATCCGTCGTGCCGATGACCCTTTCGATCCAATCCCATGCGGACATGGCTCACTGCATCGAGCGTTGCTCAAGCGGAGAGTTCGTGAACTGTCATGTGGATTCAGGTTCGACGTTCGTTCCATCCCACGGTGCTTGACGAAGGGGAGCGAGGCCCGGCTGGTTTCAGTTCGTCAACTGCTTCATGCCCGTAATCATCGACATGTAGTCGTTGCGGCTGGCTTCGACCGTTTCATCTGGTCCGAGCAGCTTGATGAAGATCGTTCCAACAGGTGCATCGACGATGGCCATCAGCATCCTGTGGTTGAGCTTGTGCCAGTGGCCGCCCATTCCCATGTATTCCCCGTGCAGTTCAACGATCGTCACGGGCATCGAGTCGGCTTCGGTCGTACTGATGAGCGGCTTGGGGTTGCCGCCGTCAATCGTCCTGAATTGCTTCGACCACCGGTTGAGATTGGCATCCAGCGTATTGCCGGGAGCTTCTGGAAAGTGGTTGATGACCAGTTCCGCCGGGTCTTCACCATCGCGGCCTGGAACAGTGAAGTTCGCTTTCCGCATCGTTCGCTTCGGTGGTTGCCAGATCCAGGTCGCCGGTTTCGGGACGGTCAGGCCCAGCAAGGTCATTGATGTCGGATCTTCCGGTGGCGAGTCGAGGGGGCTCGTATCAATCGTGGTTTCAGTCACCCTGCCACTGAGCAGTTCGGATGGCGCAGTTGCTCTGCTTGCAGGGGTGTTCTCTGGCTGTTCCTGTGGATCGTCGCAGCCCATCGGCACGGCGAGGAGTGCCCAGGCCAGGCACGCTGCCAAGTGTTGAAATGAGATGCATCGGATCAAGGGAGTTCTTCCTTGTGCTTGGACAGCAGTTGGACTCCTTCAATCGTCGCCGAGTGCTCGATGGCCTTCGTCATGTCGTAGATGGTCAATGCGGCGATCGACACGGCGGCAAGGGCTTCCATTTCAACTCCTGTTCGGGCTGCTGTTGTCGCCCTGGCCTGGATGCGGATCCGGTCGGGTTCGACTCGTTCAAATTCCACGGCAGCATGATCCAGCGGAAGGGGGTGACACAGTGGGATGAGCTCGGAACATCGCTTGGCTGCCATGATGCCGGCGATGCGCGCGACCCCGAGTGCTTCTCCCTTGGGAAGGTCGCCGGCCTCGAGGCGGTCCAGGGTTGCAGGGCTGGCAACCAGGAACCCCTGGGCAACAGCTTCCCGGTGCAGCACGGGCTTGCCGGAGACATCAACCATGGCAGCCTGCCCGTGTTCATCGAGATGGGTCAATTGATCATTCATCATTCATTCCATCGTAGACGACCTTGCCCCCAAGAACAGTCATCAATGCTCGAGGAAGAGTTGATTTCCAATCATGCAGCAGCAGGTCGGTCGACCAACGTACGAAATCACCGCAGGACTGGGGCTGAAGTATGCCCACGTCCCGGCGATTGCAGGCCAGGGCGGCTCCACTCGTCCAGCCATGGAGCGTGGTCTCGATGTCGAGGGCCTGGTCCGGATGAAAGGGAGTCCCGTTGACATCCTCTGCAGTGACGGCAGCATGGATTCCAGGCATCGGGTCGCAGCGTGCAACTGGCCAATCTGATCCAAATGCGAATCGGGCCCCGGCTTCCTGGAGATGCCGAAACGGCAGCATTCGGTGGGTCCGGCCAGGGCCAAGTGCATCGAGTGCCACGCGTGCATCCTCTGCCCGGTGGAGTGGCTGCATGCTCAGGAGGGCCCCAGCGGTTCTGGGAAGATCCTCGTCACGAATGATCTGGGCATGTTCTATGACGCACCGCTGTTCTCCTTCACTTCGGGCGTGCAGATCAAGCGCCAACGAAACAGCCTCATCGCCGATGGCATGGACGGCGGTATCCAGCCCGACCGCATGAACCGATTGCTGCCATTCCTCGAGTCGGCCTTCGGCGGCAAGTTCAAGCCACATGCCTCTCGAGTCGGTCCTGTCGGCCCAGTGCTCCAGGAGCCGGGCTGTTCGTGATCCGACCGTTCCATCAAGAAAACTCTTGCACCCGATGACCTGGAGGTGATCATCCTTCTCGAACGACGCCAGCCAGGCGAGGTCCAGGGGAAGTGTTCGATCAAGCAGTACGACGGCAATCCGCAACTCCAGTCGATCCCGGACAGGGTGGATGACGTCTCGGAGTACGTGTCCATATTCCATCGAGCGGACGGTGGTCAGTCCCAGCCGCAGGCAATGTTCCTGCGCAAGGAACAGGGCATCCTGCTGTGCTTCCACTGACAGGGAAGGTATGGCTGGTACGAGGTGCCCCCATGCGGCCTGTTCCAAGAGCATGCCCGTGGGCGATCCATTTTCCTGGAGTGCAACGTGCCCTCCGGCAGCTGCCATCTCCTCCGGTCCGGGCAGATCAAGTTTCGACAGGACACGGTCGTTGACCAGCGCGGCGTGCAGGTCTGATCTCCAGCAGGCGACCGGCCGGTCCCGTACGCAGTCCAGCCAGTGGAGGTCCGGGGTGGTCCCAAGATCGGCATCCGACCATCCATGTGCAATCAGCCATCGACCAGGCGGCAGTGCGCCATCCGCTTCGACAAGGGCTGACTCGAACTCCCCGCGGGTTTTGACTCCAGCCAGGTTCAGTTGTGTAAGACCTTCTCCGCCAAGCAGGAGGTGCATGTGTGCATCGATGAATCCAGGCGTGATGAAATCACCCTTGCAATCCAGCACCGGTTCATCCTCTGGCACGGTATCAAGCGAATCGATCACGCCATCGCGAATGGTCATTGACGAGGCGAAGGGGCGGGAGTGGTCACCAGTCCAGATCCGTGCATTCGTGACATGCAGCGAACTCATGGGGAGGAGGCGTCCTTGACCGCCTGGCAGAATGCGCGGATGAGGCCGGGATCCTTGACCCCGGGAGACGATTCCACGCCGCTGCTGACATCCACGCCCCAGGGCTCGAGTTGCTTGATGATGGAACCGACATTGGAGGCATCCAGGCCTCCTGCGACAAGGAGTGGTGTCGTGGGCATCTCCTTGAGAGATTCAAGGGTGGCATGGTCGAAGGTCGTTCCACTGCCCGGAGATGCGGCATCGACAAGCAGCCGGTCGACATGCCTGCAGCGATCCCACCGGGTGATCGCCTCGATGCTGAAGGAGAATGCCCTGACCACCGGGCCCTCGTATCCGGCAACAGCATCTTCCTCCTCGTTCCCATGGAATTGGATCCAGCGAGGAGACCACCTTGCAAGCAGTGCAGGATCATCATCAACCACGACCCCGATCGGGGTGACCGTGGGTGGCAGGTCGCATGACATGGCGAGGGCGTCTTCGACGGGCACTGTCCGAGGTGAATCCTGTGCAAGGACGAAGCCGACCGCATCAGCGCCCGCTTCGATTGCAACCTCGATCATCTCGATGTCTCGAAGGCCACAGATCTTGATCCTTGTTCGTGTGACTCCAGCATCAATCCAGGGAGAGGTCATGGTGTTGGCTCGGCTTCGGGGCCGCGGAGTTCATCCAGCAGTGTTCTTGCAAGGGTTCGTTGCTGTTCATCCTTGAGCTGGCTCATGGCTTTCTCAAGGAGTGGTTGTGCGTCCTCCGGTCGGTGCAGATCTCGAGCGTACAGCATCCCGAGCATGAGTTCGACTTCCTGTACCTCCGAGGAGGTCGGGTAGTTCGAGAGAAACTGTTCGTAGGCCGTGGCGGCTTCGCGACGTTGATCGGCTGAGAAGAGTCGATTTGCCAGTTCGAGCTGTACTTTCTCGGGCAGGGTGCCCTCGGGATCCTCCTCGATGAATTCATTCCACGCCGAGGCAGCCCCCGGCCAGTCCTTTTCCCGGATGCATTTCCTGAGCCGTGCGCGGAGCCCGGCTGACTCATCCGTCTGTTCATCAGCTGGTTGATGAACGGGGAGTGCGCCTCTGGGCGATTCCGTACTGGAGACGACTTGTTTCCATTCAGCACGTCGCTTTTTCTGTCTCAGGAGGAACAGCACGTCAAAGTCATCTGATCGGATGACTCTCGTGGCCAGCAGCACGATCGCGAGCAGAAAGCCGTAGAGGTAGCCCGCCAGGTGGGCGATGTAGGCTACCGAGCTGTCACTTGGGGCAACCCACCCGACGAAGTCGATGAACACGTAGAACCCGACGACCCAGAGACTGCCGATCTCGAAGATGCCGATGATGAAGAACAGGATGAGGAGCCTGATCTTGCTTCGTGGAAAGAGTGCTATGAATCCACCGATCAGGGCACAGACGGAACCGCTTGCCCCGATCACCGGCGCAGCCGTCTCCATCATGTGGGCTCCGCCTGCGACAGCTCCCCCGATGAGGTAGAAGGCCAGGAAACTCATGTGCCCGAGTCGATCATTCAGTGCGACGCCGAAGATCCAGAGCCCGAGCATGTTGAAGACGAGATGCAGGATGTCCGATGGACTGTGTGCAAACTGGTAGGTGAAGAGAGAGAAGACGTTGAAATCGCCACGCGACAACTGCATCCACTGGGTCATCGCCTCGAAGGAGCCCACTCCAAGTACGTCGGAAGCGAGTCCGAAGAGGTAGATGAGCATGTTGAGGACGATCAGGACTTCGACCACCCTGGGGCGTCTGCGAACGGGTCGATCTGTTCCAATGGGGATGAACACGGCAGGACAGTGTAGGCACCAGTATCAAGAGCATCAGAAACTCGCACTCGTTGATGAACGCACCCACGGGCTCTACAATGACGAGACGCGCTTCGTGGTGGGACCTGTGCCAATCGCCTTCCGGGCGATGGCTCGCTTCCTTGAATGGAAGCCGGGGCGTGTTGAGAACCTGGGATGACCACTGCCGGGCCATGTCCTTGCCGAGGAAACGCGATCGATGCCAGAAGCACCTGCCATGCACATTGACAAGGGACTCGACAACACCATCATCGGTGAATCGAGGAAATCCTTCATTGATGGCCAGGCGGGGGTTCTCGAGTACGTCGGCATCGATATCGACGACCTCGCACGAAACTCCACGTTCGAAGAAGTCGTCTTCCTTCTCTGGAACGACCGACTCCCGACTTCCGACGAGTTGGAGTCCTTCGAGGCCGAATTGCGTCTGGAGTATTCCCTGTCCCCGGGGATGATCGACATGATCAAGGCCATTCCCCACGAGGCCTCGCCGATGCATGTTCTTCGGACCATGGTCTCGGGGCTGGCATTGGAGGACGAGGGGTGCAACGACCAGTCATACGAGTCTGAACGTCGGAAAGCTGTCCGTGTTCTTTCGAAGACTCCCGCGATCATAGCGGCGTTCGATCGTTGCCGACGAGGACTTGCCATCGTTGATCCTGATCCCAGCCTGAACATCGCCACGAACTTCCTCTGGATGCTCAATGGAGAAATGCCCGGCGAGGCAAGCGCGAGGGCGATCGATGTCTGCCTGATTCTTCATGCCGACCACGGGATCAATGCTTCGACGTTCGCCGCCATGGTGACGATCGCAACACAGAGTGACATGTACTCCGCTCTTACGTCGGCGGTGGGAACGCTTCGTGGGCCATTGCATGGTGGTGCCAACGAGCGTGTCATGCACATGCTCCAGTCAATCGGCGGCCTCGATGATGTCGAGTCCTTCGTCATGGACTCGTTGAATACCAAGACCAAGATCATGGGATTCGGCCATCGCGTCTACAAGGCGCTCGACCCGCGTGCCAAGTACCTCAAGACCTTCGCGGAACGGATCGCCGAGGAGACGGGAAATACGGACCTCTACGTTCTGAGCACCCGCATCCAGGACATCATGGATCGCGAGGTCGGTGCAAAGGGCATCTACCCGAATGTCGATTTCTATTCGGCGACGACCTACTTCTCACTCGGCCTTGCGATCGACCTGTTTACACCGGTATTCGCGATGAGCCGGAATGCAGGCTGGGCGGCGCATTCGCTCGAGCAGCACCAGGACAACCGACTGATCCGCCCACGTTGCCAGTACACGGGCGACCACGCGGTCGAGTACGTCCCAATCAACGAACGCTGATGCAGATTCCCGGTTTCTCCCGGCCTACTGCTCGTAGATCAGGACGCGGTCATGGATCAGCATCACGATGTCGTGTGCTCCATCGCCCGTCAAGTCGGTCAGGATCGCCTGGCTGGGCTGGTATTCACGACCTTCACCACGTCCGAAGAGCCTGGATTCATAGATCTTGAAGTTCGTCACGTGATGCATTGTTCCCCCATGATCAAACGTGAAGAGTTCCATCATC
>JAYZBD010000085.1:0-20823 GCA_036339395.1 Planctomycetota bacterium | reverse complement strand
AGGTTGGAACAGGTCGAGTGCAGGATGACGCGCACGACTGCTTCGATCCACGACCTGATCAGGTCCAACCTTGACAGGGCGCCGATGTTCAGCGGACAGATCGATGCCGAAAGCGGCCCCCGGTACTGCCCGTCGATCGAGGACAAGGTCGTCCGGTTTGCCGATCGTGATTCACACCATGTCTTCCTTGAACCTGAAACACACCACTCCGAGGAGATCTACTGCAACGGAATCTCGACTTCGCTTCCGGAGGATGTCCAGGCCGGTATCGTTCGGGCCATGCCCGGATGCGGACAGGCCGAGGTTCTCCGCTGGGGATATGCGGTCGAATACGACATGGTCCGACCACACCAGATCGATGCAACATGCATGACGAAATCGATCCAGGGCTTCTTCCTGGCGGGGCAGATCAACGGCACGAGTGGATACGAGGAAGCAGCGGGGCAGGGCGTCATTGCCGGCCTCAATGCAGCACGGCTTGCCCTGGGAGAGGACCTGGTACGGCTCGGTCGTGACCAGGCGTACATCGGTGTCATGCTCGACGACCTGGTGACGAAGATTCCTCGCGAGCCCTACCGGATGTTCACCAGCCGGGCCGAGCATCGTCTTCACCTTCGTGCCGACAACAGTGATGAGCGGCTGACTCCCATGGGCCGCGACCTGGGCCTGGTCTGCGATGACCGTTGGCAGGCCTGGTTGAGCCGCGAGGAACGGATGGACATGATCGCGGACTCCATCGAATCCACTCGAATCGAAGGAAACCGCTCGCTGCGCAAGGGCATCATGGATCCTGCTGCAAGTCCAGGGGATATCTCGAGAGTGCTTGGCATGCCGGAGGTTCACCTCGTTGAGCGTGTCATGACGTCGATGCGATACGAGGGGTACATCAAGCGGCAGGAAGCAGCCATACGACGACAACGAGAAGCAGATGCCCGCCGGATTCCATCCTGGCTTGATGTTGCCGGTGTGCGTGGACTTCGAACCGAGGCCGCCGAATCGCTGGCTCGTCATCAGCCTGCGACGCTTGGCCAGGCCGGTCGACTCGCCGGGGTCAGTCCAGCGGATCTCTCGCTGCTGTCGGTGGCCATCAGGCGTGGTCGTGTCGAACACGCCTGATGCGGTGGTCAACCTGGTTGCTTCGTGCCTGAATACAGGTCGTACCTGAGCAGTCGGCAGTCAATGCCGCCATGTTCGAACGGAATGCGTCGTGCAGCCTTCAGTCCGATGGCACCAGCCAGTTCCCTGGATGTGAATACGTACCCATTCCAGCCGGGGCACTCCTGTTTCAGGAAGTCGCCCATTCGCTTGTACATCTCCTTGAGTTCATCCAGGTCCCCCAGCCTGCGTCCGTATTCGCCGTGCAGGATGACGGTGCCTGCCTCGTCCGGGAGGGGCGTCTGGCTGAAATCGCATTCGTGAAAGGCGATGAGGTGATCAACACCCGCCGTGACGGCATTTTTCCGAGCAGCTTCGACCATCGCCGGATCGATGTCGGAGGCGATGATCGGGGCACCGGGCTTGGCTGTCGACAGCTTCCTGGCCTGGGCTCGCTGCGTCCGCCATGCATCCTCATCGAAGGTGACCAGGTGCTGGATGCCATACCCGCTTCGCAGGAGCCCCGGTGGTCGTTTCGTTGCCATCAATGCAGCTTCGATGGCGATCGTTCCGCTCCCACACATGGGTACGACCAGTGGAGTCGTGCCGTCGTACCCTGTTTCCATGAGCAGTGCCGCCGCGATCGTTTCGCGCATCGGAGCCTTGCCCGGGATGCGCCTGTAGCCACGATCCGAGAGCTTGGTACCGGCGAGATCGAGTGAGAGTCGAGCCTGGTCATTCTTCCAGAACAGGTGGACGACCGTACCGTCTCCCCTTGGTCCGGAGTCGGGGCGTTTCCCATGGACCTCCTGCAGCCTGTCCACGATGGCGTCCTTGACCTTGACATTGGCAAACATCGAATTCGTAATGGTGTCGTTGTTCACGGAGGAGACGACCGTCAGGTATCCATCGGCAGGGATGACCCGCTCCCATGGGAGTCGCTTCGTCTCTGCATGCAGCATGTCGGCATCCACGGCCCGGATGTCCGCGAACCGTTGGAGCACATGGAATGCAGTCCGAAGGTGCAACAGCATCTTCATGCCGTCTTCAAGCGTGCCATGGGTCATGACACCGGTGTGATCGGTTGACTCGACCCCGAGGTCGAGCTCCTCTATCTCGCGGGCCAGGAATGGACCAAGGCCCGGGGCGCAGGTAGCTCGCAGGGGCCTTGTCATGTTCGGCGTCTGCTGGTTCATCTGCTTCCTGCTCAACTGGGATCCATGGGAAACAGGCCGCTTCCGCGGCCTGTTTTGAATCGGGGTGACAGGATTTGAACCTGCGACCTCTTCGTCCCGAACGAAGCGCGCTACCAAGCTGCGCTACACCCCGCATGGCCTGGCCATTGGTAATGGGCGAGACAGGATTCGAACCTGTGAAGGCGTACGCCAGCAGATTTACAGTCTGCCCCCTTTGTCCACTTGGGTACTCGCCCGCAAGGGGGGCAGTCTAGCTACCTCCGGGAGGCCGGGCAAGAATTGGAAGGTGTCCCAGGAGGGAAGGAAAGCCGCCGGGCGGACTCGAACCGCCGACCTCAAGATTACAAATCATGTGCTCTGCCAACTGAGCTACGGCGGCCTGGTTGAGCAGGGTATGCGGCAGGGGTCGGGCAGGCAATCCGGGGGCATTGTGGGCCGGTCCTGCATATCAGAAGCCACGTACAGTGGACCATGGAGTGTCCGTTCTGGTTGACCGGGGCAAGAGCGAGTCCAGTTGAACGTGGGCAGGAGCATTGGAGGATGTAATTCAATGACCAGTTGAAACGTGTTCTTCCTTGAAAGGTGTTCCTGAAACGGGTTGCACGCAGCGTGGAGTGGGGGTACGTTCATGTGGGGAGCAGCGGAGAGGCTGCTCCCTCGTCTAGGAAGAGACGGAAGAAGAGAGAGGGAACTCACCATATCCAGACATGCTTGTCCAGGCAGTTCCTGTGCCTTGCACGCATTCAGAAGGAAAATCCGGCGTTGCCGGATGGTGAGGAGAGAAGAGGGAAGGGTGACTTAACCGAGTCACCCTTCCGCTTTTTTATGCATGGTTGATCGGTGCTCGACGGAGCGTTCAGCGACCGAGGACAGAACGCAGCATGCAGACACCGTAGGTGGCTGCCACCAGGCTTCCGAATCCAGCAATGAGCAGGAGAGCACTTGCAACCCAGCCCCAGGTTTCGATGAGGCCCAGGTAGGTGATGATCACCATGATCAGGCCCAGCAGGAAGGTGACTGCACCAAAGTACAGTCGCATGCTTCGGCCTGATGCGTCGAGGTTGCATTCCATCCTCCCAGTATAGAGGAGGGCAGCCGGCTGCGCATCCGGGTTCAGCTCGCGATCGACCGGGTTGCATGTTCGGTCGGGGGCTCGTTGTCCTGGAGTTTCTTCAGGCCTCGATACTTCCAGTTGTTCACGGTGGAGACGGGTACACCCATGCACTGGGCCGCTTCCTGGTAACTGAGTCCATGACAGACCACCAATTCAACCGCATCTCGCTCACTGGGGGAGAGGGATCCAAGTCGTTGGAGCAGGTCATCACTCAGATCGAGAGGCTCGAGTTGATCCGCATCAGCAGTACTGGGTGTGGAATAGTCTCGGCCATCATTGGCCTCAAGGAATCGCTGGAACCGTTGCATGCGGTTGTAGCGACGCTTGATCAGGTTGTCTGCGATCTTGATCAGGTAGCTCACGGAGATGGTCATTTCGACGAGTCGCTCCAGGTGGAGGAGTCGGGTAAATACATCCTGTGCGATATCTTCAGCAACATCCGGTCCAAGAGACCGACGGCAGAAGCAGTAGACACGGTGGTAGTACTGTTCGAAAAGATCAAGAACAATGTCAGCACGATTGGTAGACTTCGGCACGGCCAGGTTCCTCCTTGGCTTGGGTTCCGACGTTCGTGGTCGGAAACAAGCAGTTCGTTCGAGGATGCCTCTGCAACCATTGCAGGGGCAGGCTTGGCCCACGGAGCGTCATGCCCGCGGGCGTGTTTCAAGTTGTGGCCACTTTCTGCCCCCTGAGGGCGTTCCGGCGGCCGCCAGTCCGAATTGGGAATCCACACGTCGGGGATTCCTTTCGGGATACATTCGGACAGGTACCCAATGATTCGATCCAATACCCCCTTGCGGTTGCTCAAAAATCCAAAAAGAGCTCTGGAGGCACTGGAATCGTCGGGAGATCCTGTCCATACCCACCTATGGGGCTCACCAGGAGGTGTGTGACGAATGTCATGGATTTTGACACATTTCGTGCTCGTCTCCGGCTACCTGGTCGGGTTTCTGTGCACGCTGGCCCTCCTGAGGCACCCTCGGCATCGACAGGGGATTGGCCTCTGGTTGCTCGGGATGCTCCTGGCCCCCTACCTGGCAGTTCCCCTGTACCTCGTGTTTGGGGGCCGCAAGTTCCGCAAGATCATCCGGGAGAAGGGGGGGATTGAATTTGGTGAAGTAGAAGTGCATCCTTCCAACGCCCATGATCCCATCGACCAGTTGGTTCAGCATTTCGGCCTGCCTTCGTCTTCAACTGGAAACAGTGTCACGATCTGGGACAACGGCATAGACACGTACAACGGACTGCTGGAACAGATACGCCTTGCGAAACGCAGCATCGGCATCGAGACCTATGTGTTGCACCTTGACTCGACGGGACAGGCAGTCATGGATGCGTTGACGGAGCGGGCGAGGGAGGGACTTGATGTCCGCCTCCTTCTCGACAGTGTCGGATCAATGCCGACGAAGAAACACCATCTATCCGAGTTCATCAAGGCTGGTGGTCACCTTTCGTACTTCATCCCCGTGCTGCATCTTCCATTTCGAGGCAAGACGAATACCCGTAACCATCGCAAGATCGCCATCTTCGACAGTGAACGTGTCATTGCAGGGGGAAGCAACATTGCGGAAGAGTACATGGGCCCCACTCCGCTTGAAGGCAGGTGGAAGGACATCAACTTCCTGCTCAAGGGCCCCTCGGTGCAGCATTACCTGGCGATCTTTCGAAGTGACTGGTCCTTTGCCGCCAAGGAGACTCTTCCGATGGAGTTGTGGAAGTGGGACGGGGTCAATGGTTCCATTTCCGGCAGCAGTACGACGCAGGTAATCCCCTCGGGCCCCGACATTCCCCGGGATACGCTCTACGACGCCATCCTGACATCGACCTTTTCGGCACAGGAGCGGCTCTGGATCGCAACGCCATACTTCGTGCCGGACGAAGCGCTCTGCGAAGCCATCTGCCTGGCAGTTTCTCGAGGCGTTGATGTGCGGATCATCGTTCCAGCGGTTTCAAACCAGCGATTGGCCGACCTGGCGCGTTCAACCTATCTCAGGCAGATCCATGAGGCCGGTGGGCGGATCTTCAGATACATGGGTGGCAACTTTCATGGCAAAACCATCCTCATCGATGACCGCCTTGGATTCATGGGTTCGATGAACGTGGATCGACGAAGCCTTTTCATCAATTTCGAGGTCATGTTGCTTGTACGCGGACTGGAGATGCTGGATCCCGTTGCCAGATGGAACGAAATGCTCATGGAAGGATCCGATGAGCATGTTCCCAGTCGAGGCCATGTACGCTTGATGGGGGAACGCATCGTGCGGATACTGGTTCCACTCCTCTAGATCAAGGGAACAGGGATGAAGAACGTACTGGTACTTGGTGGTGGTCTCGTCGGTTCGGTGATTGCCCGTGACCTGGCTACGGCTGGTGAGTTCAGCGTCACCGTGGCGGACCTGCATCCACGGGAAGTCCTTCGGCAACTTGCATCGGACCATGAAGGCATTGAACTGGTCGAGACCGACTGCTCGAGTGCGGAATGCATCCAGGAACTTGCGTTGGAACATGACCTCGTTGTCGGGGCGATGCCGGGTCGATTCGGATTCCAGGCACTTCGCGCGGTGATCGAGTCTGGACGCAATTTCTGTGACATCTCCTTCATGCCCGAGGATGCCTGGGAACTCGATGGACTGGCCAGGGAACGGGGAGTGACCTGTGTCGTCGACATGGGTGTTGCTCCCGGCATGAGCAACCTCCTTGCAGGTACGGCGGCCGTACGACTCGACCCATGCAGGGCAATCGACATCTATGTGGGTGGTATCCCCGCGGAACCCGTCGAGCCGTTCAAGTACAAGGCAGCTTTTTCACCAGCTGATGTCATCGAGGAGTACACGCGACCAAGCAGGCTCGTGGAAGATGGAGCCGTTGTCATCAAGCCGGCGCTCTCGGAACCGGAACTCATCGGGTTTCCCGGCGTGGGCACTCTTGAAGCATTCAACACGGATGGGCTCAGGAGCCTCGTCGATCGACTTGATGTTCCCTTCATGCGAGAGAAGACCATGCGATATCCAGGTCATCGGGACATGATGCTCCAGATGCGTGAAGCGGGATTCTTCGACCAGGAGACGATCCAGATCAACGGTGTGGACGTCTGCCCGCGTGATGTTGCAGCTTCCCTGCTCTTTCCTCACTGGACCTACGAGGAGGGAGAAGCGGACCTTACCGTGATGCGTGTCACCGCTGCTGGCATGCTTGAAGGGAAACCCACCCGGTTGACATGGGATCTCCATGACCAGGCTGATCCGGTATCCGGGTGCAGCAGCATGTCTCGGACAACGGCCTTCCCCTGCACGATCATGGCTCGAATGATTGCCTCAGGCGAGATCGAAGAGCCGGGTGTCCATGTTCCCGAGGACTTCGCGGCCAGGGAGGGCGTGCTCGAGTCGCTGCTTCGAGGTCTCGAGGAACGTGGAGTCAGGTACACCGAGCGGATCGAGACGCTCGCCCCTTCTGATTGATCAGAAGCGGGCAGGGTCAAGTGGCGTGATGTCGAATGGTGGCACTTCGTTTTCAAGAAGGGAGCCGATGATCCTGGCGGTAACCGGACCGAGTGTCACGCCCATCATCCCGTGCCCCGTGGCGACGTACGCCCCATTGAAACCTGGACCTGCCCCGATCACCGGGAGACCCTCGGCCGTGCATGGTCTCAGTCCATTCCACTCGCTTGTCGCCCGGGCACTCCGGATACCGTTGATGTATCGGCTTGCTCCAGTCCGCAGCAGGTTCAGGCGTCGTCGTATGAATCGGTTGTTGATTCCCGAAAGTTCAAGGGTTCCAGCGAGGCGAAGTCCCCCGGCACATGGATTGACGCCCACCATTGTTTCCCTGCAGACGCAGGCGGTGCGAGGGGGATCATCCATGGACAACATGACGTGATATCCCTTGGCTGCCTGCATCGGGATTCTCAACCCGTGCGACCTCGCAAACCGGTCGGACCAGATGCCCGCTGAAAGCACTGCTCGAGTTCCCTCGATGATCTCACCATGGCAGCTCATGACGCCCATGAGGCCTGATCGTCCATCATGCAGCAGTGCATCGACACGGCAGCCATGGCGAACGATACCTCCGAGTTTCTCCACATCGGCTTGCAATGCGGACAGAAGACCAGCCGGGTCCGTAAGCATGTCGGAGGGGTGGACCAGTGCACCCATGACTTGACGTGAGAACGCCGGATCCCTTTGCCGCAACTCGTCTCCATTGATGAACTCCGCATCAAACCCGTCACGGTGAAGCAGGGCAAGATCCTTCATGGCATCTTCGCACGTTGCTTCTTCACAACAGGCCTCGACCCAGCCGACGGAGTTGAGGTGCTGCGACACGGAGTCGTCACGAGCCAGTTCCTCCCAGAGTTCCAGGCTCAGGTGACTGAGGCCGTTGAGTATTTCAACGGCGTTCCGGTAGTGTTCTGCCCTGCAGGCTCGCCTGAAACCAAGCAGCCACCGCAGGAGTGCCGGATCCGGCCGAGGTGGAATGTAGAGCGGACTGTCGTGATTGAGCAGGAGTTGCAGAGCCCTTGCGGGCAGACCCGGATGCGCAATGGGTGGATGCCCCGGGGCAATGATGCCTGCATTTCCCGTTGACGCGGTATCACGTCCATCTCCTGCATCAAGAACGAGTGTCTCAAGTCCTCGCGCCAGCAGTTCCCGGGCAGTGAGCATGCCGATGATCCCACCACCGATGATGATCACGCGTTCAGACTGATTCGTGCCGGTACCCATGGGAGTTTGAATTGTACGGAGTCCACGGTCTGATGCTAAGGTGAGGGGCCGAACCAGGAGGGGCTTACTCATGTCCGAAGGCCAAGTACGCATTGGAGTCATAGGAGCAGGTGGTATCGCGGCTGTTCATGCCGCTGCCATAGCCGAGGCCGGCAACGTGGTCGCGGGTACCTGTGACGTCCATCGAGAGCGGGCTGAAGTCCTGGCAGCCGGGCATCCGGACGCCACCGTTTTCGACGATGTTGGAGCCCTTCTGGCGGATGACTCGATTCCTGCGGTGGTCGTTGCCCTGCCCAACTGCCTTCACAGTTCAGTGGCCATCCAGGCGTTGAAGGCGGGCAAGGACGTCCTCCTTGAGAAACCGATGGCGACCAGCATCGAGGAATGTGATGCAGTCCTGGCGGCGATGGAGGATGCACCTGGACTGGTCCAACTGGGCTTTGTCTGCCGACATGCAGCAACAACGCTCTCGGCCATGGAGGCCATCGAATCCGGTCGACTTGGGCGGATCTACCGTGCCGATGCCACGATGTATCGCCGGAGGGGCATACCCGGACTCGGGGGTTGGTTTACGACTCGATCGATGTCCGGCGGTGGGGTCCTCATCGATCTCGGGCCACACCTTGCCGATCTTCTCCTGCACCTGTGCGGTCGCCCCCGCGTCCAGTCAGTCGACTGCAGCATGACCAGCCACTTCGGACATCCACCTTCCGGGTATCGCTTCACCGACATGTGGGCAGGCCCGCCTGTCATGGACGGTCCCTTTGACGTTGAAGATGGAGCGACGGCATTGTTGCGTTGTGAAGGTGGCCTGGACATGACCTTGAACATGTGCTGGGCTTCACACCTGCCGGAGAAGGTGCTGCCGGATGGAGTCACCCTGTTCGGCGAGAACGGGGCGATGCACTTCGACATCTGGGGAGATACGGTGACCGTGGGAACGGAACTGGATGATGCCAGTGTCGATATCAGGCGCCCCATCAAGGATGGAGAGAACTGGAACACGGCATTCAGGCGACAGCACGAGACGTTCAGCTGCAACGTCGGAACACGAACAGCTCCCACTTCGACAGCAGTGCAGGGTCGTGAAGTTCAATGTGTTCTTGATGCGCTCTATCGATCGAACGAGGCGAGGGGCTCCGTCGAAGTCACAGGCTGAACTTCAACTTGACATCGTGGTGAAGATCACCGTGTTGTAGATCACGTGCGTCCATACGGCGATTGCGAATCCCCTGGCCACGAAGAGAATTCCCAGTTCCAGGCCTGCCAGCAGGTAGAAGGCGGCTTCAGCCGGTGCATCCAGTGACGGATCGTGGTACCAGGCGAAGGCGCAGGCGCTTCCAATGATCGCCAGGAGCGTTCCCTTGAGGTTCTTCATCCGGCACAGGTCGACGAAGAGGGCATGCAACAGGGCAATCCCGACCATTCGGAAGAGAAGTTCCTCGTAGAGTCCGGCCGAGATGCTGACAAGGACCCGGTCCACAACCGGGAGCGAGGCAACGCCATCGGGTGTCGTGGTCGAACTCAGAACGGAGATCGTGAACAGTGGAGCGATCAACAGGAGCGGGATGGCCCACAGCACCCCTTCGGAAGGAATCCCGGCCAGCACGACCGGCTTGACACCCCAGGGTTCATTCTTGAACAGGTGCCATGTCAACAATACGACGACGATGATGGCTCCACCGGCGAAGACCATGAACACTGGTGGAATGTCGAGGAACCCCATGACGGCATTCAACTGGTCGTGGGCGAGATTCGAGGGAACGCCACCAGATCCGCGGCTGACCAGCCCGATACCATCGAGAATGATCAGTGGGAGAATCGCCAGCAGCATCGGCCAGGGCCGACGAGTCGCCTCGGAATATCGGCATCGTGCTGTTGCTGAACGAACATCATGAAATGGTTGTTGGGAAGGGAGGGCCATGCGTTGAACTGCGCATGAGGATACGCCAGCATGGGCCGGGGGGCTTGAAGGCTGGTCGTTGTCCTGGGATCAACTGCCCAGTTTGAGGGCTCGGAGTTTCCGGTTGAGGCGACTTTTACACCTTGCTGCGGTGTTCTTGTGCATCGCCGGAGTACTCGCGACCTTGTCGAGGGTACGAGCTACGTCCTTGTAGGCGGTTTCCGCTGCAGTGGCATCACCGGCCTGAACCGCCTTGAGAAATGCATCGGTCTTGTCTTTCACCGATCGTTTTCGCCAGCGGTTGCGGGCACGTCGAGCAATCGACTGTCTGATGCGTTTCCCGCGATGAAGCTTGTTTGGCACCTTCGAAAACCTCTCGTTTGGACGTGAACGCTCCATTATCCCCAAATGGGGGTGGATTGCAACATGTGGAAGGCCGTGGAGAAGCCCGATGAACGCGGATGGCAGGACTCGAACCTGCAACCTTCGGTTTCGTAGACCGATGCTCTATCCAGTTGAGCTACATCCGCTGGAAGGGGGGGGGATCGTATCACAGCCCCTGAGGGCACTCAACAGCGGAGAAAGGGCCTCGTCATTGTTTCAGAATCGTCGATTCCGCGTCTCACCGGGGTCAGGGAACCTGCGCAATGTCATCGAAACAGCCCCCTCCCGGTATACTTGCGTACCTGTAGCCGAGGGAGGAGGAGGCCAGGCCTCCCCGCACCATGTCGACGACCGAGACCGCCAATCACGTGGTTGAAAACACCGTTCCAGTCCCCGACCCGGAGGTCCTCAAGTCGTGGCTGAGGGACATGCTCCAAATTCGCGAGTTCGAGGTCCGCTCCATGCAGGCCTACCAGAACAAACTCGCCGGTGGGTTCCTTCATGTCTACAACGGCCAGGAGGCGGTTGCCGTCGGTTGCATTGCAGCGATGCGGCACACGGATCCGGTCATCACGGCCTACAGGGACCATGGTCATGCCCTTGCAAGGGGACTGGATCCGAAGATCGGATTCGCGGAACTGTTCGGCAGGATCGATGGATGTGCAAAGGGGAAGGGTGGGTCGATGCATTTCTTCGACCGGAACAACTCCATGTTCGGTGGACATGGCATCGTCGGTGCCCAGTGTCCACTCGGAACGGGACTCGCCTTCGCGACCAAGTACACGGATGAAGTCATCAAGGGTGGCACGAGTGACTCCGTGACAGCCTGTTTCCTTGGGGATGGCGCCTTGAACCAGGGTTCCGTGCACGAAGCAATGAATCTCGCTGTCATCTTCGATCTTCCCATCGTGTTCTGCGTCGAGAACAATCGCTACGCAATGGGGACAGCCGTCGATCGATGCACGGCGTCCGGCAACCAGATCACGAACAGGGCACTCGCCTTCGGAATGGAATCAAGAACGATCGACGGCATGGACATCATCGAGGTCTACCGTGAGATGAAGGGGATCATCAACCAGGTTCGGGCTACTACGAAACCCTTCTTCGTCGACATCGATACGTACCGGTTCAAGGGTCACTCGATGTCCGATCCGCGGAAGTATCGAACCCACGAGGAGGAGCAGGAATACGAGGCGGACGATCCCATCGAGAAACTCACCAGGTACCTGCTCGCCCTGAAGGCGATGACCGAGGAGGAAATCAAGTCACTTTCAAAACAGGTTCGACATGAAATCAGGGAAGCGGTCAACTGGGCAAGCCAGTCCCCGGTACCCGACGTGTCCGAACTTCACCATGATGTCTATGCCGACACCTGGGGGGACTACACGGGAACATCCCTGCCCAGGTACATGAAGCCGGCCACGGATGAAGATGCGACTTCGGGGGAGGCTTCCAATGGCTCGTGAGATCGAATTCCGCGAGGCCCTTCGCGAGGCCATGAGCGAGGAAATGCGAGCTGATCCTCGCGTCTATCTCATTGGAGAAGAGGTTGCGGATTACAACGGTGCATACAAGGTTTCGAAAGGGATGCTCGAGGAATTCGGTCCACGGCGCATCATCGACACCCCGATTTCCGAGAGTGGTTTTGCCGGTCTCGGAATCGGTTCAACCATGCTCGGCCTGCGACCGATCGTCGAGTTCATGAGCTGGTCCTTCAGCCTCGTGGCAGCGGACCAGATCCTGAACAATGCTCCCAAGATGCTCTACATGTCCGGCGGACAGTTCGGCTGTCCGATCGTGTTCAGGGGGAATGACGGGGCCGGAGGTCAGCTTGGATCGACGCATTCCTGGTGTGTTGAATCACTCTACGCCAACGTGCCAGGGCTGAAGATGATCATTCCTTCGAACCCTCATGATGCCAAGGGGCTGCTCAAGAGCGCGATTCGTGATGACAACCCGGTGTTCTGCCTGGAATCGGAACGCCTGCTCTCGATCAAGGGCGACGTGCCTGAAGGCGACTACGTGGTGCCCATCGGGAAGGCAACCATCCATCGCGAGGGGACCGACTGCACCCTCGTGGGATTCGGGCGAACCGTCTACTTCTGCGAGCAGGCAGCGGATCAACTTGCACGTGAGGGCATATCCTGTGAAATACTCGACATGCGATCAATCAGGCCACTGGACATGGAGGCCATCATCCGGTCGGTGAAGAAGACGAATTACTGCGTCGTGGTCGACCAGTCCTGGTCCTTCGCATCCATCGGATCCGAGGTTGCGGCCGAGGTTCACGCAGCGTGCTTCGATGATCTTGACAACCACGTCCATCGAGTCCACAACGATGATGTACCGGCCCCGTATTCACACGACCTGGAACAGGAAATGCTTCCAAACGCCAGGAAGATCTGTGAAGCGGTACGCTCTGTCACATACAACGCCTGAGGCAATCCCGGAGTCGCCAATGCCAATCGACATCACCATGCCAAGACTGTCCGACACGATGGAAACTGGAACCATCGTGAAGTGGCACGTGGCAGCTGGAGATGCCGTTTCCGCAGGTGATGTCATTGCCGATGTCGAGACGGACAAGGCGACGATGGAGATGCAATGCTACGACGATGGGACCATGGTTTCGATCGTTGTCAACGAGGGAAGCCCGGTTGAAGTGGGAACCGTCGTGGCCGTCATGGCCGAGGAAGACGAGGAAGTTGGAGATGCACCCTCCAGGCCAGCTGCTCCCGCAACAGTTCCGGCAGCAGCCCAAGAGCCCGATCCCGTGGTGGAACCTCCAGTTGTACCTGTCGAGGAACCGGATGTCATCGAAGCGGGAGGTGAGGATGTCGAGTCGAAGCCGGTCGAATCGGCGCCAGCCGAACCACACCTGACCATGCGTGGGCATGTCCGGATTTCCCCGGTCGCTCGGCGGATTGCCGATGAGCACGGCGTCGACCTCGCGTCACTGACTGGAACCGGTCCCATGGGCCGCATCGTCAAGCGAGATGTCCTCGCTGCCATCGGAATCACGAAGGAGACGGCTGCTGCTGTCCCTCCAGCTGCCGGGCTGTCACCTGCTTCACCGGTTTCAACATCGATTTCTAGCGTACCTGCAACCCCGGTCGATTCCTCTTCGACCTCCATGCCGATCAAGGCCTCCGACATTCC
This sequence comes from Planctomycetota bacterium, assembly GCA_036339395.1. Taxonomy (GTDB): domain Bacteria; phylum Planctomycetota; class Phycisphaerae; order Phycisphaerales; family SM1A02; genus SP202. Next base: position 7,254 of record JAYZBD010000085.1, on the reverse strand, counting down.
CGCGCCTTCCGGCTACGGCCTGCAGCCCTGGTCCGAGCCGCTCAGCGGCATGCGGCAGACGATTGCCCGTCGGCTGGTCGAATCGAAGACGAGCATTCCCCACTACCAGGTCAGCATGGTCTTCGACATGGATCCCATGGTCCAGATGCGGACGCAGCTCAACGAGCAGCTGGCCCAGCATGATGTCAAGCTGTCGATAAACGACCTGGTTGTTCGATGTTGCGCCCTGGGGATGTACACGAATCCGTTGATGAATGCCTCGTGGGGAGGGGACTGCATCAACTACCACGGTGACGTGAACATCGGAATCGCCATATCACTTCCTCCCGAACGAGGTGGCGGACTCGTGGTTGCGACCATACGCAACGCGGACCGGAAGAGTCTCCGGGTCATCAACCAGGAATCGAAGGAGTTGTCGAAGAAGGCCAGGACGAAGGGGCTTACGATCGACGAGATGGCTGATTCGACCTTCACGGTATCGAACCTCGGCATGTTCGGCATCGACAACTTCACAGCCATCATCAATCCTCCCAACAGCGCAATCCTTGCAGTGGGGGCCGTGCAGCAGAAGCCGGTTGTCCGCAGCGGCGAAGTCGTTGTCGGGCACGAGATGACGGCGACACTGAGCAATGATCACCGAGTCGTGGACGGGGCCACTGCCGCCCGCTACCTCTCGAGCCTGAAGGAACTCATCGAGAATCCAGGCATGGCACTTGTCTGAAGCCCATGCCTCGACGAATACCAAGCGTTCAATCCCGGAGATGCAGACCATGACCAAGACGACACCATCAACCCCGAGGGTTCCCCGCCTCTACGACGATGATGGCGACCACCTGATCCAGGCCGACAAGCGTTCGGCAAGGGTCATCCTGCTCCCGTCCGGCAACCCCCGGGAAGCGAGTACCGACCGCGATCGCATCCGGATCCAGTGGGGCCAGCATCTCCTGGCTGACATGCTCGCTCATCGATACCGCACGCTCGTCTGTGGTGTGAATACGACTGACAACAGCAACGGGATCATCGGGATGCTTGCGGACCTGCTGCCGACGAGCCAATGGAACTCCGTCTCGATCACTGCCCATGCAAAGATGTTCGCGGATTCGACCAGCCCCGACGATGTCCTCGTCCTGAAGTTCGACATGGATGCGGTCGAAGTGCTTGCACTGCTACGTCCAAAGGATCGCGATCATTTCACGCTCGTAGATCTCACCCGTGGATTCCAGAAGATCGGGAGCATGATCGAGACCAGGAGTGATCGGCTGCCCTGTGCCAGCGTGAGTTTCCTCGGTGCGGCTTCCAACCAGCTCAAGGATGACAAGGGGGAGGAGCCGACATTCGAAAGCGTACTTCGAACCATGTTCGATGCAGGCTACCGTGGTGATGTCTATCCATCGCTGGGCATGTGGGAACTCGCCCCGACTGCAGTCTGGGCTTCCTATCCATTCAGTGATTCACTGAAGGTCATGCGATCGGGTGGGTTCTGATCAGGAAGTTCCAGCCAGCTGTCGGACGGTCATCATGAACGTCCGCGACATGTGCCGGTGGAGAAGAACGGCCAGGAACGTATAGGCCCCGCAGGCGAAGACGCCGCTTCCCAGGATCCACAGTCCCATCGAACCCAGGGTTCCTCCGCCTCCAAGTGCACCAGGCATCCAGCCTGTTGGATCAAGACCTGCAAGGATGAGGTTGACTGGGCTGATCGCGGCAATCATGGGCCCCAACTGGGACTGCATGATCGGAACAGCGCACAGGCTCAACAGGCCCATGAGGGATCCGATGATGAGCACGGCGGCGACGATCGAGCCGATCGTGCCCCGGCTCCTGATGGACCAGAGCAGGCCGATCATCACGCAGCAACCGATGAACGGGGTGAACATCAAGGTGAATGCAACGGCTGCTTCCCATTGAAAGAGGGGTACCTCGACGTTTGTTCCGGAGGCCATCACTTCAGGCGTCGTCGTCGGGGTACCAAACCCGCCGAATGCCTCGTAGAGCAGGACGAGAAGCAGTGACGCGATCGGAACGAGGATCATCGGAAGCAGGTACCGGATCAGTCCACGATGCTTGCCCCTGAGGTAGGGGCCTGGTTGAATCGGTGTCGTGAGAATGATGTCAAGGGAACCATCTTCCCGCTCGCGACTGACGGCTGTTGCACTGAGATTCACCGCAACCAGCGTGACGAGGGAGATTTCGCCCAGCAGCAGGAATCCAAGCGAGTTGCGAAGTCCGCCAAGAGACATGGCGCCGTTCTGGTGCATGCCGAGGAGGACAATCGTCGCAGCAATTGCGAACCCCGCGAAACTCCACCTCGCGAGACGCTCGGTGAGTCCGCCGGCTCCTCGTCGTGCCTCCCGCCATGCAACCGCATTCCGACCCACCGGCTGCGGATCCCGCTGAATGGCTTCCGGGGGTGGAAGTCCGACCAGTCGGCGAAGCATGGTTTCAGTACCACCGTTTCGAGCGAGTACGCGGACACAGATCGTCGAGAAGACGATCATCGCGAAGCTCGAAAGTGCGCACAGCCAGTTGAAGGTTGCCACGGGGCTTCCGAGCCACAACCTCGTCAGCCAGCTCGACTCGACGCCATCATGAGGCATGTAGGTTCTTGAACTGAGCAGCACTTCAAGGGCGAGGAATGGATTCAAGGGCGTGAATACGGTGGTCCATGTTGCCCCTGATGTTCCCGGTACGGGAGTTCTCATCTGGTTGTCACATGCCCACGTGGCGAAGATGAGCACCACGATGGCGACGTAGAAGGAAAAGACGGCCTTCCTTCCTCCGAGCCTCGTGACACTCAGGGTTATGGCGACCGAGGCTACGAAGAGCGATGTCATGGCAGCGATCAGGAATCCACCGATGATCGATGTGCTCGGCACTCCACCGAAGTACCGCAGGATCAAGAACAGCGGCAGCGTGGAAAGCAGGAGCGCAAGTACGAAGAACCATCGCCCGAAGAGATTCCCGAGAACGATCTGCAGGGAGTTCAACGGGGTCGTGAGGAGGATGTCCCAGGTGCGGGGATTGGACTCGTGGGAGATGGCGCCCGCCATGAACACCGGGGTAAGCAGGCAGACCAGGAGAATTTCCAGGACGCTGACGCCGGTGAAGATCATGGCGCCAACCGAGGCAAGTGCACGAAGTGACAGGGCATCACCACTCGGCGCGGCATTGAACATCAGGATGAGGAAGGAGACCAGGATCAGCGCCCCGAGGAATCCACCCCTGATCATCAATTGCCGGGATCGTCGTGATCCGTTCCGGATGATTCGCAGGCAGATTGGATTGGTCGGCAGCAGTCGAAGCAGCCAGTTCAGGATGAGAGGCATCGTGTTCCTGATGATGAGAGGGTGTATTCGCCTTGCAGGGTCATTCTGGGGAAAGGGTCTTGACAGGGCTCGGGTGGGTTCAGAATAATGGTACCCGGACCATTTCCCGGAGGTACCTGGATGCCAGGGACGTCTCTTGCTCCACCCTCCGGTTTCAATCGGCACGTCCCACGACGACACGGACAATGCCGTTCGCACCGGCCCAGGCCGGCACGTTCAGAGAGCCATGCCCCCTTGGCATAGCTCCCGTACTCCCGCTGTATGCGGTTGGGTTCACTGGGCGTGATAGATTGAAGTCGAACAAGCACGTTTTGGAATACACGCACGCAGATCGAATAGTCAAGTGCCACGGAACAGATCCGTGGCCGTCTTCTCGTGGAGGAGTCACTCCAGGGGTTCATCCGGACCACCTGGACCATGCTGCTTGCTGATTCGAGGGCGGATGCCCGGCGGATTTCCAGGACAGGTTCGTGTCGTACAGGGACCCCGCGCTGATCGCGGGAAGGGTGCATTGCACCTGTTGCCGGCATGCGGGAGTTCTTCCGATGCCCCTGTTTATCGTGTTTCCCGGTCTTGCACTGGTCAGTCTTACGTATTTCATCGTCATCATCGTCGCTGCCCTGCTCCTGGGTGGTGGGATCGGCATTCTCCTGCTGCGGATGAGTGTTGGTGGAACGATCAGGGCTGCTCGACGCGAAGCCCGGAATATCCGTGATGCCGCCGAATCCGCGGCAGAAGCTGCATTCCAGAAATCGGAACTCGAGGCGGAACGATCGTTGAAGGAACGGCGTACCGGACTTGAACAGGAACTCGATGCGATTCGCCAGGAATTGAAGAAGGACCAGGGCCGGTTGAAGAACCGGGAGGACAACCTTGATTCGAAGCAGGAACGGGCTGCCGAGCGGGAATCGAACCTGGACCGGCGGGACGGGATCCTTCGAGCAAAAGAGGACGAACTTGGTGGGAAGGCCACCGAGCTCGAGCATCGGATGGAGGAGGTCCTGCATCGACTTGCCGAGGTTTCCTCTCTTACGATCGAGGAAGCACGGGCCCAGTTCATGTCCGAGGTCGAGGAACGCTCGGAGCATGAAGCAGCCGGGATCCGCCGCACGATTCTCGAGCGAGCAGAAGAAGATGCACGGGGGCAGAGCCGCGAGATCACGCTCATGGCAATCCAGCGATTCGCAGCTGAACACGTGGCAGACGGAACCGTGCGTTCGGTGAAAATTCCATCCGATGACATCAAGGGAAGAGTCATCGGCCGTGAAGGCCGAAACATACGTGCGCTTGAGCGGGCAACCGGTGTCGACATTCTCGTCGATGACACCCCTGGAGTCATCTCGGTTTCATGCTTCGATCCGATCCGTCGCGCGATAGCGGGTGAATCCCTGCAGAAACTCGTGGCTGACGGTCGAGTGCACCCTTCCCGCATCGAGGAGATCGTGGCCAGCGTTCGAAAGGACATGCAGGAACGAATTCGCAAGGAGGGAAACGAAGCGATCCTGGAGGCGAATCTCCGGGGCCTTCATCCGAAGATCGTCGAGGCGATGGGGAAGCTCCATTTCCGGACCAGTTTCGGCCAGAACGTGCTTCGGCATTCCATTGAAGTCGCCTTCCTGAGCCAGATCATCGCCGATCAACTTGAACTTGATGGCGAGTTGGCACGTCGATGTGGTTTCCTGCACGACATCGGCAAGGCGATGGACCACGAGATTGAGGGAGGGCATCCCGCGATCGGAATGGAGTTCAGCAGCCGGTATGGTGAGAAATCGGAAGAGGTTCTGAACGCCATCGGGGGACACCATGGAGACATCCCGTCCTGCTCCCCGTATACCCCGATCGTCATGGCGGCGGATGCAATCTCCAGTTCCCGCCCGGGAGCACGCCGTGAGTCGATGGAAATGTATGTGAAGCGGCTGCGAGATCTCGAGGCCATTGCCACCGACATCGATGAAGTGTCCGAAGCCTATGCAATCCAGGCAGGCCGAGAGGTGCGGGTGATCGTGGATTCCGACAGGGCGGATGACGACACCGCGTTTACGATTGCCGAGAAGATTGCACGCCGAGTCGAGGAGGAAATGACCTTTCCCGGCGAGATCAAGGTGACCGTGCTGCGGGAAACCCGCGCCGAGGCCACCGCTCGCTGAGCCACGATACACTGCCCAGTTCCCAGTACACCAACTGGCATTGACATGGAGAACAGCCGATGCCCATCAAGGCAACTGATATCAAGCGAGGACAGGCCCTGCTCTGGGAGGGCACCTTGCATGTCGTGCTCGGGACGGAGCACGTCAAGCCGGGCAAGGGGCCTGCCTATGTCCAGGCGAAGATGAAGAATGTCGACACCGGGACGATCAAGGTGAATCGCCTCAACTCCTCCGACAAGGTCGAGGACGTCACGATCGATCGACGCGCCATGCAGTATCTCTATGATTCAAGCGGACAGGGGCACGGTCCCTTCGTCTTCATGGACAGCGAGACCTACGACCAGGTCGAGATCGACGGCGAAGTCATACCAATCGAGCAGAGCCAGTGGTTGAAGGAGAACATCGAGGTCACCATCATCATGTTCGAGCAGAAGCCGCTGGGGATCGAGATGCCCGCCCAGGTCGAGTTGGCAATCACCGACACCATCGCCCAGCCCAAGGGAGCTACGGCAACGAACCAACTGAAGGAAGCGACCGTCGAGACGGGGGCCCGTGTTCGCGTTCCACCCTTCATCGAGGTCGGCCAGGCGATCAAGATCAACCCGGAGAACGGCGAGTACATGGGCAAGGCCTGACTCGATGGAAGACTCAGTGACTCCTATTCCTGGTTGAACAGGGCCATCAACTGCCCGTTCGTCAGAACTTCCGGTCGCCAGGATGGATCGATGCCATCAGGCAGTATTCGATCTCGTCCGAGGATCCGGCCCAGTTGTTTCCGCCGTGCTGAGAAGAGTTTTGTCACGAAACGTGCAAATGCCTGTCGATCGATCGCCTGCTCGAGTTCGATGGGTTTGAGTGCGACCATGGCACTGACGACCTTTGGTTGGGGCCAGAAGCAGGTGGCTGGAATCATGCCGATGCGTTCGATGGATCCGAATGTGGATGCCAGGATGCCAAGTGGTCCCCGGGTCTTGTTTCCGGGGGAGGAGAGCAGTCGATCTGCCACTTCCTTTTGAATGGTGACGTACTGCCCACGGCAGTTGGGATGGTGCATCAACAGGTCGATCATGATCGGGCTTGCAACCTGGTAGGGGAGGTTCGCGACGAGAGACCATGGCTCGTCTCCAAGTGCCTCTACCACGTCTCGGGAGAGTCGGCGGCCGCTTTCAAGGCAGTCACCGCGTACAAGTTGGACTCGATCCTCGAAGCGTTCGGCCACGAGGTCCGCCAGGCCCGTATCGATTTCACAGGCCACGACTTCCGCTCCTGCATCAAGCAGGGCCTCGGTCAGGGCGCCGGTGCCTGGTCCGATTTCAAGTACACGGTCACCAGGCCCGACTCCAGCGGCATTGATGAGGCGATGAATCTGGTTCTGGTCATGGAGAAAGTTCTGCCCGAACTGCTTCAGGGGCTTCAGTCCACGAGCTTCAAGGAGATTCCGGATGTCCGACAGTGACTGCATGCGTTCAGCGTATCAGGAGGGAAGGACACGTCCCCAGAGTACGCTCAGTCGCTTTCGCTCATCCGCGTCGATGCACGCTGGATCACTGAAGATCGCCTTTTCAAGGGCACAGTGAGCCGGGCTGGGTCCGATTTGAAGCAGTTGAGGATTCATGCAGGCCCGCTCCAGAAGATCAAGTGCGGCTTCAGATGCCTTCTGCAGGTTCGCGATCACGTTGTCCAGGATCGAATCTTCACTGGTTTCCCGCCAGCAGTCCCAGTCGGTCGGAAGTGCAACCAGGGCATAGGCCAGTTCGGCTTCCCGCGCAAGGCGGGCTTCC